>VBKO01000369.1 GCA_005888115.1 Deltaproteobacteria bacterium
GGGCCGCAGAGCGCGTGGCTCCTGGTGCCGCTCTTCGGCCTCGCCCTCCTGCGCCGCCGCCGCATCGCGGCATAAGGAAAGTCGTCCGTCGGACCTGGAGGCCGGGGCTCTTCGGAGCCCCGGCCTTCCTTTTTGCGACACCTTGCGGACGCTGCCCGTTGCCGAACGCGCCCGCGCTGCCCACCATCGGCGCCGGGAGGGACGTTGAACGGCCAGGCATCGATCCTGAGGCGCGCGGGGCCGCTGATGATCGCGCGTTTCGCGATCGCGGTGGTCACTTTCAGCACCCCGCTGGTCCTGGCACGCGTCCTGGTGCCCGCTTCCTACGGCACCTTCAAGCTGGCCTGGTTGTGGTGCACCACTCTCGGCGTGGTGCTGCCGATGGGGTTGACGCCCAGCCTGATCTATTTCGTCCCGCGCGAGCCGGAGCGCCGCCGGTACTTCATCGCCCACGCGCTCCTGGTGACCACCTCGCTGGGCGTGTGCGCGGGGACCTTGCTCTACCTGTTCGGCCCGCGAATCGCGTTGCGCATGGACAAGCCCGAGCTGGCGGCCCAGATGGGCTGGGTGGCGCTCTTCACCGCGCTCTTCCTGTCCGGCAGCACCATGGACTGCATCCCGATGTCGCAAGGCCGCATCAAGCTCGCGGCGGTGCTGCGCTTCGGCTACGAAGTGACGCAAGCGATCGGGATCGTCACCGGGGCGCTGATCACGCGCTCGCTCAGCGGCGCGCTGGCCGGCATCGTGGCGGGGACGGGATTCCGCGCGGTGGCCTGTTGGGTGATGGTGCTGCGCGAGCACGGGTTGCACGTCTCGCGGGAGCACCTGAAGCGGCAGTTGGCGTACGCGCTTCCCTTCGGCCTTGCGTTCGCGATCATCATCCCGCAGCAACAGTTCCACCAGTACTTCGTGGCGGCGAGCGTGACGGCGGCCATGTTCGCGATCTATGCCGTGGGCTGCTTCAACCTGCCCATCGTCGACATGCTCTACACCCCGGTCTCGGAGATCCTGCAGCTCGGCATCGCCGAGCACGACCGCGACGGCATCCGCGAGGGACCCGCGCGGCTCTTCCGCGAGGCCGTGGCGAGGCTCGCCTTCGTCTTCATCCCCATGATGGCCCTGCTCTACGTGTGCGGGCCCACGCTGCTCATCTTCCTCTTCACCGAGCGGTACCGCGACTCGGTGCCGATCTTCCGGCTCGCCATCCTCGCCATCCCGCTCGCCGCGCTTCCTCTCGACGGCGTGATGCGCGCGCGGGCGCAGAACCGGTTCGTGCTGGCCGTTTCGGTGGTGAAGCTCGCACTGACGGTGCCGTTGGTCGTGGCGGGCTTCCACCTCTACGGGCTGCGCGGCGCGATGGGCGGCTGGGTAGCCGCCGAAGCCGTCACGCGGGGGATCCTGCTGCTGCGCGCCGGCCAGCTCCTGGGCGGCATGAGGCACCTGCTCCCCTGGCGCACGCTCGCGATGCAGGCGCTTGCGGCCGCGGTGGCTGCGCCGGTCGGCGCGGTGGCGCTCCGCTTCGCGCAAGGTCCGGTCCTCTTGCGCCTGGTGCTGTGCGGCGCCGCGACGGGGCTCGCGTACCTGGCCGCGCTGCGCGCGACGGGCGAGCTGCCGCCGCTTCGCGAATGGATCCCGCGGAAGGGGTCGGTGGTTCCGGGACCCAGCACCCTCGCTGCCTGAGCTGGCGCGGATCGCTCAGGCGGCGCGCCGGCCGCCGGCGGCCGGCAACAGGTGGCGGCGGTACACCGACAGCATCTGCTCGACGTACCGGTCCATGCCGTACACGGTGCGCGCCCGCAGCCGTCCGGCTTCGCCGAGCTTGCGCGCGAGCACCTCGTTCCGCAGCAAGCGATCGATGGCCGAGGCCAGTGCCGGGGCATCCTGTCTGGGAACCACGAGCCCGGCGCCCTGCACGATCTCGGGCATCGCTCCCGAATCCGTCACCACCACCGGCCTGGCGGCGGCCATCCCTTCGAGCGCGGCAAGCCCGAAGCCCTCGTGGAGCGCGGAGGGGGCGACGACCACGGACGCCGCGGCGAGGATCTCCTCGACGTCCTGACGCAGGCCGAGGAAGTGAACCCGCGAGGCGATCCCGAGGCTTTCGCAGAGCGCGCGCCAAGCGCCGAGGCGCGGACCTTCTCCGACCAGCGCGAGGTGCGCGCCCTGGCCGACCTGCGGAAGCGAGCGCAGGAGCCACTCGACGCCCTTCTCGTGGTCGAGGCGGGCCACGCAGACGAGGAGCGGAGCGTCGCCCACCCGCAGCTCCTCGCGAATGCGCCGCCCGTCCGTCCCCTCGAACCGCGCGGCCTCTACGGCATTGTCCACCACCGAGACCTGCGCGGCCGGAACACGGTGGACCTCGCGAACGGTGCGGGCCACGAACGACGAGACCGCCACGCGCTCGTCGAACAGGCGGTTCAAGAGCAACGACCGGACCCGCTTGTACGCGACGCGCAGGGGATCGCCGCGCGAGAGCGCGAGGTGATCGTGGATGAGGACGCGCGCGCCCGAGAGCCGCGCGGCGGCCACCAGAGGGGAGTACGGTTCGACGAAATGGAAATGGACGACGCGGGGCCGATCGAGGCGCATCCACGACCACACCTCGTTGGCGACGCGGTAGGGAGAGCGGTCGAAATCCAGATGGCGGAGTGTGACGCCCGCCTCGCGCAGGGCATCTCCCGGGAAGGGCGCCGGCGGACGCGCGAACACCATGGTGGTGTGGATCCTCTCCTGCCGCAGCCGTCTGGCGAGCGCGACGAGCTGCTGCTCCATGCTCCCGCGCTTCTTCGCATCGAGATGGAGAACGAGCCAGATCCCTCCCACTTGTCCCTCCTCCCTCCTGAGAAGCTAGTCTGCCGGGCGGCGCGCGCAACGACTCGAGGGGCAGGGAGGCGAGCGAGCGCCGGAAGGTCGCGCTAGAATCGGTCCCGGTCGAAACGCATCCCAAGGTGTTCCATGGCAGAGGCAAAGACGAAGTCAGAGCTGCTCAAGGTCGCCCGGACCCAGGTACCGGAGGTGACTCCCGCGGAGCTGGCCAAGGAGCTGCAGTCGCGGCGGCCCGCGGTGATCGACGTGCGCGAGAAGGACGAGACGGACCAGGGCATCCTGCCCGGCGCCAAGCAGGTGCCGCGCGGCTTCCTGGAGCTCCGCATCGAGGAGACGATCGCGGACCGCGACGCCGACGTGGTGCTCTACTGCGCGGGCGGTACGCGGAGCCTGCTCGCCGGCAGGACCCTGCAGGAGATGGGGTATCGGAAGGTGCGCAGCCTGCGCGGCGGGTACGGCGCGTGGAAGGATGCGGGACTTCCGGTCGAGGTGCCGTTCCGCCTCACCCACGCCCAGCGCAACCGGTACAGCCGGCACCTGCTCATCCCCGAGGTGGGCGAGGCGGGGCAGGCGAAGCTGCTCAAGGCCAAGGTGCTGCTGATCGGCGCGGGCGGGCTGGGCTCGCCGGCGGCGCTCTACCTGGCGGCGGCGGGCGTCGGGCGGCTGGGGATCGTCGACGACGACGTGGTGGACGAGTCGAACCTGCAGCGGCAGATCCTGCACGACACCGAGCGGGTGGGCATGCCGAAGACGGAGTCGGCCCGCCAGACCATCCAGAAGCTGAACCCCGACGTGACGGTGGACGAGCACCGCGTGCGGCTGACCCGCGAGAACGCGCTCGAGCTCTTCCGCCCCTACGACCTCATCATCGACGGCAGCGACAACTTCGGGACGCGCTACCTGGTGAACGACGCCTGCGTGCTGCTCGGCAAGCCGAACGTGCACGGGTCCATCTTCCGGTTCGACGGACAGGCGACGACGTTCATCCCGGGCGGCGATCGTCCTTGCTACCGCTGCCTGTTCCCCGAGCCTCCGCCGCCGGAGCTGGCGCCGTCGTGCCAGGAAGCGGGCGTGCTGGGCGTCTTGCCGGGAGTGATCGGCCTCATCCAGGCGGTCGAAGGGGTCAAGGTGATCCTCGGCAAGGGCGAGCCGCTGGTCGGGCGGCTGCTCCTCTACGATGCCCTCGAGCAGCGCTTCCGCGAAGTGAAGTATGCGCGGGACCGCGAATGCCCGGCGTGCGGCGAACACCCCATGCGGGAGCTGCTTCCTGAGTACACGGAGGCCAGCTGCGCGGTCGCTCCCCGGCGCGCGTCGGCCTAGCCCGCTTTTGTAAAATTGGGTAGCGTGCGCGCCTCCCCCAGAGGAGGCCCACGCATGAAGACCGTCTTGCTCGCGCTCGCCGCCCTGGCCGCTCCGCTCGCCGCGCCTGCGGCGCCGAAGATCCTCTCCCGTGACTACCACGTCGACGCGGTCGACCCCGGCATCAAGCTGTTCGTCCGCGAGAAGATGGCGGAGGGAGCCAAGGCGACCGAGGACAACGTGGTCCTCTTCGTCCACGGGGCGACCTTCCCCTCCACGCCCGATTTCGACCTCCAGTTCAAGGACTACTCGTGGGCCGACTGGATGGTGAACCACGGCTACGTCGTCTACATGTTCGACAAGCGCAACTACGGCTTCTCCACCCGTGAGCAGGCCATGGACGCGCCGCCCGCGGCCCACAAGCCGGTCTCCCGCTCGTACCTGGTGATCCGCGACATCGGCGCGGTGGTGGACCACATCCGGGCCAAAAACAAGATCGCGCGCGTCACCTTGATCG
>VBKO01000134.1 GCA_005888115.1 Deltaproteobacteria bacterium
GGGCCAGGGGCGCAGCTTGTCGGGCGGGACGGCCTTCACCCCGGCCAGCTCATCGCCCATGGCGATCTCGCCGTGCGCGCGCACGTGGTAGGCGAGGATGATCTGGTTCATCTCGGCGAACGGGTAGGCGCCGATGAAGGACATCACCTCTCCGCGCAGGCCCAGCTCCTCGCGCACTTCGCGCAGCACGCCTTCCTCGGGCGACTCGCCCTTCTCGAGGAAGCCGGTCACCAGCCCGTACCATTTCTCGGGCCATCCCTTGCCGCGGACGAGCAGCACCGTCTGGCCATGCTCGACGAGCGCGGCCACCACCGGGACCGGGTTGTCGTAGAAGACATAATCGCAGGACTCGCTCGTGCAGTGCAGGCGCTCGCGTCCCTCCGTCGTCTGGGGGCGAAGCGGAGCCGCGCAGCTCGGGCAGAACTTCATCTCCTGCATCGCGCCTTTCCGTTGCCAGAGCAAGGGAGGCGTGTCAATCCAGGCCCATGAAGCCCTCGCTCCTGACGTTCGACATCTTCGGGACCGTGCTCGACTGGCGAGCCGGCCTCGGCGATCGCGATTTCGACCGCCTGGTCGACGTCCAGGGAGAGCTGGAGCAGGGACGGTTCCGCCCCTACGCCGAGATCGTCGCGGAGAGCCTGGTGCGCGTCCGCCGGATCGACGTGGTGAGCGCCGCCCGGATGGGGGCCGAGGCGGGGACCTGGCCGCTCTTCCCCGACTCGCGCGAGGCGCTGCGGCGCATGCAGCGCACGGCAAAGCTCGCCGCCACCACCAACAGCGACCGCGCGCACGGCGAGCAGGTCCAGGCGCAGCTCGGGTTCCGCTTCGACGCATGGATCTGCGCCGAGGAAGTGCGGGCATACAAGCCGGACCGCCGGATCTGGGAAGCGGCATCGCGCAAGCTGGGCAAGCCGTTCGACCGCTCCTGGTGGCACGTGTCGGCTTACGCGGACTACGACCTGCGCACCGCGCGGGAGCTGGGCCTCACCTGCGTGTTCGTCCGCCGGCCCCACTCCCGACCGGGCCCTTCGGACGTCACCGTTCCCGATCTCGCCGCGCTCGCCGATCTGGTCGAGGCCTCCTGACCCGGCGGAGCAGGCGCGCCACCTCCGCCGGAGCGGCGCGGGCGAGCGCCCCGGCGTCCAGCGTGAGCAGCCTGCCTCCGCGCACCACCGGACGGCCGTCGACGAGCACGTCCGTCACGTCGCTAGCCCGCGCCGAGTACACGATCGTGCCGTGCAGGTCCTCGCCGGACGGGCTGGCGTGCGGCGTGCGGAGATCCACCACGGTCACGTCGGCGCGCTTTCCCTGCTCGAGCGATCCGATCTCGCGCTCCAGCCCGAGCGCCCGGGCGCCGCGGATCGTCGCCAGCGCGAGCACCTCCGCGGGCGGCATCGCGCGCGGCCCGAAGGCCGGCAAATGCAGCGTGGCCGCCAGGCGCATCTCGTGGAAGGCGTCGAGCGTGTTGTTGCAGGGCGCACCGTCGGCGCCCAGCGCGACGTTCACTCCCGACGAAAGGAGTTGCGGCAGGGGCGCGATGCCGCTGGCCAACTTCAAGTTCGCGCCCGGGCAGTGCACGGCGCTCGTCCCGGAGCGGGCCATCAGACGGGCCTCGCGCTGCGTCACGTGCACGCAGTGGGCGAGCACCACGCCCCGTCCGGAAAGGCCCAGGCGCGCGAGGTGCTCCACGTTGTCGGCACCCGTCCGCGCGCGCACCTCGTCCACCTCGGCGCGGTTCTCGCTCGCGTGCGTGTGCACCAGCCACCCATGGCGCGACGACAGCTCGCGCACGCCGCGCAGCAGCTCGTCCGTGCAGGAGAGGACGAATCGCGGGCAGAGCGCCCAGCGGATGCGGCCACTCGCGGCCAGGTGCCAGCGCGTCCCGAGCCGCTCCGCCTCGTCGAGCGCGGCGCGCGTCTCCTCGCGCAATCCCGGCGGGGATCCGGCGGCATCCATCAGGCATTTCCCTCCCGTGTAGCGGATGCCGCTCTCCTCCGCCGCCCGGAGCACTTCGTCGGTATGCCGCACCGTGGCCATGTCCAGCACGCAGGTGGTGCCGGAGAGGAGCAGCTCCGCGATGCCCAGCCGGGCGGAGAAGCGCAGACTGCGCGCGTCGTGCGCCGCCTCGTACGGCCAGATCCGCTGCGCGAGCCAGTCGAGCAGCTCGAGGCCGTCGGCGTGGTTGCGGAACAGCGCCTGGCAGAGGTGCACGTGCGCCTGCACCAGCCCGGGCAACACCGCCTTGCCCGCGCAGTCGATCAGCTCCGCGCCCCGCGGCGCCCGCAGCCCTCTGCCGACGCGGGCGATCCGGCCCTCCTCGACCAGCAGGTCGGCGCGAACGATGCGGCGGCCGGCGTCCATGGCGAGGACGGTTCCCCCTCGCAGGAGCGTCGCCGGCATCGGCGCATCGTGTACCAGACGGCGGCGGCGCGGGCGATGCATAAGCTTGCGGTCCGATGCTGCCGCTGCGCGACGACATCCCCTCCGCGACCCGGCCCACTCTCACGTACCTGCTCATCGCCGCCAACGTGCTGGCGTTCTTCTGGGAGCTGTCCGGCGCCGACGTCCTGGCGTGGACGCTGGTGCCCGCCCGCTTCACCGCCGACCCGGCCGGAAATGCGGTCACCGTCGTCACCGCCATGTTCCTCCACGGCGGCTGGCTGCACCTGCTCGGCAACATGCTCTACCTGTGGATCTTCGGGGACAACGTCGAGGACCGGCTGGGGCACGGCCGCTACCTGCTGCTGTACGTCGCCGGTGGAGCCGCCGCGGCGCTGGCCCAGGTGGCCATCGCGCCCGATTCCCGCATCCCGATGCTGGGCGCCTCGGGCGCCATCGCCTCGGTGCTGGGCGCGTACATCGTCCTCTACCCGCGCGCGTCCGTGTACACCTGGGTGCCCATCTTCCTGGGCATCGTCCGCATCCCCGCGGTCGTGTGGCTCGGTTTGTGGTTCGGGCTGCAGCTGCTCAGCGGCGTGGCCTCGCTGGGCGCGCAGCAGTCCGGAGGGGTCGCGTTCTTCGCGCACGCCGGCGGGTTCGTGGCAGGGGTCGTGCTGGTCAAGCTGCTCGATCGGGGGCCGCGCTGGCGGCCGGGCGCGCGACCGCTTACAACCTTTCCGTGATCCCGCTGCGGGATACGATTCCGTCGCGCACGGCGCCGTTGGTGACCGTGGGCCTCATCGCGGTCAACGTGCTGGTCTTCCTGCACGAGACCGCCCTTGGTCCCTACCTGCCGCAGCTCATCCAGCACTACGGCCTGACTCCGTACGCGTTCGTGCACTGGGGCGAGCAGTTCGGGAGCCCGCTCGACCCGGCCCGTTTCGTGCCGCTCTTCACCAGCATGTTCTGGCACGGCGGCTGGCTGCACCTGATCGGCAACATGCTCTACCTGTGGATCTTCGGCGACAACGTCGAGGATCGGCTCGGGCACGGGCGCTTCCTCTTCTTCTACGTGGGCTGCGGGCTGGTGGCGGCGCTCACCCAGGTGGCGCTTTCGCCCGAGTCGACCGTGCCGACCGTCGGAGCTTCCGGCGCCATCGCAGGTGTCCTGGGCGCTTACCTGATCTCGTTCCCGCGCAGCCGGGTGGTGACGTTCGTGCCGCTGTTCATCTTCCCGTGGATCGTGGAGATTCCGGCCGTCGCGTACCTGATCATCTGGTTCGCCATGCAGCTCCTGTCGGGCGTCGCCTCGCTCGGCCAGGCGGAAATGCTCGGGGGCGTGGCTTGGTGGGCGCACATCGGAGGGTTCGTGGCCGGTCTGCTCAGCGTGGGAGTCCTCGCGCCGCGACGCTTGACGCAGGTTGCCTGAACCCTTACACGACGCGCCCATATGATCGGAGTCGTCCAGGCGCTCGACGGGGCGCGCGGCATCACTGATCGGGGATTCACCTTCATCGGAGCCCGCGGGCCCGGTGAGGACCTCACCCTCTCCTTCGACCAGTTGAGGCTGGATGCGCTCCGGCGCGCGAGCCATCTGCGCGCGATGGGCCTCGCCAAGGGCGACCGCCTCGCGCTCGTCATCCCCGAGGGCGAGGATTTCATCCCCACCTTCCTCGCCGCGCTGTGGCTGGGCGTCGTGCCGGTGCCTCTCTACCCCCCGGTCTCGCTCGGGAAGCTGGACGCCTTCATGGACGCGCTGGTGGGCATCCTCAACGTGGCGCAACCGAAAGCGCTGGTGACCAGCGAGCGCGTCGGCAAGGTGCTCTGGTCAGCCGTCGGCAAGGTGACGACCCTCGACCGGGTCATCTTCACTTCCGAGCTGCGCGCCGACGTGCCGCTCATCGACCCGCCGTCGCACCCGGCGGACGACGACCTCGCGTTCCTGCAGTTCACCTCCGGAAGCACCTCCGCGCCCAAGGGCGTGATGGTGACGCACGGGAACCTGAAGGCGAACTCCAAGGCCATCCTGCACGATGGCCTGCAGTGGCGACCCGGCGACGTGACCGTGTCCTGGCTGCCGCTCTACCACGACATGGGGCTCATCGGGATGGTCCTGTGCCCCATCGTGGTGCACATGCCAGCCGTCTACATCCCCACGATTTCATTCATCAAGAACGCGACGCTGTGGATGGAGACGATGCACAAGCACCGCGGGACGCTGACCTTCGCGCCCAACTTCGCTTACGCGCTGGTCACCCGTCGCGCCCGCCTGGAGCAGATCGCCCGCTGGGATCTTTCCAGCATGCGCCTGTTCGGCTGCGGCGCGGAGCCGATCCACCCGGACACCATCCGCGCCTTCCTCGCCGCCTTCGCGCCCGCCGGGCTGCGGCCGACGGCGCTCCTGCCCTCCTACGGCATGGCGGAAGCGACGCTGGCGATGTCGTTCATCCGGCTCGGCGAACAGTTCAAGACCGACCGCATCGACCAGGAGCGCTACCACGCCGACCGGAAGGCGGCGCCCTCGGCGAACGGCGTTGCGACGATGGAGGTGGTCTGCTGCGGGCGGGCCTTCCCCGGACACGAGCTGTCCATCCAGGACGAGGACGGCCGCCTTCTCCCCGACCGCAGCGTTGGCGAGATCTGCTTCCGCGGGCCATCGGTGACCGCCGGCTACTGGAACAACCCGGAAGCGACGGAGGCAGCCGGGCTGGGGCGCCCCGGCGGATGGCTGCGGACCGGCGACCTCGGGTACCTGGTCGAGGGCGAGGTGTACGTCTCCGGGCGCCTCAAGGACATCCTCATCGTCAACGGGCGCAACTACTACCCGCAGCGCATCGAGTGGGCGGTGGAGGAGCTGCCGGGGGTCCGCCGCGGCTCGACGGTGGTCTTCTCGCGGCCGGGCAAGGCGTCGGAAGAGGTCGTGGTGGCGGTTGAGACGCGCGACCGGAATCCCGACAAGCTGCGCGCGGCGATCGTGGCCAAGATCAGCGAGGACCTGCAGCTCGCCGTCGCCGACGTGGCGCTGGTGCCGCCCGGCAGCATCCCCAAGACCAGCTCGGGCAAGCTGCAGCGCCGCAAGACCCGCGAGCTGTACCTCCGCGGCACGCTGGGGCGGGAAGGCGCGCGTCCGGCCGGCGCGATGGGCAACCGCCTGCTGGCGGCGAAGCACCTGGCCTACTCACTCGTCGGTCGCGCGCGCCACGAGGCTCGCGGCCTGATGCGCAAGCTGACCGGAGCCTAGCCCCACATGGCGCAGACCATCGACGTCGTCGAGATGTTCAAGCAGGCCGCGCTCGAGGTGGACAATCGCAAGCTCCCCAAGCTGACGCGCGACACGGTCATCGCGACGCTCGGGATGGATTCCGTCGCCGTGATGGAGCTGGTCAGCTACTTCGAGGAAAAGCTCGCGGTCCGCATCCCGGATGACGACCTGGGCCGCATCCGCACCATCGGCGACCTGCGCGACACGATCGCCCGTCTCCTCCCTCCCGGCACCCAGGTCGCCGCCTAGCCTCGTTCCGCCACGTCAGTCGGCTCGTCCGCTTTCCGCCTCGCCTCCTCCGCCTCGCGCTGCGCGGCGCGCTCCGCGGCCAGGCGCTGGAGTTTCTCTTCGAGAGCGCGTTTGCCCTCCTGCCAGAACCGTTCCGCCTCGGCCTGCGGGTCGGGCTCCGGCGGCAGCGCGCGCAGCCTGTTCAGCTCGTTGAAGGAGATGACCGCGCAAATGATCGCGCCGCGCCGGGCAATCAGGACGCGACCCCCCTCGTACGCCGCCGTGTTCAGCACGCCAGCGAACTTCATCCGCGCTTCCGTGACGTTGATCTCGTACTCTTTCACCGGCCCGCCCCCCTCCCCGCCATGCACTGAATCCTTCTACACCGCCCCTCCGACAACGCAGTCCGGAGAGAGGGGGATACTCTCCCCGACCCGACCTGTACGAGCTGTACAGACCCGCCCGACTCGGTACCCCCACCCGACCTGTACAGAGACGGCAGGGGACACCGTGGAAGGGAATCTGTACGAGCTGTACAGACCCTGTGGACCCGATGCCCCGACCCGACATGTACGAGCTGTACAGAGGGCGTGGAGTCGGTGCCCCGAGCCGACATGTACAGGACAGGCGGGGCGGGAATCGTCAGAGCCAGCCGGATTGGCGGTACCAAGCGGCGGTCTTGGAGACGCCCTCCGCCCAGGCGGTGCGCGGCTGCCAGCCGAGGTCGCGGCGGGCGCCGGAGCCCTCGCAGACCCAATGCCGCTGCTTGAGCTCGTTCACCTTGTCGAGGGTGAGCATCTGGGCGGTGCGGGTCACCTTTCCGTAGAGTTGCGAGGCGGCCGCCGCGACCTGCACCACCGGCATCGGCAGTCCCAGCCGGAAGAAGGCCCGCTTCCCGACCGCCTTCTCCACTTCCGCCAAGGCATCGCGCCAGACGTAGACCGAGCCGTCGTCGACGAAATAGGAGCGGCCGCTGGGCCCGTCCGACAGCGCCGCGCACACGATGGCCGCCGCGCAGTCTTCTCCGTAAATGACGCTCAGTGTATTCCGGCCGTCGCCGAGCACGGGCAGCACGCCGTTCTTCACCGAAGTGAAGAAGGCCAGGGTCTCGCGGTCGCGCGGACCGTAGATGAACGGGGGCCGGATGACGGTCACCGGCAGCCGGTCCCTGGCGGCCAGAACAGCCTGCTCGGCGGCCAGCTTGCTCCGCCCGTACTGGGTCACCGGGCGCGGGGCAGCATCGTCGGCCACGGGTTTCCCGTCCGCGCTCGGCCCCACCGCGGCCAGGGAAGAGACGTACACGAACCGCTTCAGCCCGGGTGCGTGAGCCTCCGCGGCGGACAACAGGTTTTTCGTTCCTTCCAGGTTGACCTGAAAGAACTCCTCGGGCCGGCGCGCTTTGACCAGTCCGGCGACGTGCACGACCGCGTCCACCCCGCGCACCGCCGAGTCCAGCGATGGGCGATCCTCGATCGCGCCGGGCGCGAATTCGACATTCGGCAATGTCTTCAAGAATTTCGAATCGGAGCGGGGACGGACCAGGGCGCGGACCGTGTGGCCGAGCGCAGCCAGCTGCTCGGCGACGTACGACCCGACGAACCCCGATCCACCCGTCAGTAGCACCCGCATGGGGCCGGCACTGTAGCCGAGAAGCGAGGCCGCCGCTGCCGCATCTGATTGTGGCCTCGAGCACACTTCGCGGGTCTGGAGCCAGGGATTCCGCGACCTTGACGTGAAGCTGCAAAAGCCGCTAAGCACGCGGCGGCTTTAGACCGGAGGCAGTGCCTGTTGGACATCGCGATCGTCGGACTGGGTTGTAGGTTCCCGCAGGCGCGCGATCCCCTGGCTTACTGGGATCTGATCCGGACCGGCACCGTCGCGTTCCGGGAGGTCCCGGCCTCCCGCTGGAACCACACCCGGCTCTTCCTCGACGACTCGCTGCGGACGCCCGACAAGGCCTACATCGGGCGCGGGGCGTTCCTGGAAGACGCCGAGATCCGGGAGTTCGGCGCGCTGCATTTCGGGCTGCCTCCCCGCCGCGTGCAGGTGACCGACCCGCAGCAGCGTCTGCTGCTCGACGTGGTGCGGTGCGCGCTCCAGGACGCCGGGTGGGAGCGCAAGCCGTTTCCTCGCCGCCGGGCAGGCGTCTTCGTCGGCGCCTCCGTCAGCGAATACAAGGAGATGCACCTCACCCGCTTGCGGGCGTTGCAGATGCTCGACGGGCAGTTCGGGCGGAAGCCCGATCCGGCCGCCGCGCGCGCTCTCGAGGCATTGGTGCAGGACGCGACGCCGCTGCGCGCGTTCAGCATGCCCGGAAACCTGCTCAACATGATCGCCGCGACCGTCGCCCAGCAGTTCGACCTGGGCGGCCCGGCGCTTTCGGTCGACGCGGCCTGCTCCTCCGCGCTCGTCGCCACCCATCAGGCCATCTTGAATCTCCGCGCCGGCCAGATCGACGTGGCGGTCGCCGGCGGCGTGTACCTCAACCTGCTGCCCGACAACCTGGTCGGCTTCTCGCGCATCGGCGCCATCTCCCGCAGCGGAGAGTGCCGGCCGTTCGACGCCCGGGCCGACGGGTTCGTGATGGGCGAGGGAGTCGGGGCGGTCATCCTCAAGCGGCGCCAGGACGCCGAGCGCGACGGCGACCGCATCTACGCGCTGATCCGCGGGTCGGCCTGCAACAACGACGGGCGCAGCGAAGGGCCGATGACGCCGCAGCAGGGCGGGCAGCTCGAGGCGCTTCGCCTGGCCTATGCGGACGCCGGCGTCCCGCCGCAGTCGGTGGGGTACGTCGAGGCGCACGGCACGGCGACCACGGTGGGCGACGTCGTCGAGGTGGGTGCGCTGGCGGAGGTGTTCCGCGAGCAGGGCTGGAGGCCGCGCGACGGCGCGCGCACAGCGCTCGGATCGGTGAAGGCGAACATCGGCCACACGATGTCCGCCGCCGGAATCGCCGGCCTGATCAAGGCTTCCTTGGCGCTGCACCACCGCACGCTGCCGCCGCAGCCGTCGGTGACCGAGAAGAATCCGAAGCTGGGCCTCGGAGACGGACCTTTCTTCCTGCCCGCCTCCCCGATGGCCTGGGAGACGCGGGACGGGCATCCTCGCCGCGCAGCGGTCAGCTCCTTCGGATTCGGCGGCACCAATGCGCACGTCGTGCTGGAGGAGGCGCCGCGCCCCGAGCGGCTGCTCGCGCGGCGCCCGCGCGCGGCGCAGCGGCGCGCCGAGCTGTTCCTGGTCGCGGCATCGCGACCGGGTCTGCTCGCCCGCCATGCGCGCGAGCTGTGCGCCGCGCTGGCGCACCTCGAGCAGGAAGGAGCGTCTGTCTCGGACGTGGCCCGCACGCTGGCCTCCCGCGCACACGGAATGGCCCGGCTATCGGTCGTGGCGGAGTCCTTCGCCCAACTGCGCGAGCGACTCGAGGGCGCCGTTCCGGCGCTCGAATCGCGCGAGGCCCGGATGGCTCCGCCCTCGCCCGAAGCCGAGCCCGAAGCCTATGGCCCGGTACAGTTGGCGCCGGGCGTGGTGTTCGCCCAGGGTCCATTCGCGCAGCGCGGCCTCGTGTTCCTCTTCCCGGGGCAGGGCGCGCAGAAGATCGGGCTGCTGCGCGAGCTGTACGAGCAGGTGCCGTCCTTCCGCGAGGCCCTCGACCGCCTCGACGACGCCCTGGGCGCCGACCTGCATGCGCAGCTGGGCGGGACGCTGCGCTCATTCCTGTATCCGGCGGTCGCCGGTCCCGAGGCCGAGCGCAGGCTCATGCAGACGCAGGTGTGCCAACCCGCGATGGCGGCCGTCGGCCTTGCGCTGCACGCGGTCCTGCGCCGGATGGGCGCCGCCCCGGACGTGGTCCTCGGGCACAGCCTGGGAGAGTTCGCGGCCGCAGCCGCGGCGGGAGTAGTGTCCGACGAGGACTGCCTGCGCCTGGTGGCCCGCCGCGGCCTGGCGATGGTCGGCCTCGGTCTCGAGGATCCGGGCGCGATGGCCAGCGCCGCCACCGACCCGGCCACGGTCCGCAAGGCACTCGGCGGGATCGACAGCGCCGTCGTCGCCAACTTGAACCATCCAGGGCAGACCGTCGTCTCCGGGACCGGCGACGCCGTTCGGAGGGCGTCCGCGGCGCTCGAGGAACAGGGCATCAAGGTGACGCCGCTGGACGTTTCACACGCATTCCACTCGCCGCTCTTCGCGGGCGTGGCCGGCGCGGTACGCGAGCTGGTCGCCGCGGTGCCGGTGCGCGCTCCCGAGGTGCCGGTGGTGAGCGGCATCACCGCCGCGCCCTACCCGGCCGATCCGGCGCAGATCCGCCGCATCTGGGTCGAGCACGCGACCGCGCCAATCGACTTCGTCGCGGCGCTCCGGCGCGCGGCGGTCCTGGGCGGGCGGGTCTGGCTGAACGTCGGGGCGGGGACCACGCTCTCGGCCTTCGCCAAGGCCACGCTTCCCGCCGAGCAGCGCATCGCCCAGCTGGGCCTGGCGGGGCGCGACGACGACGGCCTGGCCGGGTTCGCGCACGCCGTCGGGCTGCTCTGGGCGCTCGGCGTTCCGCTGGAGCCGCTCGCGCTGTTCGACGGGCGCGATGCGCAGCTCGTGACGTTGCCGCCCACCCCCATCGAGACGCAGCCCTACTGGGCGATCGAGCGGCAGCCCTCGTCCTCCGAGCCGCTCGTTCTCGCGACGCCTCCCCCCATGCAGAATGGAGCCGACATGGACCCGCTGGTCGCCCTGTTCCGCGAGCAGATCGCGCTGCTGCAGACGCACGCCAAGGTGCTGCAGCAACAGGCGGAGGCGCTCGCCCAGCGCGGAGTCTCGGTGCCCGGCGTGATCCGAGAGGCTCTCGCTGCGAGCTCGACTTCGATCGCGACCCCCACTTCGACCTCGACCTCGACTCCGACCTCGCCCGCGACCCCGGCGCCCCCGGCGCCCTCACCTGCCGTCGACACCTCGGAGATCTCGCGTCAGATCCTCGGCTTCGTCTCCCGCATCAGCGCCTTCCCGGTGGAGGCGCTCAAGACCTCCCAGACGCTCGCGGGCGAGCTCGGGTTCGACTCGCTGATGACCGTCGAGCTGGACGGCGACATCCAGAAGGCCTGGCCGGGCATCGGCGGACTGCCGCGGACGCTGGTCGGCCCGCAGACCACCGTGCAGCACTTGATCGACCACGTCGCCTCGGCGGTGGCCGGTCCGCGCTCGGCCCCCGCGGCGCCCATGCTGTCCGCGGCCCTCGGCGCGCTGGCCGACGCCGGGCCGGAGCTGCTGCGATTCACCCCGGTCGCCACCGAGGTCCCACTGGCCGGCGCCGCGCCCGCCGAGGATCCGCTCCCGGCGCAGGTGCTCATCACTCGAGACCCGCTCGGCGTCGCGGAAGCGCTGGCGCGCCGCCTCGAGCGGCTGGGCCACTCGGTCGCCATCGCCGATCTCGGCACTGCAGCCGGTACCGCGGCCGCAGGCCGGTCCACGGCCGCGGTCGTCCATCTCGCCGGCCTCGTCCCCGGCCCGACGCTGGATGGTATCGGATCGTGGGACGCGCTCCTCTGGTCGCAGCGGCTGGCGCGGGCGCACGCCGGCGCCTTCGTGGTGGGAACGGCGCAGGACGGGAAGCTCGGAACCACGGCCGGCACGCTGCTCGGCGCCGCGCTGGCGGGCCATGCCAAGGCGCTCGCGCGCGAGCGGACGGAGGAGCTGGTCAAGGCAATCGATCTGGACCCGGCCGACGGCGCCGAGGCGATGGCCGATGCGCTGGCGACCGAGCTGCGCTCCGGCAACGCCGCGCCCGAGGTGGGTTTGCGCGACGGGCGCCGCTACGAGCCGGACCTCTTGCCGGCGGAGGTCGGAGAGCCGCTCTCGTTCGGCCCGGACGACGTGGTGTTGGTGACGGGCGGCGGCCGCGGCGTCGGCGCCAGGCTGGCCACCGCGCTGGCCGGTTCGGGATGCGCGCTGGCGCTCGTCGGACGGCGGGCTCCGGACGCGCAGGTCGAGGCGACGCTCTCCGCGGTGCGGGCCGCCGGCGGCCGCGCCGTGTACGTCCGCTGGGACGTGACCACCCCCGCCGGAACTGCATTGGACACGGCGCGCTCCGAGCTGGGCGCCTTCACGGCGCTGATCCACGCCGCGGGCGTCGCCGAGGACGGGGCAGCCGCCGCGAAGGACGATGCAGCGGTGTTGCGCGTGCTGGGGCCCAAGCTGAGCGGGCTCGCCAACGCGCTCGACGCGACGGCGCGTGATCCGCTGCGCGCCGCGGTTCTCGTCTCTTCCTGGGCGGGACGGTTCGGGAACGCCGGGCAGGTGGACTACTCGGCGGCGAATGCCGCCCTTTCGCGGGCCGCGCAGCTCCTACCTGCCCTGCGGCCTGGCCTGCGCGCGCTGGCGCTCGAGTATCCGCCCTGGGATGGCACCGCCATGGTCGCCCGCATTCCAGGGTTCGCCCGGGCCGCGCTCGCGGAGCAGGGCGTCCCGTTCATCGACGACCGCACGGGGGAGCAGGCCCTGCTCTCGGCCCTGCAGGCGGGGATCAGCGGGCCCGTGCTGCTCGCGACGGCGCGGCCGGAGCGCCGCACCGCCCACCGGGTGCGCATCGCGGTGTCGCGTCGCGAGCACGTCTACCTCGAGGATCACCAGCTGGCCGGCCAACCGGTGCTGCCGCTCGCCGCGGCGCTCGATGCGGTCGCGGCGGCGGCGCTGGAAGCGACGGGCGGCGCGGGGTCGCCCATCCTGGTGCGCGACTTCCAGCTCAAGCAGCCGATCCGCATCGCGGATGCCGCGCAGCTGGCCGTCACGGTACGCGGCGACGCCCGCCCGCAGGCGGAGCTTTCCGTCAGCCTCGCCGCCTCGGTGGACGGCAAGCCGGCACGCGTTCCCAGCTACGTCGGGTTCGCCACGGTCGGGGCCGACGTCGCGTCCGCGCTCGGCTCGGCGGCGCCCGCCCTTGCGCCCGGAGCGAAGGCGGAGCTCCCGCTGGCGCTCGCCGAGTTCTACGACGGGTATACCTTCCACGGCCCGCGGCTGCGGGCGATCGTGGAGATCGAGCAGGTCACGCCCGGCGGGATCGTCGGGTGGGTGAAGACCAGCCGTCCCGCGGACTGGATCCGCGAGCCGCGCAGGCCGCAGTGGGCGATCGATCCGCTGGCGCTCGACGGCGCCTTCCAGCTCGCCGCGTATTGGGCCTGGACCCAGCTGGAGCGGGCGGGCTTCCCGGTCGGCATCCAGGAGTACGTCCAGCTGGAGCCGCTGCCCGAGGGGCCGCTGCGGGCGACCCTGACCCTGGAGCAGTCCGCGGGCGAGGCGGTGCGCGGCAGCATCGTGCTCCAGTCGCGGGACGGCCGCATCCTGGCCGTGGCGCGCGGCGTGGAAGGCGAGTTCCGGCACCGCGACCCGCGCTTCCTGCGCGCGCGCGGCCCCGGCGCCAAGCCGCAGTACGTCTCGACGTCGACCTCGACCTCGGCCACGACCTCCATCGCGACTTCGACTCCCATCCCGACATCGCTGCCGGCAGTTTCCGCGGCGCCTTCCGCGAACCGGACGATCGACGAGGCCAGCTACCGCATCGAGCACTTCCCCGAGGTGCAGGAGCTGGAGCAGCGCCTCGGCCTGGTGGCCGCCTTCGGTCTGAAGAACCCGTACTTCAACGTGCACGAGCGAGTCACCAATGACACCTCGGTGATCGCCGGGCGCACGATGATCAACTGGTCCAGCTACAACTACCTGGGCCTCTCCGGCGATCCGCAGGTGACCCGGGCCGCGCAGGATGCGGTGGAGCGGTACGGGACCAGCGTGTCGGCCAGCCGCGTCGCGAGCGGCGAGAAACCGCTGCACCGCGAGCTGGAGCAGGAGCTGGCGCGCTTCCTCGGCTGCGAGGACGCCATCGTGACCGTCTCCGGCCACGGCGTGTTCGTGACCGTCATCGGGCACCTGATGGGCCCGCAGGACCTCATCCTCCACGACTCGCTGGCGCACGACTGCATCCTGGGCGGCTCACGGCTGTCCGGCGCGAAGCGGCGCCCGTTCCCGCACAACGATTTCGAGGCGCTGGAGAAGCAGCTCGCGCAGCTGCGGCCCCACTACCGGCGCGTGCTGATCGCGGTCGAGGGCGTGTACAGCATGGACGGCGACATCACGCCACTGCCGCGTTTCGTCGAGCTGAAGAAGAAGTACAAGACGCTGCTCCTGGTCGACGAGGCGCATTCCATCGGCGTCGTGGGACCGACGGGGCGCGGCGTGGGCGAGCACCACGGCGTCGACCGGGCCGACGTGGATCTGTGGATGGGAACCATGTCCAAGTCGCTCGCCTCCTGCGGCGGGTACGTGGCGGGCTCCAAGACGCTGGTGAACTTCCTCAAGTACACGGTGCCGGGGTTCGTCTACAGCGTGGGCATCTCGCCCGCCAACGCGGCGGCGGCGCTCGAGGCGCTGCGCCAGATGCAGGCCCACCCGGAGAAGGTCCAGCGGCTGCACGAGCGCAGCGCGCTCTTCCTCAAGGTGGCGCGCGAGCGCGGGATCGACACCGGATTCGCGGGCGGCAGCGCGGTGGTGCCGGCCATCCTGGGCAACTCGCTGCACAGCCTGCAAGTCAGCGAGGCGCTGCGGCAGCGCGGCATCAACGTGCAGCCCATCCTCTATCCGGCCGTCGAGGAGACCGCCGCGCGGCTGCGGTT
>VBKO01000370.1 GCA_005888115.1 Deltaproteobacteria bacterium
GATACCACAGCCACATTCTCCGCTCTGCCGCCGAGGCAGCGCGCGCCATCGCTTATGTCCTGGGCAACTTCTTCGTGCACGCGATCCGGCGGGGCGAATGCTTAGATCGGACCGAACCCGACCCGTTCAGCTCCGCAGTCGCGCCGGAGACCGGGCCACCGCTCGTCGCGAAACCGCAGACGTGGCTGCTTTGCGTCGGTTGGATGCACGCTCGAGTCTAGACAGGTTCGTGCGCTCAAGCGCCCCGTCTACGCTGCGTAATCCTCGATGGGCGGGCAGCTGCAGATGAGCTGCCGGTCCCCGAGCACCGCGTTGAGCCGTCCCACCGCGGGCCAGAACTTCTTGGTGCGCACCCAGGGCAGCGGGAAGGCCGCATGTTCTCGCGAGTACGGGCGGTCCCAGGAGTCGGCGGTGAGCACCTCGGCGGTGTGCGGCGCGCCCTTGAGCACGTTGCGGTCGCGGGGCTGCTTGCCCTTCTCGACTTCGCGGATCTCCTCGCGGATGGCGATCATCGAGTCGCAGAAGCGGTCCAGCTCGGCCTTCGCTTCGCTCTCGGTGGGCTCGACCATCAGCGTGCCGATCACCGGGAACGACGTCGTGGGCGCGTGGAAGCCGTAGTCCATCAGCCGCTTCGCCACGTCCTCCACCTCGACGGAAGCGTCGCGCTTCACCTTGCGCAGGTCGAGGATGCACTCGTGCGCCACGGTGCCGTTCTTGCCCACGTAGAGCACGGGAAAGTGGGGACCCAGCCGCTTGGCCATGTAGTTCGCGTTCAGGATGGCGATCTTCGTCGCCTGCGTCAGACCGTCGCCGCCCATCAGGCGGATGTACGCCCAGGAGATGAGAAGGATGGACGCGCTTCCCCAGGGGGCCGCCGCGATGGGACCGATCGCCTCCTCGCCACCGACGCGCACCACCGGGTGGCCCGGAAGGTACGGCGCGAGATGCTTCGCCACGCAGATGGGGCCCATGCCCGGGCCGCCGCCGCCGTGCGGGATGCAGAAGGTCTTGTGCAGGTTGAGGTGGCACACGTCGGCGCCGAAGTCGCCGGGCCGGCAGAGGCCGACCTGCGCGTTCATGTTCGCGCCGTCCATGTACACCTGCCCGCCGTGCTGGTGGACGATGCCGCAGACCTGCTGGATGCCTTCCTCGAACACTCCGTGCGTCGAAGGGTAGGTGACCATCAGGGCGGCGAGGTCCTGCGCGTTGGCCCGCGCCTTCGCCTCGAGATCGGAAAGGTCGATGTTGCCGCTCTCGTCCGTCTTCACCACCACGATCCTGAACCCCGCCATCGCCGCCGACGCCGGATTCGTCCCGTGCGCGGATTGCGGGATCAAGCACACGTTGCGCTGCCCCTGGCCGCGCGCCTCGTGGTAGCGCCGGATGACGAGCAGCCCGGCGTATTCGCCCTGCGCGCCGGCGTTGGGCTGCAGCGACACGGCCTCGAACCCGGTGATCTCGCGCAGCATCGCGGACAGCTCGTCGAAGATCTGCGTGTACCCTTGAGCCTGCGACCGCGGCGCGAAGGGATGCAGCCTGCCGAATTGCGGCCAGGTGACGGGCAGCATCTCGGCCGTCGCGTTCAGCTTCATGGTGCAGGAGCCGAGCGGGATCATCGAGTGCGTCAGGGACAGGTCGCGCGACTGGAGCAGCCGCATGTAGCGCAGCATCTCGGTCTCGCTGTGGTGCGTGTTGAACACCGGGTGGGTGAGGTATGCCGAGGTCCGGACGAGCTTCTGCGGGAGCGCGCTCTCCGGCTCGAGCTGATCGAGCGCGGCGCCAGTCCCGAAAACCGCCAGCACGTTCTCCACGTCCTCGCGCGAGCAGGTCTCGTCGAGAGAGATGCTCACCGTCCGCGCGTCGATACGGCGAAGGTTGATGCGTCGGGCGGCGGCCGCCGCGACGATCTCGTCGGCCTTCGCCTCGACCGCCAGGGTGTCGAAGAAGTGCTGATGCCGGAGCTTGAACCCGAGCTTGCGCAGCCCGGCGGCGAGGAGCGAGGTGAGGCCGTGCACGTGCTGCGCGATGGCCTTGAGCCCGCGCGGGCCGTGGTAGACGGCGTACATCCCCGCGATGATCGCGAGCAGCGCCTGGGCGGTGCAGATGTTGCTGGTGGCCTTCTCGCGGCGGATGTGCTGCTCGCGCGTCTGCAGCGCCATGCGTAGCGCCGGGCGACCCTGGGCGTCCTGCGAGACGCCGATGATCCGTCCCGGCATGTGCCGGACGTGCTCCTCGCGACAGGCGAAGTAGGCCGCGTGCGGGCCGCCGTAGCCGAGCGGCACGCCGAAGCGCTGCGAAGAGCCCACCGCGACGTCGGCGCCCAGCTCTCCGGGCGGCGTGAGCAGGCAGAGCGAGAGCAGGTCGGCGGCGACCACGGCCAGCGCGCCCTGCCGGTGGACGCGCTCGATGAAGGCGCGCAGGTCGCGCACGCGCCCGTCAGTGGACGGATACTGCACCAGCGCCCCGAACACGCTCGTCTTGAAGTCGAACGAGTCCGGGTCGCCGACCACGACGCGCCATCCGAGCGGCTCGGCGCGCGTGCGCACCACCTCGATGGTCTGCGGATGGCAGTCGCTCGCGACGAAGAACGCCTTGGCGTCGCCGCCTTTCACGGCGTGCACCAGGCTCATCGCCTCGGCGGCCGCGGTGCCCTCGTCGAGCAAGGACGCGTTCGCCACCGGCAGGCCAGTCAGGTCGATCACCATCGTCTGGTAGTTGAGCAGCGCCTCGAGGCGCCCCTGCGAGATCTCCGGCTGATACGGAGTATACTGAGTGTACCAGCCCGGGTTCTCCAGGATGTTGCGCTGGATCACCGCCGGCGTGACGGTGTCCGAGTAGCCCATCCCCAGGTAGGTGCTGAAGACCTGGTTCTTGGCTGCGATCTGCTGGAGGTCCTGGAGGAGGCCGTATTCCGAGAGGCCTGTCGGGAGGTCGAGCGGCCGCTTCAGGCGGATGCCCGCGGGGACCGTGGCGTCGATGAGGGCGTCCAGAGACCCTTTTCCCAGCACCTGCAGCATCTCCACCACGTCGCGGGTATCGGGCCCGATGTGGCGGTCGACGAAGCGGTCCGGGTGCCGCGGAATGTGCATTGCTTTCCTGCTCCTTCCAGGGGTTGGCGCTCCCTACCACGCCGGACGCCGCAGGGTAACCGCGATCAGGCGACCGCGCACCCACCCCGGCGTCACCGCCGGCGCCCATCCCACGAAACTTCGGCTCGTCCCGCGACACTACCTGGGGCGGGCGAAGCCGCGGCATCGGCGCGGAGGAGTCACCCGTTTGGCACGGGGTCTGCTTTAGACCCCGGACATGGAGGATGCGATGACGACGATCAAGGCGACGATGCTCGAGTGGGGCTACCCGGCGGTGGTGCTGATTTCGTGGATGATGGCCACGGCGTATACGCTCTCGAAGATCATTTGATCTGTCCGGTTCCGGGAATGGACGCGCGAAATCCGGACAGGGCGCGGTTGTCAGGCGGGTTGGGCCGGCACGTGCTCCTCAGAGCACTTCGGTCAGCACCCGCGCGAGCAGCTCGATCTGCGCGCGCGAATTGTAGAGCTGCGCGGCGATGCGGACCAGGCGCCGCGGGTGGCGGGGAAAGACGAAGATCGGCACTTCGACACGGTACCGATCGTAAATCGTCCGCTGCAGCGGATCGTTCATCGAGCCGGCCGGCGGCGGCGGGCCTTCGCTGTCCGGCAGTGGGACGGCGGCGAGCGAGCCGATCATCTCCGCGGGCGCGGGCTGCGGAATTCCCAGCGCGTCGCAGAGCAAGGCGCGGCCGGTCAGCGCGAGTTCGCGGTTGCGCTGCATCAGCGCGGACCAGCCGCCGGGCAGGAGCGATCCCAGGAACCGGATCGCTTCCGGGATGCAGAGAAACGGCGTGGGGTCGTCGGTGCCGCCCCAGTCGAACAGCAAGCGGAACCGGGATCGATCGGTGCGCGTGGAGTTGAAGCCGTGGCTCACCGCCAGCGGCAGCACGCCGTCCTGCCGGTCGCGGCGCACGTGAAGGAACCCCGATCCTTTGGGCGTGCACAACCACTTGTGGCAATTGCCCGTGTAATACGCGGCACCGATGCGGTCGACGTCGAGCGGGAGCATCCCCGGCGCGTGCGCGCCGTCCACCAGCGTGTCCACGCCGCGCTCTGCAAGCGCGCGCACCAGCGTCTCGACCGGGAAGACGAGCCCGGTCGGGCTGGTCACGTGATCGATCAGCGCCAGCCGGGTGCGCGGTGTGACCGCGGCGACGACCGCCTCGATCACCTGCGCTGGAGTGACGCCAGGCCAGGGCAGCGCGGCCGTGACCACGCGGACACCGGCGGGCTCGAGCAGGCGGAGAGCGTTGCGGCAGGCGTTGTAGGCGTGGTCGGTGGTGAGCACCTCGTCGCCGGGGCCGAGTCGCAGCGAGCGCACCACCGTGTTCACTCCGGTGGTCGCGTTGGGGACGAACGCCAGGTCATCGGGATCGGCGCCGACGAATCGGGCCAGCGCAGCGCGCGCCTCGTCGA
>VBKO01000371.1 GCA_005888115.1 Deltaproteobacteria bacterium
TCGAACGGATCGTGCAGGACGATGGTCTTGGCCACGGTGACGCCGTCCTTGGTGATGAGCGGCGCGCCGAACGATTGCTCGAGCACCACGTTGCGGCCTCTGGGCCCCAGCGTGACCTTGACCGCGTCGGTGAGCGTGTTGACGCCCTTGAGGATCGCCTCGCGCGCGCGAGCGTCGAACAGGATTTGCTTGACCATGGATCGCAACTGCCTTTCCCGGACTAGGCGCTCGGCCGTCACTCGCTCCGGCGTGGGCGGGGCCGTAGGTCGGGAAATGTGGCCGCGATAAAACCTGCGGACTGGTGAACAGTCTAACCGCCTCGACCGCGCGGCGCTCGTGATTGCCGGCGTCGCTATTCCCTCGAACAGCTGTTACACGTGCTGCGCATGGGCGCGCGATACGAGCACTACCGGTGGTGGTTGCTGGACGGCGATCTCGAGATCGTCTCGGACGGCAGGGTCGCCGGTGCGTCGCTGCTGGCGGCGCTCGCCGACTTGAACCGGCAGATCGACCGGCTCGGTGACCGCGGGCAGCATCCGACCAACCAACCCTACAAGCTCATCGTCTACAAGGGCGCCGCCGTGGTCGCGGTCCGGCCGGCTACGCTCGGAATCTGCTGAAAGAATCCTCGACCTTCGCCTTCAAGGCTGCCGGATCAGGAGATCCACCGCCCGGCGTGCACGGGGCATGTCGCCAGCCAGGGCTGCTGCTGGAGCGCGCCGCGATCGAGATCTGCGCCGCAGAGTTGGCAGCGGCCAAACGCGTCGGTGTCGAAGGTCTTGATGGCGCGATCGATCTGGTCGAGGAAGTTTCGTAGCCGCAGCTCCGGATCCTCGCCCGGACCGGATGGCACGGGCAGCGATGCGAGATCCACGTCCTTTCCGGAGAGCACCGCCTCCAGCAGGTCGGCAACGTCCTTACCCTTGTGCAGCAGAGCGGACTTCCATGCGGGATCGGCGATCATCTGGCACTCCTTGGGCGGATCCGATCATAACGTACTCAACCGGCGCGCACCTCGTCGGTCCATACCCTGAAGCTCGTCAGCGTGTTGGGGCCGAACGTGCTGCTGATCGCGACGTCGGAAGCGTCGCGGCCGCGCGCGATCAAGACCCTGCCGATGCGCGGAGTATTGTTGCGCGGGTCGAAAATGTACCAATGCCCGCCGAGGAAGGCCTCGAACCAAGCAGCGAAGTCCATCGGGCCGTATGGCGGCGGCACCCCGATGTCGCCCAGGTAGCCGGTGCAGTAGCGCGCGGGAATGTTCATGCACCGGCAGAAGGCAACGGCCAGGTGTGCATAGTCGCGGCAGACGCCGGTCCGGTCATGAAAGGCTTCCAGCGCTGTGCGAGTCATGCGCGCGTGTTCATAGCCGAAGGCGATGTGTCGATGGACATAGTCGCAGATAGCCTGAACCCGGCCCCATCCCGTTGGCGCCTGCCCGAAGAGATTCCACGCCGTCTCGGAAAGCCGATCGGTTTCACAGTACCTGCTTCCGAGCAGGAAGGGCAGCGTTTCCTCGGGCAGATCCTGCACAGGAGTCTGTTGCGCCTGAGGAACGACCACGTCGGGGGCCCCGGTATCGTTCACGAGGGTGCCGCCGGAGACGCGCGTGCGACCCCTCGGGGCAACGATGCGGGTGCACCAGTTGCCAAAGATGTCACGATAGGCCGCTATCGGGACCGACGGGTCGACCACCAGGTCGTCACGGCCGACGAGATCGGCCGCGCGCGTGAAGTGGACGTTGAGGTTGAATATCATCGGGGTTGGCTGGGGGCACTCGTAGACCATTTCGAAGCCGACGCGAATTTGCATCATGGGCCTCCGATCGGGATGGTACACTCTCTGCAAACCAGCCGCGGTGTTCATGCGGTGGAAGGAACACCGTGAGCGACAACGAGTCGGGAACACCACGGACCAAGTGGAGCCGCTCGCAGCGTTTCCGGCTGACATCGGCAGGCCGGGAGGCCGGGCGCGCCTACCGTCAGGACATCGTCGCCTCGCGCGTCGAGGCGGGCCGCAAGTCCTTCGATGCCGCTCGGGCCGAGTGGGCTGCGCGGCTGGCGCTGGAGCCGACCGATGGCCTGTACCTCGGTGAGTTGCTCGAGGCGCCTCGGACCATCCCGGAGATCGCTGCTTCGCTGGACGGCTGCGGGCCTCAACGCAGCGACGTGCGCGCGGCGATCGAGCGCTTGGTGCGCGTGCGGATGATGGAGCTGGTCGCGCCGCCACCAGCGCCTCCTGCTCCACCAAGGCGATGGTAGAAAGCGCTAGCGGTGGCGCCGCGGTTTCCAGGAGCCCAGCTTCCGCGGCGGCTGCGCCGGGGCTTCCGCTCGGTGACGCGGCGAGTGGGGACGGCCGCTGGCCTGATGCGGACGTCCCTCTCCCCGCTGGTGCCGTTGCACTTGCCGGCCGGGAGGCGGCATCTCCGCGCGGCGCTTCAACTCGTCCCGGAACGCATCGTGCTCCCGCGGTACGGCGGCGCGCTCCACCGTCTTGCGGGTGAACTTCTCGATGCCGCGCAAGAGGTCGTGCTCCTCCGGCGAGGCGAAGCTGGAAGCTCGCCCACTCGCTTCCATGCGGGCGGTGCGGCCGATGCGGTGCACGTAGTCTTCCGGAACGTGGGGCAGATCGAAATTCACCACGTGTCCGATCTCGGCCACGTCGATGCCCCTCGCCGCGATGTCGGTGGCCACCAGCACCCGGTGCTCTCCCGAGCGAAACCCTTCCAGCGCCGCGCGTCGTTGCCCTTGCGAGCGGTCGGCGTGGATCACCGCGACCTTGTGCCCGCTGCGCAAGAGCGATCGGGCCACCCGGTCGGCGCGTCTCTTGGTGCGGGTGAACACCAGCGTCGACAGCTGGTCCCGCTCGAGCAGCGCCAGCAAGAGCGCAATCTTCTCCTCCTGGCCCACGAGGAAGACCTGCTGGAATGCGCGTTGCGAGGTGGTCCCGATGCGCGCCACCTCGACCCGTACCGGCTGCCGTAGATACTCGCGGGCGAAGTCGGCCACCTCGCCGGCCATTGTCGCCGAAAAGAGCAGCGACTGCCGCGTCGGCGGCAGGTGCTTGAGGATGCGCCGCAGCTGCGGCAAAAAGCCCATGTCCAGCATCCGATCCGCCTCGTCGAGCACCAGGATCTCGATCTGATCGAGCTTCGCAGTCCCTGAATCCAGGTGATCGTTCAGCCGGCCCGGCGTGGCCACCACGATCTCGACTCCCTTCGCGAACGCCTGCCTCTGCGGCCCCATCCCCACACCGCCGATCACTGCCGCGCTGCGCAGGTGGTGCCCGTGGCGGAAACGCTCGACCTGCTCGTGGATCTGGAGCGCCAACTCCCGGGTCGGTGCCAGCACCAGCGCGCGGGTCCCGTGCTTTCCTTCCAGCCGCTCGAGGATCGGGAGCACGAACGCCAGCGTCTTGCCGGTGCCGGTCGCCGCCGAACCGACCACGTCCTTGCCCTGCAGCGCAGGAGGGATGGCCTGTGCTTGGATGGGCGTGGGCGCCTCGAAGCCTTCCCGCTCCAGGGCGACGAGACACTTCTTCGACAAGCCCAGAGCGGCAAACGTCATCACCGACCTACTGCGCCGGCCGCGTCTGCTTGCGGATCTTCTTGAGGAAGGTCTTCGTGCAGCGTCCGTGCGTGCTCTCGTGGTTGATGATCTCCGCGAGCAGCCGGGTCTTCGCGTCCGCCGGCAGGGTCGCGCAAGCGCTCACCTCGGCGGCGAGCTGCGTGCCCTCCGGCGTCACCGGGCCCCTCGGGCCCCTGGGAGCCGCCTCGGCGGTGTGGTGATGCGAAGGCTTCGTTTTGGTGACGTCGCGGAAGCGGGCCGAGGTGTCGGCCCGTCGGCCCGAGCCATGGCAACTGGGGCAGGTCGCCGTGCTGCCGCCGAGGGCGTTGCCGACGCGCCCGTCCCCGCCGCACATACGGCAGAGCTCACCGTCCATCGGGGCCTCGATGAGACATCACCGCTGCAGGGGGTAGTCGGTTCACTCGCATGATGGAGACTTCTAGCACTGATCGGCTGCTGATCAGTCTAGTCGTGGTATCCGTCCTCGAGGCCTGACAGCTGGGAACCCGAAGATGCCTTGATCTCCCAGCTGTCGTCCTGACCGGCTTAGAAGAGTGTGACGCTCCCGTCCAGAAGATTGCCGGTATTGGTGTAGCCGTCGCTGAGTGTCAGGCTGAACATGTC
>VBKO01000372.1 GCA_005888115.1 Deltaproteobacteria bacterium
ATGTCCTTGATGAAACTGTGCGCCTTGTGCCGGCCGTCGTTGAGCATCCGCTCCAGCTCGCGGCGGCGCGAAGCCTTGATGTCGCCCTTCTCGGCGATGGCCTTGTCGAGCGCGGCGAAGAGGTCGTCGAGGGCGCGCTCGACGCCGTCCAGCTGGCCGCGGAAGAAGACGAAGGAGTGGCGGATCTCCTCGAGGGTCATGCCCTCGTCCATCAGCGACTTGATCAGGCTGATGCGGCGTACCGCCGTGGCCGGGTAGAGGCCGCGCGATCCGCGGTGCTTGCCCTTCTCGCCGACGCGGCGGCTGCGGGGCAACAGGCCGAGCTGCACGTACTTGCGGAAAGTGGCCTGGGCGAGCTTCACTCCGCGGGGCGCGAAGAAGTCGACGATCTGCGCGGCGGAAACACCGTGCGGATTCGTCGTCTCCAGCCGCTCGAACTCGTCTGCTTCGCGCGCCACTCGGGCCCCTCCCGGTGGATCGAGACGACGCCAGTCAGTGGCGTCGCGTGAGTGCATTCACGCAAGTATCGTATCTTGAGTAGCGTGTCAACAGGTCGACTCCCTCTGAAAAGTGAGAGCAGGAGCGCTCCTGTGTGGCGCGCAGCGCACGCGATGCGCGCGCGTCGCAAACTGTATTCACTCCCCTTCGCGCAGCCCGGCGCACACTCGCGCACGATTCAACCTCTCCGGAAAAAGTGATCACCGCGGAGCCGCGGAGAGCGCGGAGATTGCGTTTTCACAAACAAGAAATCTCCGCGTCCTCCGCGCCTCCGCGGTGATCTCTTTGCCTTTTATTGGGTGAGATCGAAGTCCAGCCGGCCCGACGAGCCGGCGTACATGCGCACGTCGGCCTCGCGCCACCTGGACAGGCGCGGGTTGCCGACGCGCACCGCGTGCTGGCCGGCGGCGAGCTCGACGGTGAGCGGCGTCGACCCGCGCAATGCTCCGTCGACGTACACCTCCGCACCCGCGGGCCGGCTGAAGACACGGAGCTCGCCGCCCGTCGCGTGGAATCCCGCCTGGCGCCGCGAGGCGTGCGCACTGCGCGAGGCCTCGACGATCCACGCCGCCGGGAGCGAGAGCGCGAGCAGCGCGCCGAGCGCGGCGGCGATCTTCAGCGCGCGACGGCGCGGCGGCGCCAGCTCCGCGAAGAGCGCCTGCGAGGCCGCTCCGCCACGTTCCAGGCTGGCGGATGCGAGCGGCACGCCGGCGAGTGGCGCCTCGGTGCGCACGGCCGGCGCGGCGTCCGGGGTGGTGCGCCGGTGGTCGAGCGCTTCCGGAGCGACCCGGTGCAGCCACTGCGAGAGCGCACCTTCGGGATCCGGCGGCGTGGGGCAGACCCGCACCAGCGCCGCGCCGAGCTCGGCGGCGGTCTGGAACCGCTGACGGGCCTCCGCCGCGGTGGCCTTGTCCAGCACCTTGCGCAGAGCGTGGCGGCAGCGGACGTCGGCCGCTTCCGCCACGACGCGGCCGAGGGAGAAGACGTCCGCCGGCGGGCCGACCGGATCGCCTCTGGCCTGCTCCGGCGCGATGTAGCCCAGCTTCCCCTTCGCTCCGGCGGCCGGATCCTGCACCTCCGCGGTGCCGCGCGCGCGCGCGACGCCGAAGTCGCCCAGGTACACGCCTCCGCTGCGCGAGAGGAGCACGTTGTCCGGAGAGATGTCGCGGTGGACCAGGTGCAGCGGCTTGCCGTCGCGGCCGCAGGCGGTGTGAGCCGCGTGCAGGGCCCGCGCGACCTGCGCGCCGATGTGCGCCGCGAGCGCCTCCGGCATCAATTCCTTGCGCCGCCGCGCGAACTTCAGCGCGCTCCGCAGCGAGCAGCCGTCGACGAACTCCAGCACGAAGATGGGGCCGTAGATCTCGGATTCGATATAGTCGGTGGCGGCGACGATGCCCGGGTGATGCAATAGCCCGACTACCCGCGCCTCGTCCGCGAGCATCCCCGCGATGCGCGCGTCGCCGCGGCGTTCCGGGGCGAGCATCTTGATCACCACCCGGCGGCGGAACGCGCCGGCCCCTTGCAACTCGGCCAGCCAGACCTCTCCCATGCCGCCCAGCCCGAGCCGCTCGATGAGCACGTAGCGCCCGCCGATCCGGTCGCCCTGTCTCAGCTCGGACATCGGCCTCCCAGCCGTTGACACGCCCTTCTACGTACTTACTGTACCCGCCGCACCGCGGCAAAAGCCGCGAACGATTTCACGCCCTCCGGGGCGAAAGGAAACACGTGAAGAAGACCATCGGCATCGACCTGGGCACGACGAACTCCGTGGTCGCCATCATGGAGGGGCGCGACCCCAAGGTGATCGAGAACGAGGAGGGCAGCCGCATCACGCCTTCCGTGGTCGGGTTCACCAAGGAGGGCGAGGTCGTCGTCGGCCAGGTGGCGCGCCGCCAGGCGATCACCAACCCCGAGAACACGGTCTACTCGATCAAGCGGTTCATGGGACGCAAGTTCGACGAGACGGCCGACGAGCGCCGCCGCGTCCCCTACCACGTCGTGAAGGCGCCCAACGGCGACGCGGCCGTGGAGATCCAGGGCAAGCTGCACAGCCCGCCGGAGATCAGCGCCAAGATCCTGCAGAAGCTGAAGCGCGCCGCCGAGAACTACCTGGGCGACACGGTGACCGAGGCGGTCATCACCGTCCCGGCGTACTTCAACGACGCCCAGCGCCAGGCCACCAAGGACGCAGGCCGCATCGCGGGCCTGGAAGTCAAGCGCATCGTCAACGAGCCCACCGCGGCGGCGCTCGCCTACGGCCTCGACAAGAAGAAGGACGAGGTCATCGCCGTGTTCGACTACGGCGGCGGCACCTTCGACATCTCGATCCTCGAGGTGGGCGAGAACGTGGTCGAGGTGGTGGCCACCAACGGCGACACGCACCTGGGCGGCGACGACCAGGACCAGCGGATCATGGAGTGGCTGATCCAGGAGTTCAAGAAGGATACCGGCCTCGACGTCTCCAAGGACAAGATGGTCCTGCAGCGCCTCAAGGAGGCGGCGGAAAAGGCCAAGATCGAGCTGTCGGCCACCATGGAGACGGAGATCAACCTGCCGTTCCTCACCGCCGATCAGACCGGGCCCAAGCACCTGGTGAAGAAGCTGTCGCGCGCGAAGTTCGAGCAGATGTGCGACGACCTCTTCCAGCGCGCCATCGAGCCCACCAAGAAGTGCCTGGCCGACGCGAAGAAGAGCCCCAAGGAGATCGACGAGGTGGTGCTGGTCGGCGGGTCCACCCGCGTGCCGAAGATCCAGCAGATCGTGAAGGAGTACTTCGGCAAGGAGCCCAACCGGTCGGTGAACCCCGACGAGGTGGTGGCGATCGGCGCGGCGGTGCAGGCGGGCGTCCTCTCCGGCGAGGTGAAGGACATCCTGCTGCTCGACGTGACCCCGCTGACGCTCAGCATCGAGACGCTGGGCGGCGTGGCCACTCCGCTGATCCCGCGCAACACGACCATCCCGACGCGGAAGAGCGAGGTGTTCTCCACCGCGGCCGACGGGCAGACCAGCGTCGAGGTGCACGTCCTCCAGGGCGAGCGGCCCATGGGGCGCGACAACAAGACCCTCGGCCGCTTCCACCTGGACGGCATTCCGCCCGCCCCGCGCGGCGTTCCGCAGATCGAGGTGACGTTCGACATCGACGCGAACGGCATCGTGCACGTGGCGGCGAAGGACCGCGCCACCGGCAAGGAGAACAAGATCACCATCACGGCCACCTCGGGCCTCTCCAAGGACGACATCGAGAAGGCCGTGAAGGACGCCCAGGCGCACGAGGCGGAAGACAAGGAGCGCCGCGAGGAGATCGAGGTGCGCAACAAGGCCGACAGCCTGGCCTACGCCACCGAGAAGAGCCTCAAGGACCTGGGCGACAAGGTGCCCGCCGCGATGCGCTCGGAGGTGGAGGAGAAGCTCAAGGCGGTGAAGGACGCGCTCGCCGGCACCGACGTCGAGGCAGTCAACCGCGCCACCGACGCGCTGATGCAGGCGTCGCACAAGATGGCCGAGGAGGCCTACAAGGCGGCCGGGGCGGCGGGCGGCGGTGAAGCGCCCGGGGCGCAGCAACCCGGTGGCGAAGGGCAGGAGCAGGGCGGCGCGAAGAAGGACGACGTAGTCGACGCGGAATTCGAGGAGCAGAAGTAGGGCCCCGTAAGCCCCCCTCGGGTCCTTCTCTGTGGGCGAGGCGCTGGATCCCGGCGCCTCGCCTTTTTTTTTACGGCTGCACGTCGTCCTGACGGTGCCGGTACGGGTTCTTCACCACCAGTTGCACCTGGAAGGGATTCGGGATCTCGAG
>VBKO01000299.1 GCA_005888115.1 Deltaproteobacteria bacterium
GGCTGCCTATCGCGAGCTGTACTGCAGCGTTCTCGACAACCGCCGTCCGATCTTGGCCGCTCCAGGGTAGGGCTGAAGGACTACAAAAGGGCTTGCCCCCCTACCCGGAGAGCAGGACCGTTCCTACGATCGCGTGACCGAGATCACATGCGACCCGACCGGCCGACGAATGTTGCTCGCGCGAGGAACCCCCTCCCCGGGACGCTCCCGGCGCCAGCCTTTTCCGACGAAGCGCTGCTGCTCACGGACGCGCCGGTCCCGGGGGGGACCGCACCGCCAGCGACCGCGGAGCTCCAGAGCGAGGTGATCACCGACTGGTCCCGCCTCGAAGCGCTCGGCGAGGAGTGGCAGGACCTCGCCTCGGCGGCCGCCGAGCCGAACCCGTTCTACGAGCCGTGGATGCTCCTGCCCGCGCTGCGCGCGTACGGCCCCGGGGCCCGGCCGGAGGTCCTCGTCGCCTCCACTTTGCACCGCGGGCGACGGCTGTTGTGCGGGCTGTTCCCCATCGCGTACCGCCGGGGCCGGGCCGAGCTCTGGAAGCACCGCAGCTGCTCTCTCTCCACGCCGCTCCTGCGTGCCGGATTCGCCCAGGCCTCCATGCGATGCTTCTTCGACCACCTGGAGCAGCGCGCCGGGCTGGTGCGCCTCGAGGACGTCCCGGGCGAGGGGCCGTTCCACGTCCACCTCGTCGACGAGCTGAACCGCCGCTGCTGGCCGAGCCTGGTGTCCAGCTGGTACACGCGCGCACTGTTCCGACCGGCGGCCAGCAGCGAGGAGTTCCTCGAGCGCGCCTTGAACGGCAAGCGCCGCAAGGAGCTGCGCCGCCAGCGCGCGCGCCTGGCCGAGCTGGGCCGCCTCGAGCTGTCCGAGCTGCGGCCCGACGAAGATCCGGCGCCCTGGATCCGCGAGTTTCTCGCGCTGGAGGCCGCCGGCTGGAAGGGCACTCGCGGAGTCGCCGCCGCGCAGCACCCCGGGGAGCGCGCATACGTCGAGGAGATGGCCGCGCGTGCGCACGCGCGCGGCCGGCTGATGATGATGGCCCTGCGTCTCGACGGGCGCCCCATCGCGCTCAAGTACAACCTGCTCGCCGGCGATGGGTCCTTCGCGTTCAAGATCACCTTCGACGAGTCCTACTCGCGCTACTCGCCCGGCGTCCTGCTCGAGCTGGAAAACGTCCACCGGCTGCATCAGATGAGGTCGGTCCGCTGGATGGACTCTTGCGCGGCGCCCAACCGGTTCATGATCAATCACCTGTGGCCCGACCGGCGTGAGATGCAGACCGTGTTCTTCTCCACCGGCCGGACGCTTCCTTCGCTGGTCCTGGCCGTGGTCCCGCTGTTCCAGTTCCTGCGGATGCGCGCCCGCCTGCGCAGGAGGCGCGGGTGAACCCGACGACGGTGCTCGACGTGGACCGGCAGGTCTTCGCCGCGTACTTCAACCGCAAGCCGTTTCGCGTGTGGCATTCGCTGCCCGGGCACCCGCTCTTCGAGCTGCCTCGACTGCTGGAGCTCGCGCGCGCCTTGCCGGAGCGCTTCGTCGAGTACAACGCCGGCGCGCTGCCGGTCGGGGTACGTCCCGAGGAAACCCCGCGCACCGGGCTCTCCGCGGAGGAGACCGTCCGCCGGATCCAGGAGTGCGGCTCCTGGATGGTGCTCAAGCGGGTCGAGCAGGATCCCGATTATGGAGCGCTGCTCGATTGCTGTCTCGATGGGATTGCGGCCTACGCCCGCGGGCTGGTCCCGCCGATGCAGCGCCGGGAAGGCTTCATCTTCCTCTCCTCGCCCGGCGCGGTGACGCCGTTCCACATCGACCCCGAGTACAATTTCCTGCTGCAAGTCCGCGGGACGAAGACGGTCAGCATGTGGGATCCCGCCGACCGGTTCGTCCTCCCCGAAGAGGAGCTGGAGCGGTTCTACGCGAGCTTCGTGCACCGCAACCTGCCCTGGCGCGACGTGTTCCAGACCACCGCCTTCGTGCTGCCGCTCGTCCCGGGAGAGGGCCTCCATTTCCCCGTCACCGTCCCGCACTGGGTGAAGAACGGGCCCGAGGTGTCCGTCTCCTTCAGCATCACCTTCCGGACCGCCCACTCGGCCCGGCGCGAGCTGCTCTACAAGGCGAACGCGCGCCTGAGGAAGCTGGGCCTCAAGCCGACGCCGGTGGGCCAATCGATCCTGCTGGACCGCACCAAGCAGCTGGCGTTCGGCGCGGCCGCCAACTTGAAGCGTCTGCTGGCTCCAGCGGCCTCCAGGGACGCGTAACCGACCACATCGGCGCCTGACCGCGCCGTGTGTGAGGAGCGTGTGCCCTAGTCTCCCCCCGAGCTGGCTCGTTATCAGTGACGCCTAGCGCGCGTCGGGTCGCGCCGGGGGCAGAACGTGACCAGGTCGTTGAATGGCGCCGCGGTGCGCCGTGGCGGCGCTTTGCGGCGCCCGTTCGGAGGCGCATGACGCCGGGGATCGAAGGAGCGGCGCTGACCACCCCGGCCGGAATCGCGGTCGTCCCGCGGAACGATTTCCGCGCGACAGCCGCCCCCGTCCTGCTCGCCGCGAAACGCGCAGCCCTGCTGGTCGCCGAAGTGGCGGGGCTGTGGGCGATCAACGAGGCCGGTCAGTTCATCGTGAGCCGGCTGCACGTGCACTTCCCTGGCAACGTGGCGGGCATGCTGATCCTCTTGGCTCTGCTCTGCACCGGCGTCGTCCCCGAGCGCCTGTTCGAGCGCAGCTCTTCGTTGCTCGCGCGGCACCTGCCGTTCTTCTTCGTCCCCATCGCGGTCGGTCTGATGACCCTGGGAAGCACGGTCGTCAGCAAGGGGATCTGGCTCCTGCTGGTGCTGGTCGCCAGCGCGGCGGTCGGTCTGTGCCTGGCTGGATGGCTGGCGCAGGCGCTGGCGCGGCCCGCGAGCAAGGAGCAGCCGTGACGGGCGTGCTGACGCTCTACGGGATCGCGGTGACCGCGGGAATGTACGCGCTGAGCCGCCGGCTCTCGCGGCGCTGGCCGTCGCCGTTCACCAGCCCGGTGTTCTTCACCACCTGCGCCACGATGGTCGTGTTCCTGCTGACCCGGGTGGAGCTCTCCGACTATGCCGAGGCCAAGGAGATCCTCACCTTCCTGCTCGGTCCCGCGACCGTCGCGCTGGCGATGCCGCTCTACCGCAACCGGCGGCTGCTGGTGGCCAACCTGGTGCCGGCGATGGCCGGGCTGATTGCGGGAGCGCTGGGCACGATGCTGACCGCGGTGGCGCTCGCGAAGGCACTGGGGCTCTCGCGCGCGATCGTGGTGTCGATCAGCATCAAGTCGGTGACCGCGCCGGTCGCGGTCGAGATCGCGCGCATGATCCACGCCGACCCGACGCTCACGGCCGCGTTCGTGATCGTGACCGGCATGGTCGGCGTCATGCTCGGGCCCTGGCTCCTCGACCGCGCCGGGATCCGCTCCCCGCTCGCCCGCGGGCTCGCGCTCGGGACCATCTCGCACGGCCAGGGGACCGCGCAGGCGGCCCTGGAGAGCGAGCTGGCCGGCGCCATCGCCAGCATCGCCCTGGGCGTCGCGGCCGTTTTCACTTCCCTGGTCGCCCCGCTCCTGCTGCCGTACCTCTGAGAGAGAGAGGATGCCCATGCTGGAGACCAAGATCGCCTGGCTCTCGAAGATCGAAACCCGCGACGACGCGCTCGAGGTGGTGAAGGTTGCCTCGTACGCGTTCTTCTTCTTGGCGGCGCTGCAGCTGGTGCTCTTCCTGGCGGTGAAGAGCACCGCCGCGTTCGTCGTGGCCGGTGCCCTGGTGGCCGGCGGGGCCGCGCTCCGTGTGCACAGCCGCGCCGCCGCCGGCGTCCTCCTCGCCGTCTCTTGCGTCGAGGCCCTGGCGACCATCGCCAAGATGTTCGGCGCCCACCCAGGCATGGGCAGCAACATCATCGTGGCCGGCCTCATGGTCTGGGTGGCGGTCCGCGCCGTCCAGGCAACCTGGGCGCTGGAGCGGATGCCCGATGACGACGACGAGGAGGAAGTCCCCTCCGCGGCCGCGCGCCGTTGAGGACCACGGCGCCTGATCAATCGTCGTACTGGCGTTCCTGGGGCAGCTCGCCGTGCGCGAGCACGCGGAGCAGCTTGAGCGTGCCCACTCCGTCGCTCTCCGCGACCGCGAGGACGTGCCCCGCCGGATCCACCAGGCGGACGCGGCGGCCGCGCGGGTAAGGCGGGGCGCGCAGACGCGACAGGTCGGCGGGTCCGGGAGTGTGGCCGTGCGCCACGCGGCGCGTGAGCTGCGCGTCGAGGCGCAGCTCGGCCAGCCCCTCCAGGGCGCGATCGAGCG
>VBKO01000135.1 GCA_005888115.1 Deltaproteobacteria bacterium
CGCGTCCCCCGCGTACCGGTCTAGCGGCTGGCGCGGCCGGCCTTGGAAGGGAAGGCGGCGCGGACGGCGGAGAGGACGGCTTCGCGATCCTCGGGAGACAGGCCGCTGCGGGAAAGGGCGGCGCGGAGCTGGTCGTCGCTGCGCACGGCGAGCTGCAGGTAGTCGGGCGTACGCGGCGCCTTGCGCAAGAGATCCTCTCCGCGGACGCGCTCGCTGCCTCGGGCGTGCGCGAGCGTCAGCGCGTAGAACGAGACGTCCCAGCGCTCGGTCTCGGTCAACGCCTCTCCGAAGGAGGGCATCGCCGTGCCCGGCACCCCGTACGTTGCGGCGGAGTAGACACGCTGTGGGCTGAGCCGCGCGATCTCTGGTTTGGACGAGAACGCCACAGGGTGGGTCGGCAGCGGGAGCCGCTCCGGAAGAGGAGGCGTTCCCTGTGCGCCATGACAGGCCGCGCAGGCTTGCCGGTAGAGCCGTTGCCCGCGCCGCAGATCGGGCTGGACGCGCGGCAGCACCGCGAGATCGAAGCGCTGCGCGATGCGCGCGGCGATGCGCTGCGCTTCGCCGATGACTTGCGCGGGCGCTGCCCGGGCGTCCACGCGTCCGCCCAGCACATCCAGCTCGCGAGCCAGGTCGCCGGCGTCGGCGGCGCGCAACTCGGCGGCGGCCTCGCGCACGAACTGACCCTGCTCGGCGAGCTCCTCCGGCGACAGGACCTCGCCGCGCGGCCCCACCGCGACGGCGTAATCGCCCGCGACGTAGGACACCAGGGCCGACGCCCGGCCGGCGCGCTCGCGCAAGGCGGGATCCGCCACCGCAAGCAGCGCCACCAGCAGCCATCCCGCCATGCGGCCAGGCTGCGCACCGGCCGCCCGCCCGGCAAGGCAGGAGTCGCCAACCAGACAATCGCAGCGCGGTGCTGCCGGTGGGGCGGTGGCCGGAGGGGCCACTCGGAAGCTCGCCTGCCGGCCCATCTCGGAGTAGAAAACGCGCCCATGGCCGAGCCCACCACCTCGTCGCACCCGGCGGGGCCGCCGGAGTGGATGAAGCCGTTTCGCGCGCCTCTCGAGATGCTGGGCGAATTGAGCCTGTTCTTCGCGCAGTCCGTCGCCGCGGTCTTCCGCCCCCCGTATCGCATCGGCTTGCTCTTCAGTCAGCTGGAGTTCATGGCGTACGGGTCGCTCTTCGTCGTCGGCCTGACCGGACTGTTCACAGGCATGGTGCTGGCGCTCCAGACGGTGTACGCGTTCGGCCTCTTCAACGCGCAGTCCCTGGTGGGCGCCACGGTCGAGCTGTCGCTCGCCCGTGAGCTGGCGCCGGTGTTCACCTGCATCGTGCTCGTGGCGCGGGTCGGGAGCGCGGTCGCTACCGAGCTGGGGACGATGCGCGTCACCGAACAAATCGACGCGCTCGAGACCATGGCCGTGGACCCGATCAACTACCTGGTCGTCCCGCGCATCGTGGCCGCCCTCATTGCCGCGCCGGTCCTGGCGATGTTGTTCAACACCATCGCCATGACCGGCGCCTACGGCGTGGCGGTCTTCCTGAAGGATCTGTCTCCGGGCACATTCCTCAATCGAATCCAGTACCTGGTCGAGGTGAAGGACATCACCGACGGGTTGGGCAAGTCGGCGGTGATCGGGTTCGTGGTCACGCTCATTGCCGCCTTCCGCGGCTACCGGGCCGAGGGAGGCGCGCGCGGTGTGGGTATCGCTACCACCCAGGCGGTGGTGGGCGGCCTCGTGGCCATCTTCGCCATCGACTACGTCTACACCGCGATCACGTTGTCGAATCCGCAGCCGCGCGGGGGCCTGGGCGGATGACCGAGCCCATGATCGACGTGCGGGACGTGTGGAAATCGTTCAACGGCAACCAGGTGCTCAAAGGGGTGAATCTGAGGGTCTGGCCGGGGACGACGTCGGTCATCCTCGGGGGGTCGGGGAGCGGCAAGACGGTGCTGATGAAGCACATCATGGGGCTCTTCAAGCCGGACCGCGGCGAGGTGATCGTGGACGGCGAGAGCATCACGCGCATGGACCGGCGCGAGCTGTCGCGCTTCCGCACCCGGATGGGGATGGTCTTCCAGAGCTCGGCCCTGTTCGACTCGCTCACCGTGTTCGAGAACGTCGCCTTCCCGCTGCGCGAGCACACCAGGCTCTCCGAGGAGGAGATCGCCGCGGCGGTCAAGGAGAAGCTCGCGGTGGTGGAGCTGTACGAGGTCGAGCAGAAGTTCCCCGCCGAGCTGTCCGGAGGCATGCGCAAGCGCGTGGCCCTGGCCCGCGCCATCGTGCGCGAGCCGAAGCTCGTGCTCTACGACGAGCCGACCACCGGCCTCGATCCCCTCACCACCGAGAGCGTGGACGAGATGATCATCGGCGCCCGGCAGAAGCTGGGCGTGACCAGCGTGGTCATCAGCCACGACATCGGGTCCACCTTCCACATCGCCGATCACGTCGCCATGCTGCACGACGGGCGCATCGTCGAGGAAGGCCCGCCGGACAAGGTGCGCAACAGCCAGGAGCCGCACACCCGGCATTTCCTCGCTACCTGGTTCGGGCGAGCATAGGATCGCACGGTGCAATCCTTCTGGACACCCCTGCGGGTCGGTCTGGTGGTTGCCGCCGCCGCCGTCGCGTTCGCGCTGGGGTTGTACTTCATCGGCGCGAACATCGGCCGCGACAAGAGCTACCGCGTCTTCGCCATGTTCGACGACGCGACCGGCCTGGGGGCGCGCTCGCGCGTGCAGATCGCCGGCATCCCGGTGGGGCAGGTGGACCACATCGAGCTGGACCAGGCCACCGCGCGCGCCAGGGTGTGGCTGAAGATCAAGCAGGAATACCCGCTGCACCGGAACGCGAGCATCACCAAGCGCTCCGAGAGCATCCTCGGAGACTTCCTGCTCGACCTGACGCCGGGTACGCCCGATCAGCCGCTGCTCAAGGACGGCGACGAGATCCGCAACGTGGTCCGCCAACCGGGCATGAACGAGGTTTTCAACCAGCTCTCGAAGATCGCCGGCGACATCGGCGCGGTGACCGCGAACCTGCGCAAGACGCTGGGGGGCGAAGAGGGCGAGAACAACCTCCGCACCATCGTCGAGAACCTCACCCGCATCACCGAGGGGATCGAGGGAATCATCGACCGCAGCCAGTCGCGGGTGGACGCGATCCTCGGCAACGTGCAGTCGTTCACCGGCAACCTGCGCAACATCGGCGCGGGCGGCGAGCAGGACGTCCTCGCCATCCTGCAGAACACCCGCGCCGCGACCGCCGAGGCGCGCGACATCCTGAAGACCATCGGCAACGTGGTTGGCTCGCAGGACACGGGCGAGCTGAAGAAGAGCGTAGGCAGCGTCCGCTCCAGCATGGAGAAGCTCGACACCTCGCTCGCCAACATTCGCGAGATCACCGACAAGATCAACAAGGGCGAAGGCACCATCGGGCGGCTGGTCAACGACGACAGGCTGGCGAAGAACCTGGAAAAGACCACCTCGTCGCTGAACGATGTGTTCGCAGGGTTGGGGCAGCTCAAGATCGAGCTGCAGGAGCGCAACGAGTTCCTGCTCGGCTGCACCGGAATCACGGCGTGCGACGCGCGCAATGCGCCGATCACCGGCAATGCCTTGGTGGACTATTCGTACAATCCCTGGACGAAGAACTACTTCTCCATTCGCATCATCCCCAAGCCGGACAAGTGGTACGGCTTCGAGCTGGTCGACGACCCGCGCGGCAGCGTCCGGCGCGTCCAGGTGCGGAACACGCTGATCGATCCGGCCGGGCCCAACCAGTTCTTCCCGTCGAGCTACACGCAGATCACCACCGAGCGACAGCTCAAGTTCAGCGCTTACATCGCCAAGCGGTACGGTCCGATCAGCGGTCGATTCGGCATCCTGGAGAACACCGGTGGCTTCGGGGTCAAGATGCACCTGCTCAACGACTCGCTCATCGTTTCCGCGGACGCATTCGAGTTCGCCAACCCGCTCAAGCAGCACCCCCGCATCAAGGTCTACGCCGACTACCGCTTTCTCGATCATCTGTTCATCACCGTGGGCGCTGACGACCTCGTCAACGGCCGGGAGTTCGACACGGAGCATCCGACACGCATCGTGAACGGGCGCGACTATTTCTTCGGCGCGGGCTTCTACTTCACCGACGACGACGTCAAGCTGCTCCTCAGCGCCTTGCCGTTCCGATTCTAACTTGGTAGTAAGCCGCCCCTCACAGGAGCGGACATGGCCGTCGAGCGGACCCTGAGCATCCTCAAGCCGGACGCGCTGCAGGCGGGCGTGATCGGGAAGATCCTGACCAGGTTCGAGGAGGCGGGCCTCAAGCCCGTGGCGATGAAGATGCTCCAGCTCACGCAGAAGCAGGCGGAGGGTTTCTACGCCGTGCACCGGGAGCGGCCGTTCTTCAAGAGCCTGGTGCAGTACATGACCAGCGGTCCGGTCATCGTGCAGGTGCTCGAGGGAGACAATGCGGTCGCGCGGAACCGCGAGGTCATGGGCGCGACCAACCCGGCCAACGCCGCCGACGGCACCATCCGCAAGCTGTTCGCCAAGAGCATCGAGGCGAACAGCGTGCACGGATCCGATTCGCCCGAGAACGCGCGGACGGAGATCGCCTTCTTCTTCGCGCCCGCGGATCTGGTCCGGTACGAGTGGAAGAAGTAGCCGGCAGAGCGCCGGGCCGCCCGGCGGCAGTCCGGGCGGCAACCCGGGCCGCGGACTGTTAGACTCTTTTGATCGTGGTTCCCACCTGGCAATGGGTGAGCCTGCTTCTCGGGCTGCTCCTCTCCGCATTCTTCTCCGCTTCCGAGACGGCGCTCACCGCGCTCGGCGAGGCCCGGGTGCGCCGTCTGATCGAGACCGGCGGCCGGCGCGGCGCGCTGCTCAAGCTCTGGCAGCGGCATGCGGAACGGATCCTCTCGACCCTTCTCCTGGGAAACACGCTCGTCAACGTCGGCCTCGGCTCGTTGACCGCGGTGATCGCACACGACCTCGGACTGGACAGCAAGCTCGCCATCGTCACCGGCCTGATCACGGTGGTGATCCTCGTGTTCGGCGAGATCACGCCCAAGACTTTCGCCAAGCGGCATGCGACCGGCGCCGCGCTCGCGTTGATCCCGCTGGTGGTGCTCTCCTACTGGTTGCTGTGGCCGTTCGCCTGGCTGTTCGTGCAGATCCCGCGCGGGATCGCGCGCGCCATGGGGCTGGGAGAGGCGACTGCCGAGTCGGTCACCTCGCAGGAGCTGGAGTACCTCATCGAGCAGGGCGCGCGGCACGGGTCGCTCGACGAAACGAAGGAGCAGCTCCTCAGCTCGGTGCTCGCCTTCACCGAAGCGTTGGTGAAGGAGATCATGATCCCGCGCACGCAGGTCGTCGCGCTCGAGGAGAGCGCCAGCTTCGACGAGGTGATGAAGCTCGTCGAGGAGACCGAGCTGTCGCGCATCCCGGTCTACCGTAACTCGCTCGACGAGGCGGTGGGCATCCTCTACGTGAAGCTCTTGCTCATCGACATGCGCAAGGGGATCGACCCCGCGACGTTCCAGCTGGCGAAGTACCTGCGGCCGCCCTTCTTCGTCCCGGAAGTGATGAAGGTGGTGAAGCTCCTCAAGGAGATGCAGCGGCGCAAGACGCACCTCGCCATCGTGGTCGACGAGTTCGGCGGCACCAGCGGCATCGTCACCCTCGAGGACGTCGTCGAGGAGATCGTGGGCGAGATCCACGACGAGTCCGACGTGGAGGAGAAGCGCATCAAGGTGCTCGCCGACGGCGTGGTGCTGGCCGACGGCTCGGTGCCGTTGCGCGAGTTGGAGGATCACCTCGGCGTCGAATTCCCCGAGGGCGGGGACTACGAGACGCTGGGAGGTTTCCTCACCGCCACCGCAGGGCGCGTGCCCCCTCCGGGCTCGCTGGTGGTGTGGGGCGGGCTCACCTTCACCGTGAAGCAGGCGGACGATCGGCGCGTGCTGAAGGTGGAGATCGCGCGCAAGCCGGAGAACAAGCCGGCGCTGCCTGCGAGCCCGGGCGCGGAGAAGTCGCGGGCGAAGGTGCACTGACCATGGCAGCGGCGGCGAACGCGCCGGACCTGCGGTCCGCGTCGCTGGAGGAGTTGGGCGTCCTGGTCGAACGGATGGGGGAGAAACCCTTCCGCGCCCGGCAGCTGTTCCGCTGGATCCACCACAAGGGCGCCGGGTCGATGGAGGAGATGACGGACCTGCCGCGCCCGTTCCGCGAGCGATTGTCGCGCGATACGCGCCTCACCACCCTGGCGGTGGACGCGGTGCAGCGGTCCTCGGACGGAACGCGCAAGTACCGGTTGCGCACCGAGGACGGCAAGTTCATCGAGGCGGTCTACATGCCGGAGGAGCCGGGCCCCGACGCCTTCGACCCGGAGGCGGACGACGAGGACGAGCCCGGGCGGAAGCGGGCGCGGCGGACGCTGTGCGTCTCCACGCAGGTAGGCTGCGCGATGGGATGCGGGTTCTGCATGACCGCCACCATGGGGCTGGTGCGCAACCTGACGGCGGGGGAGATCGCCGACCAGGTGTACCGGGTGAACGCCGACCTGCGCGATGTCCCAGGAGTGGATCCTCAGCGGCCGCTCACGAATCTCGTCTACATGGGGATGGGTGAGCCGTTGCACAACTACGTCAACGTGAAGCGCTCGCTGGATCTGCTGCTCCATCCCGAGGGAGCGAACTTCAGCCATCGCCACGTCACCGTGAGCACCTCCGGGCTGGTGCCGAACATCCAGCGCCTCGGCGAGGAGACGCGGGTCAAGCTGGCCGTGTCGCTGAACGCCACCACCGACGAGCAGCGCGCGCGGCTGATGCCGGTGGACAAGAAGTGGAACATCGCGGCGCTGATCGATGCCTGCCGCAAGTTCCCCATGAAATACGGGCGCCGGATCACGTTCGAGTACGTCCTGCTGAAAGACGTCAACGACACAGATGCCGACGCGCGGCGCCTGGCCGACCTGCTCGCCGGGCTTCCGGCGAAGGTGAACCTCATCCCGTACAACGAGAACCCCGGATTGGAGTTCGGCGATCCCGGCGCGGAGCGGGTCCAGGCCTTCCGCCGCATCCTCGAAGGTCGCGGTTTCGCCGCCATGGTCCGGAAGAACCGCGGTCGCGACATCTCCGCCGCCTGCGGCCAACTGGCCGTCGCCGGGCAAAAAGAAGCGCCGATCCGCCTCGGCGCGCGCGCCTAGTTCTAGCCTAAGAGCATTTGAAGTTCTCAGGCTAGTCCGGCTGGAGGCCGGGGGCCGCCGCGGCGGCGGCGGTCGATCATCCACAATCCCGCCGGCAGCGCGGTGAAGTCGGCGATCAGCGCGAGCAGGAACGCGGCGCTGGTCACCAGCCCGAATTGCCGCAGCGGTGGGAAGCTCGAGAACGAGAGCGCCAGGAACCCGGCCGCGTTGATCAGGGTGGCGAAGACGATGGCGCGTCCGGAGATTCGCAACGCGTGCCCGAGCGCCTCCGCGAGCGGCGCGCCGTCGCGCTCGTGCAGATGGTGGAAGAAATGGATCTGGTCGGTCTCCGTCGTGCCCAGGACGGTGGTGGCGATGAGGATGGTCGCCAGGTTCAGGGAGGCGCCGAACAGCCGTATGCCCAAAAAAGTGGCGAGGATGGCGAAGAGCGACGGGATCATCGCCAGAAGGCGCGCCGAGGGGCTGCGGAAGATGAAGAGGAACACCACGAAGATGAGCGCGGCGGTGAGCGCGAAGCTCTCCGCCAGCGTGGGGACCAGGCTGGCGCCCACCTTCGCATGGAGCAGCGATTCGCCCACCACCCGCATCTGCGCTCCGGAAAGCGGCGCCGCCTTCAGCGCATCCCACGCGTGTCCGATGCGCCCCGAGAGAGCCGCGTAGCCCGCGGCATCGCCCTGCCGGAACAGCACCGTGATCTGGAGGTCGCGTAGCCCGTTCACGTCCACGTAGCCACGCAAGCCAGCTTCCGACAGCAGCAGTTGCTCGAGGTCGGCGGTGGCCCGGGCGAACTGCGCCGGGTCGTCCGGGAGCCGCTCGTCCTCGCCGGCGAAGTAGCGCCGCAGGCGCAGGAAGGTGGTCGGCCCCACCGCAGCGATCACCGCGGGTGTGGATTCGATCTCCGCCTGGAACCGATCGACTGCACGCAGGACCTCGGGATCGGTGGCCGCCGCGCGCGGGAGATGGATCCACACGTGCGCGACGTTGAGGTCGGCGACGTGCTCTCGAAACCAGACGAGGTCCTGGCGCAGCGGGAGCGAGGCATCCATGTACGTGAGCGTGTCGACTCCGACGGACATCGGGCGCAGCCAGCCGGGAATGCCGAAGAGCGCGGCGGCGCCCGCCATGCAGAGCAGGAGCACGGCGGCGACGAGCCTGCGGCGATGCCGGAAGGCGAAGGCCGGCACCTGGGCGGCGACGCGCTGGTAGAGACCGCTGCGCCGCGCGCCGGCGCTGCCGGTGGGCGTCCGGAGGACGAGCTGCAACGCCGGGAAGAGGGTGAACGCCACCAGCCAGGAGATGGCGAGGCCGAGCGCGGTCCAGATCCCCAGCTCCCGGATCGGCCGCACCTGCGAGACGTAGAGGGCGGCGAATCCCAGCACCGCGGCAAACGTCGATGCGGATACCGGCAGGAGCTTGTTCCGCAGCGCCGCGAGCTGATGCTCGCGCACCGGAACGCCGGCGGGTCGGTCGACGAACCGCGAATGCAGGTAGACGAGGCTCGCGAGCGTGGTGACCAGGACGGTGAGCGGGACCAGCACCGAGACGATGGTGAAGGTGAACCCGAGCAGCCCGCCCGCCGCCACGCCCAGCGCCACCGCCGATGCGAGCGACAGCATGAACGCGAGGAGCGTGCGCACCGACCGGTACAGCAGGAGCGCGACGCCGACCACCAGCGCGCCGAAGAACGGGAAGTACCGGGCCGATGCCGCGCCCGACTGCTGCTCGAGCCACGAGTCGACGTAGGGCGTCCCCACCCGACGGACCGGGCCCGCTCGTGAGCGCGCCAGGGCGGCGTCGATCGCGGCGAGCGCGGCGTCGCGCTCCCGGGGGGCGTGGACGTCGAGATTCGCCACGACGGCGAGGAAGCGGTCGCCGAGAAGGCCTTGCTTGCGGAAGAACTGCGTGCCGGTCGCCAGCCTGCGTAGCTCGTCCGGCCCGGCCCCGGGGCGGGCGCGGCGGATCGCGTCGAGCACCGAGAACGCGCCGATCCGAGGCACTGTGCGCAGCTCCCGCTCGGCGGCTTCGACGCGCGCCAGGCTGCCAGGCGCCCAAGGGTCGTCCGATTCGAAGAAGAGCAGCACCGAAGGCGAATCGGGAAAGAGGCGTTGGAAGGCGCGGGTCGCGGCGAAGTCGGGATCGCTGGGGACGATGAGCCGGTCGAGCCCGCCCTCCGACGGAATGCGCGCCGCGCGGACGGCCGCCAGCGGAACGAGCAGCGCGTACGCCACCAGGATCGGAATGCGCCAGGAGACGATGCGCGACAGCATCCGGGCCGGGAGGTCGTTCACCGCTGGAACCCTACCGCGCCTTCGCGTAGAGAAGCGCGATGATCGCATTGGCTGCGGCGACGCTGGTGGTCTGCGCACCGGGATTTCCCGGCAGCTCGTCGGAAGCGCGACCGGCCATGGAGGCTTTCGCCAGATCCCTGGCCGGGGCGGGCCATCTACCGGCGGGTTCGCTGTCCGCGGTGTACGAGGAGAGCGAGGCCGGCGGCCTGCGCCGCCTCGCGCAGCAGGACGCGGCGCTGCTCCTGGCCCCGCTGCCTTTCTTCCTCGAACACGAGAGGGAGCTGCGGCTGGTCGCGCATCTCTCGGCCGTGCCGCGCGGAGGCGAGGCGCTGGAGCGCTGGACGTTGGTGGCAGCCAAGGACCATCCGGCCTCGCTCGACGGCTACACCGTGCAGTCGAGCGCGGGCTACTCGAAGCGTTTCGTGCGTGCCGCGGCGCCAGGGCTGCCGAGGCAAGTGGAGATCCAGGCCAGCGCCGCGGTGCTCTCGGCGCTGCGGCGGGCGGCCGACGGCGAGAAGGTCGCGGTGCTGCTGGACGGTGCACAAGCCGCGGCACTCGGCACGCTGCCGTTCGCGTCGTCGCTCGCGGTGATCGGGACCTCCATCCCGATGCCCGTAGCGGTGGTGGCGACCGTGGCGAAGCGGATGGACGAGAAGGGTTGGAAGGCGCTCGAGCCCGCGTTCAGGCGGCTCGCCGACGATCCGGCGGCGCGCGAGGCGCTGGACGGAGTGCGGATGGCCGGATTCGTGCCGCTGGATCACGCCGCCCTGACCGCGGCGCGGGCGGCCTGGCGGCGCGCGCAGTGAAGCGCGCGGCCCTCCTTCTCTGCATCGGCTGCGCGAGCGCGCTCCACAAGCCGCCGCCGATCGAGTCGATCGCCGCGGCCCCGCGCACCGGGGCGGCCCAGCTCCTCACCGAAGCCGAGGCCGCGTGGGCGCGGCGGGCGGAGCCGGGACAGGCCGCGGCCGCCGAGGACCTGTATCTACAGGCGGCGCGCGCCGACCCAAGTCGCCCCGAGTCGTTCGCCGGCGCCATCCGCGCCAAGGCGTTCCGGCTCGGGCGCGAGAAGGATGGCGCCGAGCGGCTGCGGCTCGCGCAGGGTGCGGTGCAGGTCGGCCAGCTCTGCGAACAGAACGCGCCGGCGGCGCCCGCGTGCGATTACTGGCTCGCCGCTGCTCTGGGTCTGCAGGCGCGCGAACGCAGCGCCACGGCCAAGGACGCGTTGCCGCGCATGACCGACCTGCTGCGGCGCGCCGCGCGCGCCGATCCGTCCATCGACCACGGCGGTCCGCACCGCTTGCTCGCGACGGTCCTTCTCCGCGCACCGGGCTGGCCGCTGGGTCCCGGCGATCCCGACGCGGCGCTGCCCGAAGCGCAGGCGGCGGTTCGCATCGCCCCGGACTTCGCGCCCAACCAACTCGCGCTGGGCGAGGCCTTGCGGAAGCATGAGCGCGCCGCCGAGGCGCGCAGCGCCTATTCGAAGGCGCTTCGCCTGGCGACGGACGGAGCGGCGCAGGACGATCCGGACGCTGCCGGCTGGGCGGAGGAGGCTCGGGCGGCCTTGCGGGAGGTGGGCATCCGCCACCAGGCGAGCAGCGCCATCGTCACCCCCGCGTAGCCGATCCCGAGCAGCACGTCGATGACGTAATGGTGCTGGAGGTAGACCGCGCTCAGGCAGACGAGGAGGAAGAAGAGGATCGCCGGCGCCCGCGCCCAGCGCAGCTCCCGGGTGCGGAAAACCATCCACACCGCGATCAGCGGATAGGCGACGTGGAGGGAGGGAAACGCGCCGTAAACGTCCACCCCGCGCCCGTACATCTCCTCGAAGAAATGGGTCCCGAGCAACTGGTCGAACCGGCTGGCGGCCGCCGCGGCGGGCTGGATGTCCATGCGGGCCGGCCCGAAGCCGTACTGCGTCACGTACCAGGGGGGCGCCACCGGGTAGATGAAGTAGGTGGCGAAGCCGAGCAGGTTGACGACCAGGAAGCAGAGCGCGAACGTGCGCAAGGCGTCGAGACGGCGCCGGAAGAAGAGCAGGAACGCCACCGCCAGGTACTCGCCGACGTAGACGAGGTACGCAAAGCCACAGGCCAGATCGAGGCCCGCGGTGTGGTGCGCGTCGAGCCACTCGTTGGGAGTCTGGCCGCCGATGCCGAACCAGTCACGTTCGAGCAGGTAGGGTCCCGCCACGTGGACGCGGCCGTCGATCGCCGGCCAGTAGACATAGCGCATCGAGTCGAAGATCGCGCCGGTGGCGATGAACGGGAAGAACTGTGCCAGGAAGAGCCGCGTCTTTTCGTTGTAGAGATCGAGCAGCCCGAGAAGACCGATCAAGACGTGGTCGCTGCGGAGCCCCCCGAGGACGGCGATCACGGCGATATAGGCAAAGCCAATGGCCGGCGGCAGGATGCGCCGCTTCATCGTCCGCGACGGAAGCAGCCACTCCCGGGCGAGCATGGGCAGCGAAGCAGGGGCGGGGGGCGGCAAGTCGGCGAGGACACGCACGCAGGTGCGATGCAGAACGCGCGCACGCGGTGCAAAACCGAAGCGGAATGCAGGTGGAGTTGCAATCCGCCCATGCCCGCCATAGAGGCGGCGGGATGCCGAGCGCGGGCGAGGCCGGATGAGTCGTCTGTCGTTGGCCGCGCTGATCGGCTGCCTGCTCTCCGGTCCGCTCGCCGCCGCGGCGGACTCCTCGGGAGCGTCCGCCGCCGGGTGCCTGGCCGGGCTCCACACGCGGGTCGTGGCGCTGCCGGTGTATGCGACCCTTCCCAACGAGGGAGACACCTTCGGCGCAATGCCAGTCTTCTTGCGCGTGTGCGACGCGAACCAGAGGACCGAGTCGATCATCGCGCCGAGCGTCACCTGGAACGACGTCATCCACGTGACCGGGACGTTCCGCTGGTTCTACTATCCCACCGACGACCAGACCCTCACCTTCGTCGCCTCGGTGAGCACCCGCATCAACTCCGGCGTGCTGCTCGTCTGGCGGGACCTTCCCCGCGCGCGGGGCGCGTCCACCACCGAGATCGAGCTGCGCTGGCAGCGCAGCGTCTTCTACCGCTTCTTCGGCCTGGGCCCCGACACCCCGGCCGAGGCCGAGAGCAGCTACACGCGGGTTCGCGGCCACGCCGCCGCGCGTCGTGGGCTGAATCTCGGTGGCAACTGGAACGTGGGAGTCACCGTCCTCCTCGATCGCGACCTGGTCCAGGACCTGGGCGTCCCGGGGCTGCCGCTGAGCCGCCGCGAGTTCCCGGGCGCCCCGGGGATGGGCGGATCGACCCTCTTCGGTCAGACGATCGATGCCCGCTTCGATACTCGCGAGCGCGGAGAGACCTCCGAGCGCGGATTCTTCGCCGAGCTCGCCGCCGGCGCCGTCGAGGGGCTGGCGGGCTCCCCCGCATACCTCGTGTCCCGCGCGCAGGTCCGGGCACTCCAGCCGGAGACGGAATGGCTTTCGGGAGCGGCGCGCCTCGACTGGCGTACCGTCAGCTCGCCGCGGGCGCCGTTCTATGCGCAGAGCTCGCTCGGAGGCGCGTTTTTCCTGCGCGGGTTCACCGAAGATCGCTTCGTCGACCAGAACGCCTGGACGTTGGAGATGGAGCAGCGGATCCGCGTGTTCCAGACCCACATCTACGGGGTGACCGCGGACTGGCGGATCGACCCCTTCATCGCCGTGGGCCAGGTCTACCGCGGGCTCGACGAGGCGTTCTCCCACCCGCGGGTAGCCGCAGGGGCAGGATTTCGCGCCTGGGTGCGGCCCAACGTCGTCGGCCGCATCGACGTCGCGAACGGCGGCGAGGGATGGAAGGTGTACGTCGAGATCGGGTACCCCTACTGATTGGCAGCGACTCCGCGGGCCGGAGCGGCGTGCAGCGCCCCGAGCTCCACCAGCTCCGCGGTGTGCAGGGGCGCGCCCAGCATCCGCACGAACCATTCGGCTGGCTCGGGCTTGCCGAGCGGCGGCCGGCCACGGACCTCGGGCAGCTCGGGCAACAGGGCCGCGAACTGCCGTCGCAGGGCCTCGTCGTCCTGCGCGATCTCCCCGGTGCGGCCCAGCAGGGCCATCGTCTGCGCACGGCGGCTCTCGCGAGGGCCGTCCAGCTGCGCGAGTGACGTGGCGCCGAGCATCAGCGACCAGGCGCAGAACGTCCGGTAGCCGCGCTCGCTCCGCGGCAGCGAGGTCAGGTAGGACAGCGCGCCTTCCGCATCGGCGCGGAGGCTGGCGAGGAGCTCTCGACGGTGGGGCACGAGGAAACGGCCGGCCGCTTCGTCCTCGGCCTGGTCCTTGAGGATGTTCACCTTCTGCAGGAAGAGGCCGAAGCGGTAGGCGAAGAGCATCCGGGGAGGCGCGCCGCCGCCCAAGGCCCAGAGCTGCGTGAGCATCTCGCCGACGAGGCCCGCGACGATGCAGCAGTACCGGCACACGTCCTCGAGGTCGAGCAGCCGCAAGGGAACGGACCGGCGCGCATACGCCGCCATCCCCTGCGCCATGCGCCCGATGCCGCCGAAGACCACCTCGCGCGCGGCGGGAGGCAGGTCGTGGGCGTCCTCGAGGAAGACCTCCGTATCGGCCAACAGAGCGCGCTCGCCTTCGCTGAGGCCGCCGGGAAAGTTGGAGCGAAAGGCCTCGACCTGCGCGCGGGTCGGCCGCTCGTGCAGGAACTGCCGGAACGAGTTGAACTGGCGCTGCTGCAGCAGCCGGTCGGAGAAGGGCGCATCCTCCACGGTGTCCAGCACCCTGAGCAGAAGGTACGAGAGCGCGACGCGGTCGCGGAACGGCGCGTCGAGGCGCGGGATGCAAAGTGCGAAGGTGCGGCTCACCGCATCGAGATGGCGCTGGTAGAACTCCGACGGTCGCATGCAGTACCTCTCTGACTCGGGGATGGGCGCCCGGATGCGCGAACGGCGGCGCGGTAACGTCCCAGGGCGAGCAGCGGGAAGCAATTGCGATAGAGGTGGTAGCGGATCATGAAGCCGGCGGATAGCTCGCGGCCCTCGCTGATGCGCGCGCCGCGCTCTTCACCGATGCCGTAGCCGGGGAATCCGCAGCCGGTGAACGAGTCCTCGTCCCAGGCGCCGTCGGGCCGCTGGCGCTCGAGCAGCCAGCGCGCGCCGCGGTGGGCGCTCTGCGTGTCGGCGCGTCCCGCGGCGATCAGGCCGAGCAGCGCCCAGGCCGTCTGCGAGGGGGTGCTCTCACCGCGCCCCCGGACCGCCGCGTCGACGTAGGAGGCGCAGGTCTCGCCCCAGCCGCCGTCGGGGTTCTGTCGATCCTCAAGCCAGCGGACCGCGCGCCGGCCTGCCAGGCCCTCGAGGTCCTCGCCGGCGGCCGCGAGCGCGGGAAGCACCGCGCCGAGCATCTCGACCACGTGCGCGGTCACATCGGCGCTAGGGGGGTCGATCACCTCGCCGAAATCGCAGAATGGAAGCAGCGCGGGAAGGCGCGAGGTGTTGTCTTTGTCGAACGCCGCCCAGCCGCCGTTCCGGCTCTGCATGGCCAGGACCCAGCGCAGGGCCCGCTCCCGCGTCTCCTCGTCGCCGGCGCCGGCCTTCTGCAGCGCAAGCAGGACGACCGCAGTGTCGTCCACGTCCGGATACAGATCGTTCTCGAACTCGAACGCCCACCCGCTCGGTTCGATCCCCTGGACCTGCACGCACCAGTCGCCGGGAACGCGGATCTCCTCGCGCAGCAGCCATTGCGAGGCCTTCCGCAGCGAGGGTTGCGAGGGGTCTGCGCCGGACTCCAGCAGCGCCAGCAAGGCGAGCCCGGTGTCCCAGACCGGCGAAAGGCACGCCTGCACCCGCAGGCTCCCGTCGTCGCGGCGGATCATCCAACGCCCGTGCATCCCGTCCAGCCCCTTCTTCAGCGCCGGATGGTCGAGAGGATGGCCCAGGGTGTGCAGCGCCATCAGCGAGTAGACCCAGGGCGGCTGGATGCCGCCCCAGCTTCCGTCCGCCTCCTGGTGGGCGAGGATCCACTCCTCGGCGAGCTTCCGGGCCCGCCGGCGCAACGGATGGACGGGGAGGCGGCCGTAGTAGCGGAGCGCGCGGTCGAGCGCGAACAAGATCCGATCCAGGTTGTCGCGCGGCGGGCGCGCCGCCGCGCCCTCGACGTGCAGCTCGTCTAGCCGGGCGGACTCGGGAATGGGCCGCACCGGCCGGTCGTCCATCAGCAGCAAGAGCGGCACGATCGTCCCGCGCGCCCAGGAAGAGAAGCGGTAGATGCTGAGCGGAGCCCCCGCGGGCAAGAGCATCAGCTCCGGAGGCATGACGGGCAGATCGTCCCAGCTCCACTGGCCGAAGAGGGCGAGCCAGATGCGGGTGAACGTCCTGGCCGCGGCGATGCCGCCGCGCTCGCGGATGAAGTCCCGCGCCCGGGACAGGTGCGGCGCGTCCGCCCGATCGCCCGCGAGCTTGAGCGCGAAGTAGCACTCGATGGTGGTGGAGAGATCGCCGGGCGCTCCGTGGTACATCGCCCAGCTGCCGTCCGCACGCTGGTAGTTGCGGATGTCCTGCGCCACGCCGACCCAGCGCTGCTCGTCGCGGGCGCCGAGGAACCAGGTCAAGAGCAGGTACTCGGCGTCCATGGTGGCGTTCGATTCCAGCTCCGCCCACCAGAACCCGTCGGCGAACTGCTCGGCGGCGAACCACGCTTGCGCGCGTTCGATGACGAGATCCAGGGCCGAATGCCCGACCTTGCTCTCGCTGACGATCACGAAGCCCCTCGCTGTCCACGACGGGCACGCTCCTCGAACCAGCGCACCGCCTTCGCCAGCGCCTCGCGTACCGGCGTCTGCCGCAAGCCCAGCTCACGCCGGGCCCGGGAACAGCTCGCGAACATCACTTCCCGCGCAGTGCGCACGCCTTCGAGGGGGATGCGCGGTGGGCGGCCGAGGATTCGCCCCTCGACGAACGCGTCGGCGTGCGCGAGGCCAAGCGCGAGCAGGTGCGGCAGCCGCAGCCGCGGCGCCTTGCGCCCGGCGATCTCCGCCAGCTCCTCGAGGAACTCGCGCATCGTCAGGTTGGCGTGGCCCAGGATGTAACGCTCGCCTCGCTGCCCGCGCTCGAACGCGAGCAGGTGGCCCTGGGCCACGTCGTCGACGTCCACGAGGTTCATGCCGGTATCGACGTAGGCGGGAATGCGGCCATCGAGGAAGTCGCGGATCACCGCGCCGGTCGGGGTCGGCTTGACGTCGCCCACGCCCACCGGGAAGGTGGGATTGACGATCACCGCCTCCAGCCCGCGGGCGGCTTCCTCGCGCACGAGGGCTTCCGCCTCCCACTTGCTTTTCTTGTACGGTCCGGGGGGAGGGCCTGTGGGAGACGACAGCTCGTCGGGGAGGATTCCGTCGCGCATCCCGCCGATGGTGGCGATGCTGGAGGTGTAGACCAGCCGGGCGCCGCGAGCCCGGGTCGCCGCGATCACGTTGCGGGTGCCGCCGACGTTGACGGCCAGCACCTCGCTGGCCGGCGCCGCGAAGGAGTAGAGCGCGCCGACGTGGAAGATGGCGTCACGGCCCCTGGCCGCGGCGCAGACCGCCTGCGCGTCGCGCAGGTCGCCGCGCGCGATCTCGACCTCGGCAGATTCGGGCAGGTTGGGGACGCTGCCCGGGCGCAACAGGACCCGGACCTCCGCTCCCCGTTGCAGCAAGGCGCGCGCCACGGCGCCGCCGACGAATCCGCTGGCCCCGGTAACCAGTGCCCTCATCGATGCGCCTCCGCGGCCGCGAGCGCGGGAACCAGGCGGCGCAGCGCCGCCTCCAGAGCAGCGCCCGCACGACTCGCATCTCGCCCGAGCCGGACGAGCCGCAGGGCCGCGCGGGGTCCTGAGAACGCGTACCTCAAGGCAGGCCAGAAATAGTCAGGGCGCGCCTCGCGCGCGAAGGGTGGAAGCGAGGAGTCGAGCGGGTCGACGATGGCCCGGAGCGCCAGCCATGGAACGCCCGCCTCCCCGGCCGCCTGCGCTACCAGGTAGCTCTCCATGTCGACGGCCAGCGCGCCGTCCCTGGCGAGCGCGCGTTTGTCCTCGGGTGACGCGGCGGCCGAAGTCGCGCAGACGAGCCCACCTTGCAAGAAGCGGAGTCCGTCCAAGGCAGCGGCGGCCGCCAGGCGGGGAGATTCCGGGGCAGCGAGGGCATCGCCTCCGGCCCGGCGCACCGTCGTCGCGAGCACCAGGTCGCCAGGACGTAGGGCGGGGTCGAGTCCGCCCGAATATCCACAGCTCACCACCAGACGGGGATGTTCCTCGGCGACGGCGCGGCGGGCGCCTCCACCGACCCCGACGGCGAGCGCGACCACCTCGCCGCCCGAGAGCCGCCCGCGCACCACACTGCCGCGCCGAGCCGCACCGAGAGCGCGCGCCACGCTGCGCAGCTCGTGTTCGAGCGCGACCAGCACCAGGACCTTCCCCGGATCGGCCCAATCCCCGTGCGCCGGCGTCTCGCGGGGTTCGGGCTTCCCCTTGCGGCGCTCCCAGATCTCCTGCGATTTGCGCGCCGCGTCTTCGCCGGTGAAGGCGATGTCGGCGATCTCCGCCAGCGGAATGCGCGTGCGGCGCGTCGCGCTCTCGTCGAGCAGATCGAGGTGCGCTGCGCTCCGGTCGTAGACGAACCCCACCAGCTCGGAGCCGTCGCTGCGCCGCAGGGTGACGTACCCGCGGTAATCGAATGCCCGATCGACCAGCTCCGCGATCCTTGCCTCGGTCATAGGCGGCCCGTCACCATGCTCGCGACGGTCCCGGCCATGGCCTGCGGCGACTCGAACGCGGCCCGGACGGCGCTCGGCTCGAAACCGCAGTGCACCATGCAGTCCTGGCAGCGGGGATTGCCGCTCTTGCGGCCGTACGAAGGCCAGTCCGTCTCCTCCATCAGCTCGCGGAACGACTTGGCGTACCCGTCCTGGAGGAGATAGCAGGGCCGCTGCCAGCCGAAGATGTTGTAGGTGGGATTGCCCCAGGGCGTGCACTCGAAGTCGCGCTTGCCCATCAGGAACTGCAGGAAAAGAGGCGACTGGTTGAAGCTCCAGCTCCTCTTCGGCGAGCCGAGCATGCGCGCGAACAGCTGGTGCGACCGCTCGCGGCGCAGGAAGTGCTCCTGGTCGGGCGCCTTCTCGTAGGAGTAGCCGGGTGAGACCATCATTCCCTCGACGCCCAGCTCCATCATGTCGTCGAAGAAGTGGCGCATGCGCTCCGGATCGCTGCCCTCGAACAGCGTGCTGTTGGTGGTGACGCGGAAACCGCGATCCAGGGCGGCGCGGATGGCCTTCACCGCCACGTCGTAGACGCCTTCGCGGCAGACGGAGTGGTCGTGCTCGGCGCGGGGGCCATCCATGTGCACGCTGAAGCTGAGATACTTGCTCGGCTCGAACTCGTCGAGCTTGCGCTCGAGCAGGATGGCGTTGGTGCAGAGGTAGACGAATCGCCGCCGGTCGACCAGCGCGCGGGCGATGTCGGCGATCTGCGGATGCAGCAGCGGCTCCCCTCCGGCGACGCTGACGATGGGCGCGCCGCACTCGTCGGAAGCGCTCACGCACTCCGCAACCGAGAGCTGGCGGCGGAGGAGCTGTACGGGATACTGGATTTTTCCGCAGCCAGTGCAGGAGAGATTGCAGCGGAAGAGCGGTTCCAGCATCAGCACCAGCGGGTAGCGCTCTCGCCGGGCGAGGCGCTGCTTCAAGAGGTATCGGCCCACCGCCATCATCTGCCCTGCCGGAATTGCCATTCGACCTCCGCCGGTGGAATCATGTCCTCGACGAATGACTTCGATGATGCGGACTCCGTTCCGGTTCCAAATTTGCTCGCTTCGGCGTAGTTGACCAAGCCCGCGGCAATGTGAGAAAGGCGCGCGGCGTGCCGAGGCCCATTCTAGGAGTGATCGGGGGGTCCGGGTTGTATGACCTGCCCGGGTTGACCGGCGTGCGGCGGGAGAGGGTCAT
>VBKO01000300.1 GCA_005888115.1 Deltaproteobacteria bacterium
ACGCCGCTACCCTGCGCGCATGCCCAGGATCGTCCTGCCCACCAGCGAGATCCGCAACGAGAAGACCTTCCATGCAGTGTGCCAGCGGGTGTTCGGTTTCCCCGACTTCTACGCCCACACAATGGACGCGTGGGTCGACTGCCTGAGCTGCCTGGACGACCCGGCCGCCGACATGTCCTCGTTCACGCTCGCGACCGGCGAGCTGCTCGTGATCGTGGTGCCGAACAGCGCGAACCTGAAGGATGACCTCTTCACCGCGCTGATCGACGGCACTATCGCCGTGAACGGCCGGTTCGTCGATCGGGGGAAACCGCCGGTGATCGCTCTGGTGCTGGCGTAATGTAGCGCGCGCGGCGCAGGTTCAAAGCGCGACGCGGACGAGGGCGAGCAGGCTCGGGAAGCGCACATCCGCTCACTGCACCCCGAGATACGCCTTGCGCACCTCGGGGTCCTTCTCCAACTCCGCGACCGCCCCCTCCCGCACGATGCGCCCCGTCTCCATCACGTAGCCGCGGTCCGCCACGCTGAAGGCCGCGAAGACGTCCTGCTCGACCAGCAGGACCGTGATGCCCTGCTTGCGGATCTCGCCCAGGACGCCGAGCAGTTGATCGACCACCACGGGCGCCAGGCCCAGGCTCATCTCGTCGACGGTGAGGAGCTTCGGCGCCGCCATGAGCCCTCGCGCGATGGCGCACATCTGCTGCTCGCCGCCGGAGAGGCTGCCCGCAATCTGCTGGCGGCGCTCGGCGAGCACGGGGAAGAGCTGGTAGACGCGCTCGAAGCTCTGTTGGATGCGCGCGTCGTCGCGCCGGCGGTAGGTGCCCATCCGCAGGTTGTCCTCCACCGTCATGCGATCGAAGAGCTGCCGGCCTTCCGGAACCTGCACCAACCCGAGGCCGAAGACCTGCTCCGGCGTCAAGGCGGTCAAGTCGCGGCCGTCGAATCGCAGCGTCCCGCGGGCGCCGATCACGCGCGAGATGGCGCGGAGCAGCGTCGTCTTCCCCGCGCCGTTGCTGCCGACCATGGTCACGATCTCGCCCGGCCGGATGACCATCGCGACGCCCGAGAGCACCGGCACCTCGCCGTACCCGGCGCTCAAGGAGGCGATCTCGAGCAACGCCGGGGTCACTGCCGCCTCTTGCCGAGGTACGCCTCGACCACGCGCGGGTCGCGCAGCACCTCGTCGGTGCGCCCTTCGGCGATCTGCTGCCCGTGGTGGAGCACGAGCAGCCGGTCCGCGAGCCGGCGGATGGCCTTCATCACGTGCTCGATGACGAGGATGGTGACGCCTTTCTCGCGGATCTTCTTGATGAGCTCCACCACCTCGTCGACCTCGACGTGGGTGAGGCCGGCCATCACCTCGTCGAGCAGGAGGAGCTTCGGGTTCATCGCCAGCGCCTTGGCGAATTCGAGGCGCTTGCGGTCCGGCCCGCCCAGCGCGTCGGCGCGCTGGTCCATCCTCCGCTCCAGACCGGTGAACTTGAGCCACTCGCGCGCCCTCTCTTCCGCCCGCGTCCGGTTGCGCTCCCCGCCGCCCGTTCCGAACAGGGCGCCCACCGTGACGTTCTCCAGGACCGACAGCCCCGGAAAGGGCTTCATCACCTGGAAGGTGCGGCCGATGCCGAGGCGCGCCCTGCGGTACGCGGGCAGCCGCTCGATGTGGCGGCCCTCGAAGACGATGTCGCCCGCGGTCGGCACCAGCGTGCCGCTGATCAGGCTGATGATGGTGGTCTTCCCCGCGCCGTTCGGGCCGATGAGCCCCACGATCTCGCGCGCCGCCACGCGGAACGTCACGTTCGACACCGCGGTCAGGCCGCGGAACCGCTTCGTCAAGCCGCGGACCTCGAAGAGGGGCTCCGTCATATGCGGTACCGCCGGACGTTGTCGACGAAGTACCGCCACCCCGAGTCGCGGAATCCCTGCACCAGGTCGAGCAGTCCCTTGGGCATCAGCAGCACGGCGGCCACGATCACGATCCCGTAGAAGAGGCTGGCCACTCCGGTGGCCTGGCTGGCGAGCACCTCGGACACCGCGGAGAGGATCAAAGCTCCGAGCACCGGACCGAGCACGGTGCCCGGCCCGCCGAAGAGCGTCATGATCACCATGCGCACGTTCAGCGACGGATCGAACGCGCTCGCGGGATCGATGAAGGTGATCCAGTAGGCGTGGATGCCGCCCGCCAGCGCGCTGAAGAGCGCGGCGACGGTGAGCGCCGCCACCTTGTACGTGGTGGTGTTGATGCCCATCACCTGCGCCGCGTCCTCGTCCTCGCGGATGGCGACCAGACCCGCGCCGAATCGGCTGCGCGCGATCCAGGCGACGGTGCCGGTGGCGGCGACGAGCAGGATCAGCGAGAGCTCGTAGAAGAGCGTATCGCCGCGGAACAGCGGCAGGATGAGCCCGATGTTCTTCCCGGCGATCTCGACGGTGGCGGTGATGGCGGACATCACCGCGGCGAGCCCGAGGGTGGCGATGGCGAAGTACGGTCCGCGCAGGCGCAGGATGGGGATGCCGAAGAGCAAAGCGCAGGCGACGCCCAGCACCGCTCCGAAGACGAGGCCGGAGCCGAACGACCAGTGGAGCTGCGCCATGGCGATCGCGGTGCCGTAGGTCCCCAGACCGTAGAAGACCGAGTTGCCGAAGGAGGGATACCCCGAGAACCCGCCGATGATGTTCCACGCCTGCGCCAGGGTGGCGACCAGCAACGCATTGATCCCGTACTGGACGATGGTGTCGGAGGTGAACCAGGGAACCACTGCGAGAGCGGCGGCCGCGATCGGCAGCGCGAGCCAGCGGTACCGGTTCATGCGCGCCCCAGTAGCTGCGCCGGCCGCGCCACCAGGACCAGCACGAGCAGGCCGAAGCTGATGATGTCGGTGTACGTCGGATCGAGGTAGAGGGCGGCCATCGCCTCGGCGATTCCCAGCACCAGCCCACCGCCGATGACGCCGAGCGGCTTGTCCAGGCCGCCGAGGATGGCGATGACGAACGACTTCGCCGTCAGGGTGACGCCGATGTACGGCGTGATCTGGGAGACGATGCCGTACAGGCCACCGGCGGCGCCCGCCAGCGCAGCGCCGGTGCCGAAGGTGATGGCGTAGATGCGCTTCGGGTTCACCCCATAGAGCCGCGCCGCGATGAGGTTCTGCGCGGTGGCGCGGATCGCGCGGCCCGTCCTCGTCTTGTCCAGGACGAGGAAGAGGAGCCCGGCCAGCACGAGCGCGACGAGGAATGCCCCGAACTGCGCGTACGGCACCACCACGCCGGAAATGGTGACGTTCTTCCCCGCGTACGGCGGATTGATGGTGCGGAAGTCCGCGCTGAAGAGGAGCTGCGCCATGTAGACGAAGACCACGTCCAGGCCGAAGGTGAGGAGCAGCGTGTTGAGCTGCGCGGACCGGACGATCAGGTTGAGCAGCGCCGTCTGCAGCACGTAGCCCAGGACGAACATCGCCACCATGGCGAGCGGCAGGCCCAGGAACGGGTCGATCCCGGCCTTCGTGTACAGGTAGTAGAGCGCGTACCCGCCCAGCATGATCAGCGCGCCGTGCGCCAGGTTGACGATCTTCAGCACGCCCCAGACCAGCCCCATGCCGAGGCCCATCAGCCCGTAAAGCCCGCCGAGCAGGATCCCATTGACCAGGATCTGGCCGAAGAGCTGCACGGAACCCTCCCCGTTCGTGACCGGACTCTAGAAGCGAAGTGCCGCCGGATAGGGCGGCGGGGGACGAACGCTCACCGCTTCGACCAGGGCGGGATCGGGTAGCGCGGCTTGCCGAGGAAGTCCTCGGAGAAGATCGGCGCCACCTTGCCGTCCTGGATCTGGATCACGGTCTGCGGCAGCGAGATCTGGCCGTTCGCCTGGAACTTGATGTGTCCGTAGAGGCTCTGGAAGTCGACCTTGGCGATCTCGTCGCGGACCTTCTTCGGATCGAGCGTGCCGGCAGCAGCGATCGCCTTGGCGAACGCCTCCACGTCGGCCGCCGCCGAAGCGGCGTGATAATCGGGCGCGTAGTTGAACCTCGCCTGGTATTCCTTGTCGAACTGCACGGCGTCGCCGAACCAGTCGTCCTTCAGCTCCTTCTCCGGGAGCCAGGGCGTCATTCCGAAAGCGTACTCGGCATCCTTTCCGAGCGCCTTGCGGAAGTCGGCGGTCGGGACGCCGACGGTGAACGAGTAGAGCAGCTTGGGATTCACGTCCAGGCTCTTCGCCTGGCGGATGAAGTTGAGCGCCTCGCCCTCGTGCCCCGCCCAGAGGATCACGTCCGGGTCCTTCGACTTGGTGAGCGAGAGGATCGAGGAGAAGTCGGCGTTGTTCTCGCGGAACTGCTTGTCGACGACCAGCTCCAGCCCTGCTTCCTTCGCGAGCTTGCGCGTCCCGTTGGCCACGGAGACGTCGAAGGAATCGTCGGCTGCAACCAGCGCGACGTTCTTTGGCTTCGGGTCGAGCTTGCCCATCATCTTGACGGTGCTCACTTCTCCGCAACGGACGAGTCGTCGAGCGCGTCGTTGGAAGAGAACGGCCCGAGCAGGAAGTTCACCTTGTCCTGCGTGAGCAGCTGCACGTATTGCCGCACGCCGAGGTTGGTGTCCGACTGGCTGTCGTAGATGCGCAGCGCCAGCTGGTACTTGGTGCCGCCGACCGTGACGCCGCCCTTCGCGTTGATCTTGTCGACGGTAATTTGATAGCCGTCGCCGTAGTAGCGTCCTGTATTCGCCAGCCTGCCAGTCAGCTGCACGGCTGCGCCCAGCGTGATCTTCTTGTCCTGACCCGAAGCGGCGCCCGCGAGGGCCAAGGCAGCTGCCAGCACCGGGAACGTCATCGGTCGCATCGTTCACTCCTGCGGAATTGTTGAAGAGGCTACCGACGACGCGGAAAAATCGCTGCATGGAAGCGCGACGACGGCGCCCTGTCAAGCGCAGCACAGCGCGATCGACACATCGAGCAAACGACCCGTTGCTTCATCTCGTGCGCAACGGTTCTCGCCATCCGACATCGGAAGCGCTGTGATGGATCCAGTCAGCCTCCTGGCGGCAGCGCTGCTCAGCATCGCGTCGCTTCCCCCCGCCGCCGCGAAGATCGGCGTCACCGGGTCGCAGCGGCCGACGCACGCGGCTGCCCGGCTGACGAGGAAGCGGGGTAACGGGTCACGCTGCAAGCATGGAACTCCAGCGACGACGGCGCCGCCGGTGGAGGCGATGCAGCGGCAGGCCGGCGGGTCAGCGCCGCCCGAAACGGCTGGCCCCGCGCCGGCAGCATCAGTATTTGCGCTCGTCTTTTTGGGCAACGGCCTGAAAGGAGCCGGTGAGCGCGATGGGCCCACGCCGATCCCCCTGCTTCTCCTGACTCAGTCCCTGCTCATTTGAGATGGGCCCCCGCTCGTTCGCGGAGCGCAGGGGTGTGCGCATGGGGCGCGCGCCCGGTGTCGCGCCGTTTC
>VBKO01000301.1 GCA_005888115.1 Deltaproteobacteria bacterium
CGAGATGAGAAAGGCCAGCGCAGCGACTCTCGTTCGCGATCGAGAAGCAACCGCTGCCGCAGCCCTGAGCACGACGTGGGATCCTCGCCGTCGTTGCCCTCGATTCTCCCCTGAAAAGCAACCGAGACCCCAGCGTGATTTGTCCGCGGACGCGGAATGCACGCTCTCCTGCTCCCGGAACCCGCCGGGGCGCACGAGCGAAAGTGACCGATGATGAGCGGTCGGCAAACACCTTCCCGTGGCGCTCGAGGACGCGGTTCACGGCTTTCGCGACGCGGATGGACAATGCCTGCACGCCACGTGCGAGCGCCAGAGCGTCACGCGCCTGGACGCTCAAGTGCAGGTGATTCGATTGCACTGAGAAGTGGACGAGGCGGAAGCCGTCGCGCTCGCACGAGCTGCCGATACAGGAGGCGACTACCCGGAAGCAGGCGCGGCTGCGTCGGAGAGGTGTTTCAGAGGCTCCCGTACTTACGAGGACCCGCGGCGAGCGCGTGCCAGAGCTCGTACTCGATCCCGCTCATCCATCGAGCAGAGTACGCTCCTCGGAAAGCTTGCCCATGTATTCAACAAGCCTCCGAGCGTCAGGAGCTAATCGCATCGGCAACCGACGATGCGTTTACGTTCCGCTGTCCCGGCCACGCAGGTCGGCCGGGGAAACTGCTTCGCCGATGCGGCGGGCGAGTTGGTCGTGCTCGTCGCGGATCGCGCGGGGGAGGTGGGAGCCGAAGGAATCGAAGAAGGTTTCCTGGCTCTCGACGGCCTCGGCCCATTCGTCGGGATCGACGCGCAAGAGCTGGGAGACCGCCGCGTCGGAGAGGTCGAGGCCGCGCAGGTCGAGCGACGATCGGGTGGGTACGTCGCCGATCGGGGTGTCGGTGGCGCCGGCGCGCGCCCCGTCGGAGCGCTCGAGGACCCACTTGAGCACGCGCAGGTTCTCGCCGTAGCCCGGCCAGAGGAGCTTGCCGTTGTCGCCCGTGCGGAACCAGTTCACCCGGAAGATCTTCGGCGGCGACTTGAGCTGCTGGCCGATCTTGAGCCAGTGCCCCCAGTAGTCGCCCATGTTGTAGCCGCAGAAGGGCAGCATGGCCATGGGGTCGCGGCGCAGGACGCCCACCTTGCCCGTCGCGGCGGCGGTGGTCTCCGACGAGAGCGTGGCGCCGAGGAACACGCCGTGCTGCCAGTTGCGCGACTGGAACACCAGCGGGACCGTCCGCTGCCGGCGCGCGCCGAAGAGCATCGCCGAGATCGGCACGCCCTCCGGCTTCTCCCACTCCGGCGAGATGGAGGGGCACTGGCTGGCGTGGGTGGTGAACCGGCTGTTCGCGTGCGCGGCCTTCTCGGCCGACTTCGGCGTCCACGGCCGGCCCTGCCAGTCGAGCGCGCTCTCCGGCGGCGGGTCGTCGTGGCCTTCCCACCAGGGCGTCCCGTCGGGGCGCAGCGCGACGTTGGTGTAGATGGTGTCCTTCTGGATCATCTCCATCGCGTTGGGATTGGTCTTGCAGCTGGTGCCGGGGACCACGCCGAAGAACCCGGACTCGGGGTTCAGCGCCCACAACCGCCCGTCTGCCCCGGGGCGGAGCCAGGCGATGTCGTCGCCGACGGTCCACGCCTGCCAGCCCGGCATCGAGGCGGGCGGCACGATCATGGCCAGGTTCGTCTTCCCGCAGGCGCTGGGGAACGCGCCGGTCACGTAGTGCGTCTTTCCCTCGGGCGAGCGCAGCGCCAGGATCAGCATGTGCTCGGCGAGCCAGCCTTCCTTCTTCCCCAACCAGCTGGCCAGGCGCAGCGCCAGGCACTTCTTGCCGAGGAGCGCGTTGCCGCCGTACCCCGAGCCGACCGACCACACCGTGTTCGCTTCCGGAAAGTGGCAGATGAACCGGCGCTCCGGGCTCAGGTCGCCCAGCGAGTGGAGGCAGCGGGTGAAGTCGTCCGAATCGCCCAGGTGCTCGAGGGCCACCTGCCCGATGCGCGTCATGATCCGCATGTTCAGGACCACGTACTTGCTGTCGGTGATCTCCACGCCGACCTTGGAGAAACGCGAGGCGGGCGGGCCCATCAGGAAGGGCACCACGTACATGGTGCGGCCCTTCATCGCGCCCTTGTAGAGCCCCGCCAGCTTCCTGCGCGCCTCGTCGGGCGCCATCCAGTTGTTGTTGGGCCCGGCGTCGTCCTTTTCCTCGGTGCAGACGAAGGTGAGGTGCTCGGTGCGCGCCACGTCGTGCGGAGCGCTGCGGTGCAGGTAGCAGCCGGGCAGCTTGGACTGGTTCAGCTCGATCAGCTCCCCGGTGGCGAGGCACTCGCGGATGAGTTGGTCCTTCTCGCCCTGCGACCCGTCGCAGAAGACCACTTTCGCGGGGGTGGTCATCCGCTGGATCTCGTCGACCCACTTCTGGATCGCTGCGTTCTGAAGTCTCATCGTCTCCCTCGCGGGTATCTACCTGGACACCGATTTGCGTCCGGACCGTAGAGGAATGTAGCCGCTCCCGCAAGCAGCCGCCGCTCGCCGGAGCGGGCGCCTGTCCGCTGCCGGAAAGCCAGGCGTTGCCACGCCGTTCGCCGGAGGACGAAGCGGCCGGCCTTCCCCGCCCCGCCGCGGCCGCTCTTGACGGCCTTGGACGAAAGGGGGATGGTGCGCTTCGCTCGCAGAAGTGGTCTGACCATCTGACCATCCGAGGATCGTTCCAGTGCCGAGCTCTGCCTCACCCACACGCTCCGAGAAAGTCTCTCCGGCGCCGATCGACGAGCTGCAGGCGGTCCGCAAGAACCGCCGGTACGAGCAAGTCGCGGAGCAGATCCAGGGCCTGATCGCGCGCGGCGTCCTCAAGGCCGGCGACCGGCTGCCGCCCGAGCGCGAGTTGGTCTCCAAGTTCGGCGTCGGGCGCGGCTCCATCCGCGACGCCATCCGCACGTTGGAGGTGATGGGGATCGTCGAGCCGCGGCAGGGGCACGGGACGGTGGTGCGCGAGCTGTCCGCCGAATCGCTGGTGGTGCCGCTCGCAAGCGTGCTCTCGGAGAAGCGCCACCTGGTGGGCGAGCTGCTCGACGTGCGCCGCATGATCGAGCCCGCGCTGGCGAACCGCGCGGCGAGAAACGCCACGCCCGAGGAGATCGCCGGGCTGGAGGACATCCTCCGCCGGCAGCAGGCCAAGGTGCGGCGGGGCGAGCCGGGCATCGAGGAGGACTCCGAGTTCCACTACGCCATCGCGGTAGCGGCGCGGAACACGGTGGTGCTGCGCGTGCTGGACGTACTGATGGATCTCTTGCGCGAGAGCCGCACCCGCTCGCTGCAGTCCCCCGGCCGCCTGGAGCGGTCCTTCGCCGGCCACCTGCGCGTGCTGCGCGCCATCAAGCGCGGAGACCCGGCCGGGGCGGAGAGGGCGGTGCGGCAGCACCTGACGGAGATCGAGGAAGTGGTCATGAGGCAGCTCTGAGGAGGTCCTAAGATGGGTCGCCTGTTCGCAGTCGAGATCGTCTACCGAGGCATTTTCCAGAAGACCCTGGCCAAGAACATCAGCCGCGCGATCGTGCTCGCCGCGCACAAGGAGGGAAAGCCGGGCATCTCCTTCGGCCGGTATGGGGACAGCCCCGAGCGCAACGGCATCCCGGCCAAGGCCTTCGCCATCGTCGCCACCGACGACATCACCCTCGAGGAGGGAATGGCGAAATACGAGCCCCAGGAGGTCGACATCTCCATCTGCGTCGACGACACCCTCTTCAAGGGGGTCGAGTCCTGGGCCTGGTACGGGCTCCAGCCGATCAACAAGCTGGTCAAGCCGGGTGGCACGCTGATCGTGACCTCGTTCGAGAGCCCCGAGGTCCTCGCCGACATGGCCCACCGCAAGGCGGCGCCCTACAACCTGGCGATCGTCAAGGGGACGCCCAGCTTCTCCGGTCTGTGGGTCTACAAGGACGACCACAGCGACGTCCGCATCCTGGGCGCGATCGCGAAGGTCCTGCCGGAGCTGTTCAGCCTCGCCTCGGTGCAGGAGACGATCCGCGACGAGTGGCATGACGAGCTGAAGGCCAGCTCCGCGCAGCGCTCCTTCGAGCGCCTGCAGACCTACACGGTGCAGCCGACGCAGGGCAATCCGGAGGAGCCGTACAAGTTCACGATGCCCAAGTGGACCGAGATGCGGGAGGGCATCGCCATCCCCGCCATCCCGGTCGGCCACAAGATCGCCGACCCCATCACCGGGAAGG
>VBKO01000302.1 GCA_005888115.1 Deltaproteobacteria bacterium
AAGCTCCAGGCAGGCGGCCACGCACGCCTCCGCCACGTCGGACAACTGCTGCGGCACGAGGTCCGCGTCGAGGGCGCCGGCGACGTCGTGCACGCCGATGCGGAGCAGCTCCTCCAGGCGGAAGCGCCGCAGCTCGGTCAGGTCGTGCTCAGCGTCGCCGGTCAGGCGTCCGCGCAGCTCCGCGCGCAGCTCCTCCGGCGCACGGACCAGCGGCGCGGACCCCCGATGGACGAGCTGGTCGATCAGCTCGGGATGGCGCAGCAGGGAGCGGCTGAGGAAGTCGCTGGATCCGAAGAGCGAAAGGAGCAGCCGCGCGGTCCGCGGCGATCCCAGGAGCAGCTCGGAGATGGCGCGTGGATTGGAGAGCTGGCCGAACAGATCGGCGAGATGGCGCAGCGCCTGATCCGGGTCGGGCGCGGCGGCGGCTTCCTGAACCAACCGGGGCGCGAGCTGCTGGAGGTCCGGCGGCGCCGCGGGCGAGAACGGCGTCTCGCGCCGGCGGGCGAGGCGAGCCAGCTCGGCCGCGGACGCCTCCGCATCGAGGAACCCGAGCGTGCGCAGCGCCTGGAGTCGTTCCTCGGGTTCCGCCTGGGGATCGGCGGCGAGCGTCGCGTTCGGATCGGCCGCCGGCGCGCCGCCGCCCGCGACCCGCAGCAGATCGCGGAAGCGCGCCTCGACGCGCCCGCGGTGGAGCTGCAGATCGCGATCGAGGGCCTGCGACGCCTCGTCGCGCGTGCCAGGGTACCCCGCGCGCCGCGCGAGTCGCGCTCGCTCCGCTGGATCGTCCGGCAAGGCGTGTGTCTGGCGCTCCGCCACCATCTGCAGGCGGTGCTCGAGCCGGCGGAGAAACACGTACGCCTCGGCCAGCTCGTCGCGGTCGCGGCTGGAGATGAGCCCGGCGAAGAGCAGGCGCTCGAGCGCCGGCAGGGTGCCTCGCGCGCGCAGGTTCGCGTCCTTGCCTCCATGCAAGAGCTGTAGCGCCTGGACGAAGAACTCCACCTCGCGGATGCCGCCCGGGCCCAGCTTCAGGTCCTGTTTCCCCCGCCGGCCTGCCTCGCGCTCGGCGCGCGCCTTGAGCGCGCGCATCTCCTCCACCGCGCCGAGGTCGAGGTACTTGCGCCAGACGAACGGAGCCAGCCGGCGCAGCCCATCCTCGCCGACCTCCAGGTCCCCGGCGATCGGCAGCGCCTTGAGGAGCGCGAAGCGCTCCCAGGGCGCCCCCTGTGCCTCGTAGTACAGCTCGAGCGCCCGAAGCGAGTTCACGATCGGTCCGCTCCGGCCCTCGGGACGCAGGTCGAGGTCGACGCGAAACACGAACGGAGTCGCGCCGATCGCGCGGGTCACCTCCTCGGCCAGCCGCGCGTAGAAGGCGAAATGGTCGATCGCCTGCGGGCCCTGGGTGCGCCCGTCGCGCTCGTAGACGTAGAGCAGGTCCACGTCGCTGGAGAAGTTCAGCTCGGTGCCGCCCAGCTTGCCCATTCCGAGCACGCAGAACCCGGACGGCCCCAGCGGCGTGCGTCCCTCCGGCGGCCCGTGTTGCGTGCACAGGCGCGCGTAATGGAACCGCACCGCCGCCTCGAGGAGGGAGGCGGCCAGCCACGACAGCTCGCGCGCCGATTCCGGAAGAGAGGTGTTGCCCCCGAGGTCGCGCAAGGCGATGCGGAGCACCTCGACCAGCTTGTGGCGGCGGAGCCTTCGCGCGAGCGCCTCGGCGTCCGGCGCGTTCGCATGGCGCGTCGCCGCCGCCAGGGCCTCCTGCGCCGTGCGCGTGCGAACCGCGAGCAGCGGCAGCAGGTCGATGAGGCGGGGCTGCGCGGCCAGATGCGCGGCGAGATACCGCGAGGCGGCGCAGATGGTGACCAGCGGCGCCAGCGCGGCGGCGGACGCGGGCCGGCCAAGCCGCGCGCGCCGGGCACCCAGCGCGCGCACCGCTCCAGCAAGAGCGCCATCGGGGTCGGCGCTCTCCTCGCACAGGCGCAGCAGCATCTCGGCGTCGCGCGCGGCGAGGCCGGTCTCCTCCGGCAGCCGGGGCGCGAGCCGGGCGGCGCGGTCGGGCTCCTCCCAGGCCGCCGGGGAGGCGAGCGCCTGCGAAAGCTCGTGCATGCTCCCATCGTACCAGCGCAGGGGCGCGGAATTGCTCGCTGCAATCCGCGTCGCTATGCTCTTGACATGGTGCAGCTTCCCCGAGGTCGAGAAGCGCTGGCACCGGAGACCTTCCGCCCCCGCGTCGTCCTCCGCACCGTGGTGCTCGCCGCCGACACTCTCTGGATCGGCGTGTTCGTGGCGCTGCTCGGGCTCCACGGCGCGACCAACTCGGCGTTCCTCTCTTCCGCGTTCTTCATCGCGCTCTTCACCGCCTGCTCGATGTTCTACGGCCGGCTCGCGTACACGGTGAGCGACGCCGGGCTGACCGTGCGCACCTTCTCCGCGGTCCGGCATTTCTCGTTCGACGACATCCTGCGCGTCGACGTGCTCCCGGGGCTCCTGGGCACCAGCTACGCGGTGCGGACGCGGATGGGCCCGCTGCAGTTCTCGAGCCTGCTCGGCGGGCACGAGCGGCTGTGCCACCTGATCGTACGCCGGGCTGGCCTCGTCTGAACGTCTCACTGCTCGCCGTCGCGCTCGTGGCTTCGGGCGCCGCGTGTACCAGGCGTACCGGCGAGTACGTCGTGCATCGCAGCAATGGGCCGATCGCCATCGACGGCGTGCTGGCCGAGGCGGCATGGGACCGGGCGGAGCGCGCCGGTCCGTTCGTGCGGTCCCTGGACGGGAAGCCCTGCACCGCCCAGACGGTCGCGCGCCTGCTCTGGGACGACGACAACCTCTACCTCGCGTTCCAGGCGGAGGACCCTGACATCTCGACGCCGTTCACGAGGGACGACGAGGCGCTCTACACCTCGAACGTCGTGGAGATCTTCCTCAATCCGAGCGGCGACCTGCGCCGGTACGACGAGATCGAGCTCGCGCCGTCGAATGCCCTCTTCGACGCGTCGTTCACCGGCCGGCGGCAGGGGATGGATCTGTCCTGGTCCTCAGGCGCCCGCCACGCGGTCCACCTGGACGGCACGCTCAACGACTCGCGCGACGTGGACCGCGGGTGGACGGCGGAGCTCGCGATCCCGTTCGCGAACCTGACCGGCATGCCTCGGCCGCGCCCCCGGCGTGGCGACACCTGGCGTTTCAACCTGTACAGGCTGCGCCAGGGACCGGGTCAGCCCGGAGAGGGCCAGGCGTACTCGCCACCCATGGTCGGCGACTTCCACGCCTTGGACCGCTTCGCCACCCTTCGATTCGACGACTGACTCATGGTCCACTCCGCGCGGGCGAAGGGCCGTACGCGCGATAGAACTGGTTCTGGAAGACTTCCTCGGGATCGACGGTGCGCTTGAGCGCGAAGAACGCCGCTTGCATCGGGTACGCCCGGACGAACTGTTCGCGGGCGGCATGCAGTCGATACGGGAGGTAGTAGCGCCCACCCACCGCGAGACTGGCTTCGATGAGCTCACGGGCCAGCGCCTGCATGGCGGCCTCGGCCTCTGCCGTGCGGGATTGCGAGAAGAAGAAGACGAGCGCCATGACGTCGGTGTCCGCGTAGCGCAGCAGCGTATCGCCGTCCCGTCGCACATCGCGCAGCGTGACGTTCAAGAGGTCCGCCGTTCCGGGAGCAAGGATCGCGCGCACGCGTCCGAGAAACTCCTCGAGTCGCCCGCGCGGGAGGAAGTATTCCTGGAGCACGTCGGTGCGCGAGGGGTCGCGGTTCTCGTACAGCTGCACGCGGCTCTGCATCACCTGGTTGCGGTGCGTCGTCCGGGCGAAGAACCAAGGCGCTACGTTCGTCTCCAGCGCCCAACGCAGCTCCTTGCCGTAGTCGTTTCCTTGCGAACCGCGGAAGACCCAGCGCTCCAGCGAAGCGGCCCAGGGGGCGAGCTCGGCGATGGGCTCGCCAGGGGGCGCATCCGAGGTTCGTACGTAGGTGGTGAGCACGGCTCGTTCCAGGAAATGATCGCGGTTGACGTTCAGCCGCCCGTAGGCGAGAGCGACGGGTCCCGAACGAACGCGTGCATCCAGCGCCGCGACATAGCCGGCGCTCGCGACGCGCATGTGCTCGACGCGGTAACGCGCATCGGGGACCACTCTCAAGTCCGCGTCGACGATGATCCCGAACAGGCCATAACCGCCGAGCGCGGCTGCGAACAGCTCCGCGTTTTCGCTACGGCTGCAACGGACGATGCGCCCGTCCGCGAGGAGCAAGCGGAACGATTCGACCGTGCTCGCGATCGGCGGCCGATCGTTCTGCCATCCGTGGCAATTCACGCTCAGGGAGCCGCCCACCGTGAACGGGCTATCCGACTGCATGACCGAGACGGACAACCCGTGCTTCCCGAGGAAGGGGATGACTTCCTCCCATCGCGCGCCGGCTTGCACGTGGAGCAAGCGACGCGATTCGTCGAGCACCATGCCGCGCAGGGGAAGCATGTCCACGACGATCCCGTTCGTGGTGACCGTCTGCCCGCCCATGCTGTGCCGCGCGCCGGCGATCGAGATGGGCACATGCCTCGCGCGGGCATCGACGAGGACCCTGCGCAGCAGCTCGACGGCCGCGTCTTGTTCTGCCGGCACCCGAACGATGCCACCCACCGGAGTGGAATCGAGGCGGCTCGCGTCCTCGACGCCGTCGGGGCCCCAGGCAGGCGTCAAGCGGACGAACGCGCTCTCGCGAGACGCAGTCCGCGCCAGGTGGACGACGGGATGGACGAGTACGCCGAGACTCGCGACGATGGCGACGCACACGAATGCTCGTAGTGCGGTGCCGAGCCGGCGGTGTTGCCCCACGAGACCGATGTACCGGATGCGGGCGCCATCTGGAACTTTCCGGCAAGGCGCAGCTCCGCGGCGAGTCGGCGGGCGGATCAATCCGACGGCGCGATCTGCCGGAGCTCCATGGTGTGCCCGTCGCTGATGGCGGTAATCGCTCCGCCGTCAGTGCGCCAGGCCGCGGCGCCAGAAGATCGCACGCGATCCACCACCTCGGGATGGGGGAAGCCGAAGGGGTTGTGCGCCCCGACCGAGAAGACGACGTGCGCCGGGCGGACGGCGCGGAGGAATGCCTCCGTCGAGCTGGTGCGGCTGCCGTGGTGGCCGGCCTTCAGGACGTCGGCGCGCACATCGCGGCCCGACTGCGCCAGCTCGGCTTCCGCGAGCGCCTCGACATCGCCCGCGAGGAGGATCGCCAGCTCGCCGTGCACGAGGCGCAGCACCAGCGAGTTGTCGTTCGTGGAGCGCGCGGGGTGCCAGCCCGACCGGAGGATCTCGATGCGCACGCCGCCCATCTGCATCGCGCCCGGCGTCGGCTGGCGCACCGGAACGCCGCGCGCCCGCGCCCGTTCGCGCAGGAGGTCGCCGAGCTGGCCGGGTCCCGCCTCGCCGGTCACCCAGAGCTCGCCGACGGGCAGCTGATCGAGGACCGCGAACAGTCCGCCGCCATGATCGGGATGCGGATGCGTGAGCGCGATGGCGTCCAGCCGCGAGACCCCGAGCTCCGCCAGCGCGGGAAGGACGATGCGCGACCCGACGTCCGTTCCGGGAGGAGCCAGGCCGCGCAGGTCGCCTCCGCCGTCGACGAGCAGGGCGCGACCACCGGGCAGCTGCACGACCGCTGCGTCGCCCTGGCCGACCGCGAGAAAGGTGACCCGCAGCGAGCTGGACAGCCAGGGTGAAGCAGCGTGGATGAACCCCGTGCAGAGCAGTGCGCAAGCCGGGAGCAGCGCGCGCCGGATGCGGGTCCGAGGCGCGGGCCGCCGGGGCCGGGAGCCCGCCGCGAGCGGTGCTGGCCAACCCGCCAGGAGCAACGCGGCCGTCCACCACAAGAGCGCCGTCCACGGCGCGGGAGCTGCGACCACGATGCGCGCGTAGGGCAGCGCGGCGAACCCGCTTGCGGCGAGCAGCGTCACGCCGGCGAGATGGTCCGCCGCCCAGAAGAGGGGCAGCGCCCCGGTTGCGAAGAGCGCGTGCAGGGGGACGGCGAGCGACGCGATCGGGATGGCGAGCAAGCCGGGCGCGAGGCCGATCGTGTTCGCGGCCACGGACGCGAGCGAGACCCGGTGGAAAGCCGCGGCGATCAACGGACCGGTGCAGAGCGTGGCCGCCGCCGTCGCGCACGCGAGGCGGACGGCGTGCTCCGCGATCCGCCCGGCGACCTGCGAAAAACGACCCGGGCCCGGCACCAGCGGGAGCGGACGCGGGAGGAAGTCGCGCAGCGGGTCGGCCAGCACGAGCATTCCGGCGACGCCGGCGACGGAGAGCTGCAGAGCCAGATCGTGCGTCGCCGCGGGGTCGAGCAGGGCGCACGCCGCCGCGGCGGCGAAGAGCGCTGTGAGCCCGTCCGCGCGGCGGCCGCACAGGTCCGCGGACAGCGCCAGCCCCGCGCCGATGCCTGCCCGCACCGCGGGCCACGGGGCGCCCAGGAGCAGCACCTCCGCCGCGATCGCCGGCGCCGCGCAGAGCGATGCGACGGCCGCGGCTCGCGCGCGGCCAGCCCAGGGTCCGCGGAGCCAGAGGCGCTTCGCCGCCCAGCGGACGAGCAGGGCGACCACGGCGAGGTGCAGCCCGGAGCTGGCCAGCAGGTGCACCAGACCGCTGGCGGCGAGGTCCTCCTCGACCTCGGGCGGAATCAGCGACCGGTCTCCCGCGCCGAGGGCGGCGACCAGCCCGGCGCGCGCGGGCGTGGTGCAGACCTCCGCGCAGCGCCTCGTGAACCGGGCGCGCAGCTCGGCGACCAGTTGCCAGGGGCGCGGCGCCGGGGTGAGGACCTCGGCGGAGTCGGCCGACCCCTGGTAGGCGATCCCTCGCAGGGAAAGGTCGCGCCGGCGGTCGCGCTCGCCCGGATTCAGGGCCCGCGGCGGCTCGCGGAGCCGGGCGAAGAGGCCGACGCGAGCGCCGCGACCCACGACCGGCGAGCGCTCGACGAGGACGAGTGCGAGCGGTCGATCCGCGGGGTCGTGCAGTGCGTCGCCGGGGCGGGGCTCCAGCCGCTCGATGCGGAGCACGACCGAGAGCCCGCGAGGGCGCGGCTCCGCCTCGAGCACGGTGCCTTCGAGTCGCACGGGCTCGCGCCCGCCCCGATCCAACGTCGGATCGAGCAGCGCGGCGTCGAGGGCTCCGTCTCGCGCGGGCTTCCCTCCGGAGCCGCCGCGGAGGAACCCCAGCGACGCGCAGAGCGCGATGGCGGCCGCGGGTCGCCAGCGCAGCGCCGCCAAGCCGCCCGCCGCCACGGCGGAGCAAGCCAACGCG
>VBKO01000303.1 GCA_005888115.1 Deltaproteobacteria bacterium
CACCCTGCTCGTCGCGGGCGTGGCCGGGACCGGCAAGACGGTCCTCGGCCTCGAATTCCTCTACCGCGGCGCCCGGGCGGGCGAGAAGGGAATCGTCTTTTCCTTCGAGGAGACCGAGGAGCGGCTGCACGCCACCGCCCAAGGCCTGGGCTGGGACCTCGATGGGGAAATCGACCGGGGGATGGTCGAGATCGTCTTCATCCCCCAGCCGGACGTCATGGTGGAGGGGCACCTACTGATGATGCGCGAGAGGGTGCAAGCGCTGGGAGCGAGGCGCGTGGTCGTCGACTCGCTCTCGGTCTTTCTGCACAAGGTCAAGGATACGCAGATCGCCCGGGAGAAGACCTTCCAGCTCGCGACCATCGTCCAGAACGCGCAGGCGGTCGGCTTCTTCGCCACTGACATCCCCTACGGTTCCTCCCAGCTCAGCCGCTTCGGTGTGGAGGAGACGGTGGTCGACGGCGTCATCCTGCTCACCTCGAGTGAGGAGGCCTTCGAGCGCCAGCGGTACATGGAGATCTACAAGCTGCGCAACACCGCCCACTCCAAGGGCCGGCACAACCTGATCATCGGACCGGGCGGCATCAACATCTTCCCCCGTTACCCGGCGGAGTCCGCGGCCGAAAAGCCTCCGCCACCGATGGAGACCTCGCGTCGCTCTCTCTCCGGCGTTCCTGGCCTCGACGACCTGCTCGGCGGAGGGCTGCTCGAGCGGAGCGTCACCATCGTGTCCGGAAGCCCGGGGATCGGGAAGACTACCCTGGGGCTCCAATTCATCCTCGAGGGCGTGAAGCACAAGGAGCCGGGACTGTTCGTGGCCCTCGAGGAGGGGCCCGCCCAGATACTCAAGACCGCCGAGGGGCTCGCCCTGCCCTTGAACGAGGCTGTCACGAAGGGGCTGGCGGAGATCGTTTTCCTCTCCAAGGCGCACGTCCGGGCGAGCCAGTTCCTCGCCATCCTGACCGACAAGATAAGGGCCAGCGGAACGCGGAGGCTGGTCCTCGACAGCGCGAGCCACCTGGTGACCGAGGGCATGTCGACCGAGGAGCTGCGGCTGCTCCTCTACGGCCTCGCCTCCCAGTTCAAGGCGCTCGGCGTGACCAGCCTCCTCACGCTCGAGTCGGAGGCGATGTACTCCAGCGACTCCGTCACCGATGGCGGCTTCTCTCCGGTGGCCGACAACATCATCCAGCTCAGGTACGCGCAGGTGCCAGGGGCAATCCGCCCGACCCTCGCCGTGGTGAAGACCCGGGGAAGCCTCCACGACCGGGGGACCTACTACTTCGACATCGCCAAGGGCGGGGCGCGGATCGCGGAGCGAATCGACGGAGCTGCCCCCATGCGCTCGAAGTCCGGCCGCGGGAAGAGGAGTCGGAAGCGGGCATGAGCGCGGGGCGTCGGAAAAACAGCCGGCTTCCCAGGGCCCGGGCAGGGTCGGCGGACCCAGGACGGGAGGGCCAGGAGCGGGCGTATCTTCGCGTCCGTCAACTCTACGAGATCAGCAAGCTGCTCACGTCCTTCGAGAGCGTCGAGGGAGCGAGGAGGGGCTGCGTGCTGCCAAAGTGCATGCGCGCGGGTCGTACTCCTACCTCGTGGGCTCCGGTGTCGACCTCGAAGACGAGGCCGGGGCTCGAACGCTTCCCGGTCGGTCGCGCAAGGACGCGCAGGTGGAGGGGAAGGGCGCGAGGAGCTTCGTCCTGCTTCCGCTCGTCGTCGACCATCGCCCGATCTTTGGCGCCCTTCAGTTCGAAACCGCCGCCCGCCTGAGCGAGCTCGATCTCGTGTTCGTCAACGCAATGGTCAACCAGGTGGCGGTCGCCCTCGATCGGCAGGCGGCCGTCGAGGCGAAGCAAGCGGAAACCGAGGCAAGGCGCGCGGCGGCGGAGTTTCGCGAGGCTGAGACCGAGGCCGAGCGTAGCTGGCTCAAGACGGTGCTGGATCGGATGCCCGCTGGCGTCATCATCGGTGAAGCCCCTGACGGAAGGCTGCTCCTCGCCAACCGGCAGGCCGAGCAGATCTGGGGCCGCCCGATAGCGCTGGGCGCCGGGACCGCCGAATACCGGGAGTACCGCGGGTTTCACCCGGGGGATGGCCGGCCGTACGAGCCCGAGGAGTGGCCGCTCGCCCGATCCATCGCGAAGGGTGAAGTGGTGACGGAGGAGGAGATCGACTTCCTCCGCAGCGACGGAACGCGCGGCACGATGTTCGTCTCCTCGGCTCCCATCGAGACGCCGGACCGGCGCATCGTGTCCGCCGTCGCGACTTTCCACGACATCACGGAACGAAAGCGGGCCGACAGCGCGCAGCGCTTCCTGGCGGAGGCGAGCGCCACCCTCGCCTCCTCGTTCGACTACCGGACCACCGTCGCGGCGGTGGTGCGCCTTGCGGTCCCGCTCCTCGGCGACGCCTGCTTCCTCGACGAAGTCGGGGAGGACGGCGAGTTCCGCCGCCTCGAGGTGGCCTTCGCCCACCCGAAGCACCAGGGCCTCGCCGATCGCGTCCGGCTGCTTGCGCCCAGGCCGGGCTCGCGGACGCCCCAAGCGAGGGTGCTCGAGTCGGGCCAGCCGCTCCTCCTGGCGGAGCTTGCCGATTTGGAGCCGCAGGATTCCGAAGAGAGCATGGAGATCCTGCGAGTGGCCGGCTTCCGGTCGATGATGGTCGTCCCTCTTCTGGCGCGCGGGCAGCACTTCGGCGCTCTCACCTTCGCGAGAGCGGCGCAGGGCGGACCCTACTCGTCCGTGGATCTGGCGTTCGCCGAAGAGATCGGGCGCCGGACAGCCCTCGCAATCGACAATGCACGACTCTATCAGCACGCCCGGAGCGCCACCCGCACGCGAGACGAGTTGATCGCCGCGGTCTCCCACGATCTGAGGAGCCCGCTTGCCACCATCGTCACGGCGGCCGAGCTTCTCTCGAGGAGCGAGGCGCCTGACGAAAAGCGCCGAAGATGGGTCGAGTCGCTACGAAAATCCGCGGATTCGATGAAGCACCTCATCGAGGATCTCCTCGACATCGCCAGGATCGAGGCCGGGCGTCTTTCGATCGAGGAGCAGCGCTGCGCGGTCGGGGCCCTGCTCGGCGAAGCTTTGGATCTGATGCAGCCGCTCGCCCAGCAGAAGAGGCTTCGCCTCGAAAGACAAGTCCCCGGCCGGGAGTTCGACGTCCGTTGCGATCGGCCGCGGATCCTTCGGGTCCTCTCGAACCTGATCGGGAATTCGATCAAGTTCACCTCGGAAGGCGGCGCGATCACCGTCAGGGCCGAGCGTGGCGATGGCGAGGCCCGGTTCTCGGTGACCGACACCGGGTCAGGGATTGCCGCGGACGAGCTCCCGCATCTCTTCGAGCGCTTCTGGCAAGCAAGGAAGACCGCCCGGCTAGGCGCCGGTCTGGGGCTCGCCATCTCCAAGGGGATCGTGGAGGCGCACAGCGGGAAGATCTGGGCGGAGAGCGAGTTTGGGAAGGGCAGCACGTTCTTCTTCACACTGCCGCTGGGCGATTCCGAGGATGGCCCGCGTCCCAGCGCGCCTCGCCCGCCCTGAACAATGCGCCGCAGATGGAGAACCCGGTGGACGCCCGTGGGCGTCTTGCACCCGGCGACACCAGTCTAGTAGACCACGCAAGCCGTGCTGGGGCGAGGGCACAACGAACCCGGGGGCCCTCCCGACGTGCTCATCGCCGGAGGCGGCAACGCTGCGCTCTGCGCCGCGATCGAGGCCAGCGAGCTCGGGGCCAGCGTGCTCGTCCTCGAATGCGCGCCGCGCGATTTCCGCGGCGGGAACAGCCGGCACACGCGCAACCTCCGCTACGTGCACGCGCGCGCGGACGCCCTCATGACCGGCCCGTACGAGGAGGCGGAGTTCTGGGACGATCTCTCGCGCGTCACCAAGGGCAAGACGGACGAAGCCCTCGCACGCCAGGCCATCCGCCAGTCCGCCGATCTGGGCGGGTGGATGACGAGCCACGGCGTGCGGTTCCAGCCGCCGCTCGGCGGCACGCTCCATCTCGGCCGCACGAACGCGTTCTTCCTCGGCGGCGGCAAGGCGCTGGTCAACGCCTACTATCGCGCGGCCGAGAGCAGGGGCGTCCAGGTCCTTTATGACGCGGAAGTCACGGGGGTGACGATTCGCGATGGCCGGTTCGTCGCGGCGACAGTCGCGCAGGGCGGCGCGACGCGGGAGATTCGGGCCAGGGCGTTCGTCGCGGCATCGGGCGGATTCGAGGCGAACATCCCCTGGCTGAAGGAAACCTGGGGCGAGGTGGCGGACAACTTCATCGTCCGCGGCACCCCGTACAACAAGGGACGCGTACTGCGGGCGCTGCTCGACGCGGGGATGAAGCAGGTCGGCGATCCCAAGCAGTGCCACTCCGTCGCCGTCGACGGGCGCGCTCCCAAGTTCGACGGCGGGATCGTGACGCGCGTCGACGCGGTTCCCTTCGGGATCGTCGTCAACCAGGACGCGGCGCGCTTCTACGACGAGGGCGAGGACTTCTGGCCCAAGCGGTACGCAATCTGGGGACGGCTCGTCGCGCAGCAGCCGGGGCAGATCGGCCACGTGATCATCGACTCGAAGCCAGTCGGAAAGTTCATGCCGACGGTGTTCCCGCCGATCGCGGCGGACTCCATCCGCGAGTTGGCGCTCCTCCTCCGCCTCGACGCCGACGCCCTCGAGGAGACCGTGGCGACGTTCAACCAGGCGGTGCGCCCGGGGACTTTCGATCCGGGTACCCTCGACGGTTGCAGGACCGAAGGACTGGATCCGCCGAAGACGCACTGGGCCGTGCGCATCGACCGCCCTCCCTTCTACGCGTACTCGCTCCGGCCGGGCATCACCTTCACGTATCTGGGAGTCGCGGTCGACGAGGACGCGCGCGTGCTGCTCGCTTCCGGCAGGAAGACCGACAACGTCTATGCGGCCGGCGAGATCATGGCCGGCAACATCCTCGGCCAGGGCTACATCGCCGGGTTCGGAATGACCATCGGGACCGTCTTCGGACGTATCGCCGGAAGGAAGGCAGCAGCGCATGCCGCTCACTGACCTGTTCGCCGAAGGCGAACGGATCATGGCGATCTGCAATGCGTGCCGCTATTGCGAAGGGCACTGCGCCGTCTTCCCGGCCATGGAGCTGCGCACCACTTTCCCCAAGGAGGAGCTCGCCTACCTTGCGAACCTCTGCCACGACTGCGGCTCTTGCTACCACCATTGCCAGTACGCGCCGCCGCACGAGTTTGCCGTCAACGTGCCGAAGACGTTCAAGGAGATCCGCGAGCGTACCTATCGCGACCATGCCTGGCCTCGCGCGTTAGGCGCAGCCTTCGAACGCAACGGCATCGCGACCGCCCTCATCGCTGCGGCGAGCCTCGCCATTCTTGCCGCCCTGACCAGCGTCTTCGCAAAGGCGTTCTTCGCGCCGCACGCAGGTGCGGGCGCCTTCTACGCCATCCTGCCCCACGACGCGATGATCGCGCTCTTCGGCGCCGTCTGGGTCTACGTGCTCGTGGCGTGGACGATCGGCTTTCGGCGTTTCTGGCGCGAGAGCGGAGCGCGCACGCGGATCGGACTGCGCGATTACTGGCGCGCGACGCGCGACGTCCTCCTGCTCCGGTACCTCGACGGGGGTGGCGGCGGCTGCACGTACCCCGGCGAGGCGCCCTCGCACGCGCGCCGCGTCTTCCATCACCTGACCTACTACGGATTTCTGCTCTGCCTCGCGTCGACGACGGTCGCGGCCATCTACGACAACTACCTCGGCTGGAGGGCCCCCTATCCGCTCTCGAGCGCGCCGGTCGTGCTCGGGTGGCCTTCCTCTTTCTGCTCTTCTTCACCAGCGCGACGGGCTTCCTCCTCCTCGCCCTGCGCTCGACGGCGGCGATGGGCGTGCTGCTCACCGTGCATCTGGGCTTCGTGCTCGGCCTCTTCCTGACGCTACCCTATGGAAAGTTCGTCCATTCCGTGTATCGATTCGCCGCTTTGCTGCGGTACGCCATTGAGAAGGCGCGGGCTGCTTGACTGAGCGGGAGCAAACACGAATGCGCACGACGAAAATCGCCCTCCTTGCCGGCGCGCTCGCGACCGCGACTCCGGTCGCCGCGCAGACGGATCAAATCACGCTCGGAACCGCCATGCAGCTCACCGGACGCCTGGCGAACACCGGCCGGTACTACGGCCACGGCTACCAATTGGCCATCGACAAGATCAACGAGAAGGGCGGCGTGACGGTCGCCGGGAAGAAGTACAAGCTCGCTTTGAAGATGCTCGACAGCCAGTCCGACGTGAACCTCGGCGTGCGGCAGTACGTGCAGCTCGTCACGCAAGAGAAAGTGAACTTCCTCCTCGGACCGTTCTCCTCGAACGACGCCCTCGACGACTCCTCCGTGGCGGAGAAGTACCAGGTCCCGATGGTGCAGGGCGGCGGCGCCTCGAGCCAGATCTTCAGCCGCGGGTACAAGTACATCTTCGGCACCCTGCCGCCGGCCGACGACTACTTCCACAGCACGATCCAGATGATGATGAAGCTGGATCCCAAGCCGAAGACGGTTGCGCTCGTCTGCGCCGACGATTCCTTCGACGTGTCGGTTGCCAACGGCACGCGCAAGCTCCTCAAGAACGCAGGGCTGGATGTCGTGGTGGACAAGCAGTACCGCGAGAACGATTCCGAGTTCTCGTCCATCCTCTCGCTCGTCAAGTCAAAAAACCCGGACGTGCTCCTCTGGAGCGGACACGAGCGCGAAGGCCTCAACTTCATCCGCCAGGCGAAGAGCTTGGGGATGAGCCCCAAGCTCCTCTATTCCTATACGGTCGGCGTGCCCACCGCCGACTTCCGGAGCGCGCTCGGCAAGGACGCCGAGTACGCCTTCGGCATGACGCCTTGGCTCCCGGAGAAGCAGCTGAAGGACGATTGGTTCGGTGACGCGGAGGCGTTCGCCAACGAGTACCAGCAGAGGTTCGGCTACGCGCCCGACTACCACGCCGCCTCCGCCGTCGCCGACGTGGAGGTGTTCGCCAAGG
>VBKO01000304.1 GCA_005888115.1 Deltaproteobacteria bacterium
GTGGTCTTCGTGCCGTCGCCCTCGATCTGCACCGCGGTGAGCTTGGCGCCGGCGAGACGCGTGTTCGCCGTCCCGTCGAGGAACGGGCCCGCGTACGTGTCGAAGTCTCCCCAGCCGCCGCTGCCGTCCTGCTTGATGGGAGAGGTCACCGCCGGCAGCGAGATGCTGATGCGGTTGTCGAGCGCCGCCTGCATGTAGCGGGCGCGGAGCTTCTGCTCGGCATCGTAGTTGCTGCAGCCGCTGTCGCCGTGCCCCACGCAGGGGCCGTTCCAGGTCATGCCGAAGGCGCTGCGCAGCGACGAGGTGGACGGAACCGCGAAGTCCCACACCGTGAGCGTCACCGGCACCTGCGCGGCCGCGCCGCCGGTCACGTTCAGCGTCCCCTTGTAGACGCCCGCAGCCGCGCTCGCCGGCACGTGGATGTCGACCAGCACGGCGCGGCTTTGGCCGGCCGGCACGTCGAAGGGGAACGCGTTGCGCTTTTCGCCGACGATCGGATCCACGTCGGGGACCAGCGCGTCGGGCCATATGCCGGCCGCGCCGTCGCCGCCGGTCTGCTGCGGCACGTTGATGAGCGCTTCTCGATAGAGCGTCACGTCGCGGCCGCTGATGCTGTGGCCGTTGGCGTCGCCAAGCCCCTCGAGGCTCATCGACACGCCCGCCGCGGGACCGGTCACCACGACCTGGAAGGACTCGAACTCGTTCTTCGCGGCCGCGATGACGGCGGTCGCGCTGCTGCCCTGGGGCGGCTGCGCCTGCGGCCGGACCTTCACCGCGGCAGGTGCCGTCCAGACCTGGGCTGCTTCCGAAGCGCTGCCTGCGAGGAAGGCGACTGCGGCGGCGGCGATCTGGGAAAGCTTCATCGGTACGTCTCCTTGGTTGGCTGCTTCCCGGAACGGCGAGTGCTTTCCGTTCGGGTTGGCCAACGAAGTAGACGTGCCGCCTCTTCCCTCCTTGGTGTCCGGCAGTAGGGGGTCTTCTGCGTGCTTGTCGGGTAGACGGGGGCAAAGGTCCCCGCTCGGATCACGTCCGCGCACACGCGCCCCCGCACGGAGCACATGGGGCGGATCGCCGGCTGGGAATCGTTTACGCGAGAACCGGCGTTCTACGAGCTGCGTAGTGGCCGGAGCCCCGCCATGGAGGCGGGAAGGCAGGCGCCCCACTGTCCTGCGCCCCAACGGCGCCAAGCGACCCAGCGAGGTGCCCCTCTACGGGCAAATCGGGGCATTCCCGCGCGTCCGCTCCACGTGCGGAAGAGCACTGTCGTCGGGCGCGACGCGGAACCGTCCACTGAGGGACAGGCTGGGCGCCCGGCTTCTCGACCAGCGAGCCGTGCTTATGTTGCGGCGGTACGGAGGGCCGCCGTCGCGGCACCTGGAGGGACGTGTTGCAGGCGAGCGTCTCCACCCCCGTCGATCTGGCCCAGCCCGCGCGCGACTGGCAGGCGCGCCGGATCGGCCAGATCGCCTTCGGTGCGACGGTGCTGTTCCTCGCGCAGCTCTACCTGGCCCCCGCGCAATGGTTCCCGGAGACCGAGCCGCTGCGCCTCGCGCTGGTGCTCTCCGCGATCTCGCTCGCCGCCATCGCCGTCCAGCGGCTGGTCACCAACAAGCCGCTCTGGCTGGGATTTCGCTCCGCGCTGCTGGCCATCTACTGCGGGAGCGCGTTGCTTTCGCCCGCCTGGTCGATCGACCGCGCGCTGTCGCTCTCCGGCGCGCTGGAAGTGGCCAAGCACTTCCTCTTCTTCACCGCGGTGGTGAACACGGTGACCACGCCGCGGCGCATCCGGATCGCGATGCTCGTCTACGCGGCCGCCGCCATCGTCCCCGGCTGGGGCACCTTCTGGAACTGGTCGCACGACGAGCTGCTGGTGGAAGGTTTCCGCGGACGCTGGCTGGGCGTCATGGCCGATCCGAACCACGACTGCATGGCGCTGGTCGGGGCCGTGCCGCTCTTGCTCCATTTCGCGGCGCACGGTCCGGGGCTCTGGCGGCGCATCGTCGGCGCCGTCGGCGCGACCGCGCTGCTCATGGGAATCGTCGCCACGCACTCGCGCGGCGGATCGCTGGGCCTCGCGGCGGCGGTGCTGGTGTGGGCGCTCATGTCCAAGCGCAAGGCGCTCGCCACCGGGCTTGCGCTGGTCGCCGCGGCAGGCGTGCTGCTCTTCGCGCCCAGCACCTTCTGGCAGCGAAACGAAACCATCGGCACCTTCGAGGAGGACGTCTCCGTCCAGGGCCGCATGCAGGCGTGGCAGGTCGCGGCGCGCATCTTGAAGGAGCGGCCGCTCCTCGGCGTGGGCGAGTCGGCGTTCCTGACGGCGTGGAAGCAGTACGCGCCGATGGACGATCCGGTCGAGCACCCGTACGTCGCGCACAACCTCGAGCTCGAGGTGCTCGGGCAGCTGGGACTCATCGGACTGTTCGGGATGCTGGGGTTCATCGCCTGCGCGGTGTGGTCGGCATGGCGCGCGCGCAACGGCGGCATGGCGCACGAGTCGCGCGCCGTCTTTGCTTCGCTGGTCGGATACCTCGTCTGCCAGCAATTCTCGGGATACTCGCTGTCGTGGTTCTTGTACGCGCTGTGCGCCTTCGCCTCCTGCATCGACCGCTACGGCGGGCGCCAGAAGACCGACGTGCAGCCTACGGGGAGCTACGGATCTCCCCTTCGGGCCGCCTAGGACACAAGTTTTCCAGGAGGCGGAAGGGGGTGGCGTGAAGGAGCCGGTGCCCATCCTGCAGATCGTGAACCAGTTCGCCATCGGCGGTGCCGAAGGGCAGTTCGTGGCGCGCGTGAGGAGGCACCCCGCCGGGTTTCGCCCCCTGGTCGCTTGCATCCACAAGAAGGGTCCCAACCTCGCCGCCGTGGAGGAGCTCGGCCTTCCGGTCGAGGAGTTCGGACTGCGCGGCAGCCTGGCGCAACTGAACACCGGCCACCAGATCCTGCGGCTCGCCGCGTTCATCGCGCGCGAGGGCGTGCGGCTGGTGCACTCGAACGACTTCTACGCGAACCTGCTGGCGGTCCCCGCGGCGCGGCTGGCCGGAGCGAAGGTGATCGTCAGCCGCTTCGATCTCGGACACTGGTACTCACGCGGTCACCACGTGCTGGAGGCGCTCGCCTCGCGCACGGCGGACGCCGTTTACACGAACGCGGAGGCAGTACGCGACATGTGCGTCGCGCAGGAGGGCATCCCCCCGGATCGGGTGGTGGTCGTGCACAACGGCATCGAGCTCGAGCGATTCGATCGCGCGGCCCGCGAGCCGCTGCTCGCGCCCGTGCCGGGATTGACCGAGGGCGAGGACGGAAAGTCGCGCCGCCCGGCATTGGTGATCGCCGCAAACCTCTACGCGGTGAAGGGACACCTCGACTTCATCGAGGCGCTGGAGATCGTGCGGCGCGCGCTGCCGGACGTGCTCGCGCTGTGCGCGGGCGAGGGTCCCATGCGCGCCGTGCTGGAGCAGCAAATCCGCGCCCGGGGGCTGGGCGACAACGTGGCGCTGCTCGGACACCGCCTCGACGTGCCGGCGATCTTGCAGCGCGCGCACCTGGGGTGCCTGTGCTCGCACGCGGAAGGCCTCTCCAACGCGATCATCGAGTACATGGCCGCATCGCTCCCGGTGGTGGCGACCGCGGTCGGCGGAAACGCCGAGCTGGTCACCGAGGCGGGTTCCCGCGCGAGCGGCCACCTGGTCCCGGCGCACCGTCCAGCCATCCTCGCCGATCGGCTCGAAGGGCTTCTGCGCGATCGCGCGCGCTCGGCCGCGCTCGGCGCATCCGGCCGCGCCCGCGTCGAATCCGACCTGACGCTCACGGCGATGATCGAGAAGACCGGCGCGCTCTACGAGCAGGTCCTTTCGTCGGGCCGCTCCGGCAGACACCTCCGCGCTGCCTGATGCGTCGCGTCCCGTCTCGAAACGAGTTGCTCCACTGAGTATATTCGCTCGGCGTGGGAGATCCTCCGGGCGGACTCTGTACAGCTCGTACATGTCGGCTGGACCCGGGTTCACCGCCAGCCGGGATTCCGTTGACTTCACCTGCCCCTCACGGTACATCGCTCCGCCGCGCCGGCGGCCCAACGCTGGCTGCTCGAAGGGCTCGGGGCATTAGCTCAGCTGGGAGAGCGCCGCAATGGCATTGCGGAGGTCGCCGGTTCGATCCCGGCATGCTCCACCAAGAAAAAGCCCAAATACCAGGTGGTTCGAGAAGCCGTCCGGCCTCCTCGGCGCCCGCGGTGCGCTCAGTTCTCGCATTCTGCTCGTCGGCCCGCTCCATGAACTCGGCGGGCGCGGCCGCGAGACTCGTCGAGGAGAAGGGCGCGTCAGAGCGTCTTCGTTCGCCCCGCCTGCGCCCTGGTACGTCCACCGCAGCCTCTAGCTCAGCCGCCCTTGACTGGTCGCTACTTGGCTGCAGCCAAGGCCTGTTTCGCGATGAGCTGCCTGTAGCGGGCGTCGAGCAGCGAGCGGAAGTAGGCGCGATGACGCCGCGGGCGCCTGGGCACTGTCCAAGCTCCACCGCTACGCGTCGTTCATGGCGGAAGGAACTCATCGCTCGTACTACGCGCAGAAGTACCCTGACGAATGCACGGCCGGGCTCGTCCTTCTTGTCCATTCCGAAGAACGCGCGTCAAAGCTCGGCGAGGTCATCGCCGAGTGGCGAAAGGTCAACCGCGCCGTGCCGCTGGTCGTGCGGCCGCTCACGTTCCCACAGGCGGCAGCGCACCTCACCGGCCGCCTTCGGCCCGAAGCCGAGGCTGATCCCAAGATCTCGATCAACCGAAGCGAGCTAAAGCTCACCTGCGCTTTCGTCACCGAGGTGACCACGACGTTCAAGGCCGTGCGTCACTATCTGCGGGCGAACCCGACTGTCCGCGCTCAGGGCTGCCCGTACCCCGAGTACACCCACAACTTCGAACGCATGGTCGCGCTGGTGGAGAGTTTCCGCGGAGCACTCGGCCATTCGCGATGACCTCCGCTGGGCTTTAAGTGCGCGGCTGTCCGGCGCCGCCTTCTTCACCCGCCACGTCGACGTGAACTTCGGCCTGGGCGGTGGCACTGGCGACGACTCGTTCCACGTCAAGGCGCTCGTCCCGGTGATGCGAGCACCAGCACGGCAGGTCGCGCTCCGCCATGCCGAGCGGCTGCTGTGTGCGACGCAGGGAGTGAGCAGTCTTGCTTCACGAGGAACCGGCGCCATGCGCATCTCGATTCCGTCGCTTGCGGCTGCCGCATTGATCGTTGCTGGTTGTGGAGGCGCGCCCACCGGTGCAGGGGCCGGTTCTGGTAGAGCAAGCGATGGCGGCGGCGTCGGCGATGACGCCGGGGCCGGGAGCGGCAATTCGGACGCCGGCAGCGGCTCGGATGGTGGCGGGAGCGACTCGGGATCGGACGCCAGCTCCGGATCGGGAGGACCGGCGACACACATGCTGAGCGTCGAGATCTCCGGAACGGGCGGCGCGAGCGGAAGCGTGCAGTCGACGCCTGCCGGTATCGCTTGCCGCCCGTCGTGCAGCGCGAGCTTCGCCGACGGGACCGACGTGGTGCTCACCGCAACGGCTGCTTCCGGTTCCATGTTCAAGGCGTGGAAGGGCGCGGCCTGCTCGGGATCGACGACGACCTGCACGGTCCATCTCACCGGCGACGCGCAGGTCACCGCCGAGTTCCAGCCGACCACGACGCAGGACGAGTGCGCCGGCCTCGCTCCCGGCGATCCAGGCGAGCCGGTCCGGCTGCAGGCAACGGATTCCGGTAATTACTGCGACATCGCCACGAGCGATGGTTCGGGCAACGTGGCGGCAACCATCACCGACATCTTCGCGGCAACGCCGGGGGACATCACGATTGTGCGGCTGTTCGACCGTTCGGGCGTCTCTCTCGGTCGTTTCGGGTACGGCTCGGGTCCGCTCTTCGAGCAACTCGCCGGATTCGTCGGCACGTCCCGCCCGTTCCACTCGAGCAATTCCGACGTGTTCGCGATTGATGCGCACGGAAACGAGATCGGCAGGGACAGTCCAGGTGGAGTCTCGGTGGCGGCCGAAGATCCGCTGGGCGGCATGGTCGTCGCGGAACCATCCACTCAGCCGGTCAATCACCTCGCCGCCTACGATGGCCGCGCGCACCTGCGCTGGAGAGTCGCGCTCGCGAACGGTGTACGCGGCGGGGGAGGGCGGATCATCCTCGGCGTGGATCGTCTCGGCAACACCCTCGTGCTGACGACCGAGGACGCAGTTAGCGACTTCCGCGGACAGTGGGTGGATCACGACGGTCATGCCGGTCCGCAATTCACCGCGACCGCTGATTTCGGGAGCGATCCCATCGATGCGAACCTGATCCTCGCTCCGAGAGTCGGAGACGGCCTGTTCCTGGAAGAGACGTACCCGCGGAAGGGCTGGGTCGCGCAGTTCGACAGCCTCGCCGCGGCGGCGCTGCCTCCGCCGTCGTGGCTGAGCTCCCGGCCGGTGGAGGCCGTTCACATGGCACGCGGAGGCCATGCCTATGCCTTCTTCGCGCTGTACGCGTATCAGAGTGCATCGCCGTGCGCCCAGCGGATCGAGATCGTCGCTCCGTCGGGCAGGAGCTGCGGAACTGCCGTGTTTCCCATCGCAAGCGCGAGCTGCACCACGGGGACGATCAACGTCGGCTACGATGGCACCGTGATCCAGGCATTGCCGTTCGAGATGCAACGGCACAACGACGATGGCACCCTGACGTGCACGTGGCAGTCGTGGCCGGGATTCCTGCACTGACGATTCTGGCACCGACGACACCGGGTTGGCCGGCTCGCTTCGACGACCGCGGACGATCCGCTCCCGTGCGGACCCGTTTGCGTCGATCCCGGCAGGAGC
>VBKO01000305.1 GCA_005888115.1 Deltaproteobacteria bacterium
GTGCTCGACGAAGTCGGCCGGGTCACCTGGCTTGAGCGTCTCCTCCGAGGCGCGACCGTCGAGCAGGCGCGCCGCGCGGGGGGGCAGCGCGACCGCCCTTTGCCGGACGATCTCGCGCGCATCCGCGAAGGTGGTCGGGTCCGCCGCGAAGGGACCGCTCGACACCGCCGCCGGCCCCCCTTGCGGCACGTCGACCAGCACCAGAGCGCGCGCCCGCCGGACACCCGCGGCGTGGAGCGCCCGCGCAACCCCGCCGCCTTTCAGGCGGGAGAGGTGCGCGCGGACGCAATTCATCTCTTCGATGGGTGCGCCGCTCCGGACCAGCGCGTCGTTGATGGCGCGCACTTCCTCGAGCGTGAGCGGCGGCCGCGGCGCCTCGGCGAGCGCGGATCCGCCGCCGGACACGAGGAGAAGCGCCGCATCCTCTGCGCGCAGCGATGCAGCCGCAGAGAGCAGCGCTTCGCCGGCCCGCAGCGATCCTTCATCGGGCAGCGGGTGCCCTCCCTCGATCAGCGCGCCTCCCCCGGCACCCGCGGGCACGGCGAAAGCGAGCGCCTCCAGGGCATTACCCAGCGAGGCGCGCGCTCCGGCCAGCATCTCCGGCGCGGCCTTCCCGAGTCCGAGCGTGACCAGGCGGCCCCCAGGTGCCGGGCGCGGCGCCGCTCCGGAGTCGCAGGCCTCGCGCACCAGGCGCTCCGCCGAGAGAGCCTCCACGACGGCGCGGAAGAGCGCGATCAGCTCGCCCCGGAGATCCATTGTCCTACCCTACACTGCCGAGCAGCCCGGACCCGCGAGATTTGCTGCCGCGGCACGAGCACGCGGCGAACTGGCGCAGGATCCGCTCAGCCCTCCAGCTTGAAGAGGTCGGGCAACAGCTCGCCAGCCTTCCCCAGGCGGCACTCGTCGAAGGAGTGGGCGTTCTCGGGGCGCTCGAGCCCGACATAGATCGTCCGCGCGAACCGGCCGGTGCGCACACTGGGGAAATTGCGCACATGCGAGGCGAGGCCGGCCGCGGGGTAAACCGCGCCCGAGCTGCCGACGGTGACGAACAGGTCGCAGCTCGCCACCGCGGCGCCGATCTGGTCCATCCCTTTCGGGATCTCCCCGAACCACACCACGTCGGGCCGGAGCAGGGCTCCGCATTCGCACCGCGGCGGCCGGTCCAGGTAGGCGCGATCGTCCTCGAACGACGGCCGGTCGCACCCGGAGCAGCGGGTGCGCAGGAGCTCGCCGTGCATGTGCAGGACGCCCCGCGCGCCCGCCCGCTCGTGCAGCGGGTCGACGTTCTGCGTGCAGACGAAGAGGTCCTCGCCGAGAAAGTCGCCCAGGCGCGCGATGGCGTGATGAGCCGGATTCGGCGAGACCAGCCCGGCTTGCTGCCGCCGCTCGGAGTAGAAGCGCCAGACCAGCGGCGGGTTGCGAAGGAACCCTTCCGGCGTGGCCACGTCCTCGATGCGGTGCTGCTCCCAGAGCCCGCCGGCGTCGCGGAAGGTGCGGATGCCGCTCTCCGCGCTGATGCCCGCGCCGGTGAGCACGAACACCCGCATCCCGCGCCGGATCGGAATCGGCGAAAAGGCGACCCCGGGAGCCACGCGAGGGAGCGGAATCATTCCGCGTCATGGTTGCGCGCCGGCCGCCGGCGGGCAAGATCCCCCCATGTTCGTCCAGGACCTGCGCCGGGAGCTCTCCCGGCGGTTCTACATTCGCAGCCGCACCGCCCGGACCGCGGCGCTGCGCATCGCGTACGTCGCCTATTCGTCGACGCTCAACGGCTGGCACACGCGCCGCCCCGAGCCGCAGGCGGCCGCCTCGCTGCGGCGCCGCATCGAGCAGCTCTTCGACGAGGACTGGCAGGACGCCGACGCCGGCCTCTACCCGCGCGAGCTGATCGAGGCGCTCCCTTGGCGCGAGTACGCCCTGGCCGTGCCCAAGCTGCTCGCCGACCTGCCTCGCACCCGCGAGCGGATCCGCAACCGCCGGCACGACGAGCTGCCGGAGCACCTCGCGCCACGCTACCCGGCCTATTACGCGCGAAACTTCCATTACCAGACGGACGGCTATCTGGGTCACACCAGCGCCGAGCTGTATGACCTGCAAGTGGAGCTGCTGTTCGGCGGGACTGCCGATGCGATGCGCCGCCGCCTCATCCCGCCGGTGGTGCGATTCGCGCGCGCCGAAGGGCACGCGAACGGCCACGCGGGGCCCGCGGAGGGCAGGCCGCTCAAGCTGCTCGACGTTGCCTGCGGGACCGGGCACTTCCTCCGGATGCTCGGCGCCGCGCTTCCCGGCGCGCGGCTCTTCGGAGTCGATCTCTCCCCCCACTACCTGGCCCGGGCGCGCGAGACGCTCCCGCGCGAGGTGGACGTGAGCCTCGTCTGCGAGAACGCCGAGAGCCTCCCGTTCCCGGATGGCCACTTCGACGCGGCGACCAACGTCTTCCTGCTCCACGAGCTGCCCCCCGAGGTGCGCGCGCGCATCCTGGCCGAGATGACCCGGGTGGTGCGGCCGGGCGGCCTGGTGGTGGTCGCCGACAGCCTGCAACTCCGGGACGCGCCGGAGCTCCACCACGAGCTGCACGCCTTTCCGGACCGCTTCCACGAGCCCTATTACCCCTCGTACATCCGGGACGACCTGGCCGGGCGTGTGCGCGAGGCCTCGCTCGAGGTGTGCGAGGAAAGGCTCGCCTTCCTCACCAAGGTGGTCGTCGCGCGCCGTCCCGTGTCCTAGCTCGCCCCACCCCCGGACACTGGACGCCTCGGGTCCCCAAGGTACAGTCGAGTTCGGGACACCTCGTCTGGGGGGACGGGATGGAAGCGAAAAAATCGATCCTGCTCAGGCACCGGTTCGACAACCTCGAACAGCTGCGGAAACATCTGCGCGTGGTGGACGGCAGCACGCTGCTGTTCTTCCGCGACCCGCGGCTCACTATCGAAACCGGATCGCCGGTGCTCCTCGAGGTGGCGTTCGAAAGCAGCGAGCAGACGCGCGCCCTGCGGGCCGCGGTGCTGGCCCGCGCCGAGGGCCAGGGACTGTGGTTGGTGGTGCCGAACACCCGCTTCGCCCGCGACGTGGACGAGCGCGGTCTCTCGCCGCGCAAGGGGCGGCGGCTGGGCACCGACGAGATGGTGCGCCTCAAGCGTGCCGGAGGCGGCGATTACATGGTGCGGCTGCTCGACCTGAGCATCGGCGGAGCGCGCATCGGCGGCGGCATTCCTGCCCAGCTCGCGCCGGGGACCGTGGTCGCGCTGACCGTCGCTCCTCCGGAAGCAGGTCGCGCGCCGGAGGTCACCCGGGGTCGCATCGTCTGGGTCGAGGACGGCGAGGCCGGGGTGATGTTCGACCGCGACATGGAGAGCTCGCGCGTCGCGGCGGGCCGGCTGTTCCGCTCGCTCGAGCAGCCCTGGGCGCAGGCGCGCGAGATCCGCCACCTCCCCACCTGCTGCAAGAACGGCGAGGTGCTCGACCCTCCCGTCCCCCGCATCCGCACCGACGGCAAGCAATCCGCGACGAAGACCGGCTAGGATGTCGACTCAAAGATCACCGCGGAGGCGCGGAGGTCGCGGAGAGTTTTGATCAAAGAACCTCCGCGCTCTCCGCGGCTCCGCGGTGATGCTTGTGGTCCTGACTGCGACCGGTCTTACGCTGTTTGTGGCTCCCCCGCCGCCGCGGGCTGCTCGGCGAGCGCTTCGGCGCGGGCGAGGGCGCGGGCTCTTCGGGACCAGACCACTGCCACGCTGGCGATTCCGGCCAGCACGCAGACCACCACCACCAAAAGGAACAGCACGCCCCACTTCGCCGCCTGCGTCATCGGCGAGGTGGGGTCTCCGAAACAGACCGGGCAGGCGAGGAGGAGGTTCACGTCGAGCTCACGTCCTTCAGCTTGCGCAGGAACCACAGCCCGTAGAAGACGAGCGCCGCGGCGGCCAGGAACCCCAGGATGCCCATCGCCAGCGTCCCGCCCTTCCCCGTCCGGCCGAAGTCCCACACGCTCCACGCGCCGAACATCAGCGCGGTCAGCGCCGCCAACACGATGAAGAAGACGTGGAATCCCTTGAGACCCATCAGATCGCCACGGACTCGAACACGGTGAACGAGGGGAGGAGCAGCACGAGGAGGAAGAAGCCCGCGGTCAGGATCAGCACCGCGTAGATCACCTTCTTCTCGGAGATGAGGTGCATGAAGACGCCGGCCACCATGCCTGCCTTCACGGTGGCGATGACGAGCGCGACCGCGATGGCGAGGGGCCGGTTGAGCCTCAGGTAGCTGACCCCCACGGTGATCGCGGTGAGGCACAGCAGCGCCACGAAGACAGATCCACACCAGGTCGACGAAGTGCCAGTACAGGCCCGCGTTCTCCACCCGGTTGGTGAAGTGCTCGCGGTCCACCTTCCAGAGCCAGGTCCCGGCGGTGAGCAGGAACGTGTTGACCACGATCCCGCCGATCACGTGCAGGCCGTGCAAGCCGGTCATGGTGAAGTAGACCGCGTAGAAGTTGTTCGTCGAGGGGAAGTGCCCGTCGTGGAACTTGTGCGTGTACTCGAAGTACTTGACCACCAGGAAGACGAAGGAGAGCGCGATGGTCGAGCCCATCCACAGGCGGAAGCGGTCGAGCCGTCCCAGCTTGCAGCTCGCCCAGGCGAGCACCATGGTGATCGACGAGGTGATGAGCACCGCGGTGTTCAGCGTGGCGAGCGGGACGTTGAGGATCTCGCTGGACAACGCGCCGGCCGGCTCCGGAGGCCAGTGCGGCGCCTGGGTGCGGATGAGCACGTAGCTCGAGAACAGCGCCCCGAAGAGCATCACCTCGCTGGCGAGGAACAGCCAGATGCCGAACTTGCCGTTCGGGATCCCGGTGACCGGATGCGGTTCGACGGTGTGGGGGATGGCGGCGTCGGCTGGGTGCGCGGACACGTTCAGGCCTCCCGGGCGAACTGCGGGTGGAAGTCGCTGCTCCGGCCCGGCTCGCTGTACTCGTACGGGTCGCGGTAGACGACCGGCGGCGTCACGAAGTTCCCGTGCGGCGGCGGCGAGGGCGCCGCCCATTCAAGCGTGGTCGCCTGCCACGGATTCTCCACGGCCTTGGGGTGGCGCAGGCTGGCGAAGAAGTTCCAGATGAACGGTAGCTGCGCGATGGCGAGTCCCCAGACCGACCAGGAAATGAGGACGTTGAGGCTCTGGATGGCGCGACCGTGCGCATAGATGGTCGGGTCGTACAGACGCCGGGACAGGCCGGCCATGCCCTGCCAGAACATCGGCATGAACACGCCGTTGATGCAGATGAAGCTGAGCCAGAAGTGGATCTTGCCCAGCCTCTGGTTCATCTGCTTCCCGGTGACCTTCG
>VBKO01000306.1 GCA_005888115.1 Deltaproteobacteria bacterium
GCACTGCAAACGTGACCCTGCCCCCCAGCCCGCCCATGCACTAAGCCCGAAAAAAAAATTATTTTTTTTCGGGACGGCTACCGGACGATGTGCAGGGGACCGTCGCCGCTTTGCTCCTCGTCCGTTCGCGCCACCTCGCGGTCGCGGAGGTGCGTGTCGGTCAGCCGGCGCCGCGGAAGCAGGCGCAGCGGCAGCGCGGCGAGGCTGGTGCCGTACGCGGCGGCGATCGCGGCGGCCTTGCGCCAGGGGGACAGATCGGCGACGGAGCCCTCGACGAGGCCCATGCGGCGCTGGCGTAGCTGCCCGCAGTCGAGCGCGAACTCGAGGAACTCCGGAAGGCGGGCCAGCACGGGGTGGTCGCGTGGCAGCTTCCGCTGCAGGAAGCGCCCCAGCCGCCGCACCGCCCAGGTGGAGACCAGCGACAGGCCGAGCAGCCTGCGCCTGAGCGCCGGGCGTCCCCGCACCGCCAGCGCCGTCCGCCGCTCGCCGAAGTCGACGTGGCGCTCTTCCTGCCGCGCCGCCCGCAGCAGGATCTCGCGGATGCCCTCGTGATCGATGGTGTCGATGACGCCGTAGAGCGCCATCAGCACGAACCCCTCGCCCATCGCCATCTCGAGGCAGACGTGCTCCTCGAAGGTGGCGGGCATCATCCCCGTGCTGAGGAAGCGCACCAGCGCGTGGGGCGCCGCGGGCTTCTCGCCGAGCAGGTCGAGGATGCGCAGGAAATTGTCCACGTGCTGGAACTCCTCGACCGCCTGCCGCGCGAAGAAGCGCGCGGCGTCGAGGTCGGGAGCGGCGTAGAGCCAGTGCCCGCACTGGATGCCGGTGACCTCGCCGTAGAGGAACTGGTTCATCACCCAGCCCAGGAGCGCGCGGTCGCGGCCCGGGTGGAGGCGGGCGCCGCGCCAGTCGAAGGTCATCTCCTCGCGCGAGAGCAGCATGTAGAACAAGAGCCTACCACTCGCCGCCCGACCACGACCGTTCCCTGGCGGATGATCGGCGAACCTGTACAATCCGGCGGTTTCCTGGAGGAGAGGCGTGAGGCGACCGTCCGACGACATGCGCGAGGTGCGAGCACCCCCCGAGCTGCTCGCCCGCTGGGCGCTCGAGGCGTCTGCCCAGGCGCAGGAGGCGACCTGGTCGACGCTCTGCTTCCTCGTCGAGGTGGAGCACGCCGCAGTGACGCAGCTGCCGGTGCCCGCCGTGCTGCGCAACGAAAAGGCGGCGCTCGACCCGGACGGCTTCTTGCGCGTGCCGCGCGGCGCGCTCGAGCAGTTCCGCCTCCGCTCGGCGCGCGCGATGGGTTGGATGGAGCAGCTGCTTTTCTTCCGGGAGCGCTTCCCCACAGCGGCGCAGCGAAACCCACCCGACGCGCTCTACGCACTGGCCCGCCTGTTCGGCGGCGACGCCGGTCCGCAGGACGCGGCGGTCGACGTGCTGGTGCGCGAATCCGTGTTGCCGGAGATCGAGGATCTGCTGCACCGCACGGTCACGTATCCGGGCCTGCACCTCATGCTCGAGCGCATGCGCGAGAGCGATCCGCAGCGGAGCGCCGAAGCCCGCCGGCTGGCCGCCGACGTGCTCGGCGAGCTGACCAACACTTCGGTGTGGGGCGTGCGGAAGCGGCTGGTCTCGACCGCCACCCGCGCAGTTCTCGGGGCGCGACCGCTGCTCGAGGAGCTGGAGCGCGGCGGGATGAAGATCGACCGCGGCCGGGCGGCGCGTGGGTTCGCGCGACGGCTCGAGGAGGCCGTGTCCACGCTGTCGGGCGTTCGCGTGCTCCCCGAGGCCCTGATCGCCCGCCTGGCGGGCAAGGTGCAGGACGCCGCCAAGGAAGAGGAGGAGGCGTCCGAGCCGGACGTCGAACAGACTGCGCAGCGGAAGTAGTCGGAAAGACTGGCTGTTCCATGGCGCATCGCGCGACGGGTCGAAGAGCTGGCCATGACAGCCGTGCTGTCAAAAGCGTGGTTCGCTGCCTGATCGGCGGCGACTACCGATGGTCCTGCTGCAGGGCCGCGTAGGTGTGGCCCCTCTTCGGTCCGTACTTCGCCATGGTGGCGACGCCCGCGGCCATCAGGCAGAGGAGCCCGGCGACGAGGAGACCGACGACGTGCTGTGGCGGAAGCATGCGACGCATCGCGGGCCATCCTAACTCCGGGGTTTCGGAGAAGCCAATCGGGGCGAAATAGGCGGCGGTTTTCGCCGTAAGAGCGGCCGACCCCGGCCATTTGCGAGGAGTGTGTGTGAGCGAGGCCCAGACCGCGGAAGTGCAGGCGCGGCGCTTTCGCGTTCCGCCCGCCGCGGTGGCGCTGGTCGCCCCCGAGGTGGGCATGGAGCGCGTCGCGCGCGCCGGCCGCGTGCGCGGCCCGCTGCTCGTGGCGCTGTCCTGTGCGCTGCTCTCCGCTGGCGCCGGCGTCCTCCGCGTCGACGCGAAGGACGCGACCCTGCGGTCGATGGAGAAGGCGGGAGAGCTGCAGAGCTCCAGCGACCGGCAGGTCGAGGACAACACCAGGAGCGCCGAGCGCATCTACCTGGTGAAGCGCGTCGCCGGCGCGCTGGTCGAGCCTCCGCTGCAGCTCGGCCTTCTCTGCGTGGCCATCTTCGGGCTCTCGTGGTTCCTGCGCGGGCGCTCCGAAGGACGAGCGGTGCCGCCCGTCGCCGCCGCCGCCTTGCTGCCCGGCGCGATAGCGAATCTGCTCGACGCGGGCGCGACCTTCCAGCACGTGGCCATCGCGCCCGACGGACCCGCCGCGCTGCCCCGCACCCTGGCGCAATTCTGGACCCAGCTCGCCGCGCACCCGGCCGCGCCATCCGTGATGAAGCTGCTCTCCGTATTCGATATCTTCTCTTTCTGGACGGCGCTGCTGGTCGGATTCGGGCTGATCGCGGCGGGCCACGTGCCACAGCGCCGCGCCCTGGCCGGGACTTTGATCGCCTGGCTTTGCTTGCGCTTGCTCACGCAGGTCGCCGCGGGAGGACACTGACGTGCTTTGCGCAGCTCTCGCAGCCTCGTCCATCGCCTTCGCCGCTGCCGCTCAGGGTGGCTCTGCTCCCGCCCCGCAGGCCGGCGCGCCGGCGCAGCCCTCCCCGGACATGTCGCAGGCCCCGGCCCCAGCGGCCGGGAGCCCGCTCACGTTGGAGCGCGCCATCCAGCTCGCGCTGGAGCGGAACTACGACCTCCGCCGCAGCGAGTACCAGGCGCTCTCGGCCGGGCAGGACCTGGTGATCGCGCGGGCTGCGATCCTGCCCAAGCTCAACGTGAACGGCTCGCTGAGCAACAACCGCGTCGGCGGGGGCCAGGTGACCGGCACCTTCACCGATCCGGTGACCGGCACCGAGGTGACGCAGATCGCCCGCACCGAGGTGTTCCGCGGCTACAGTGGGACGCTGAGCGCGACGCAGCTGCTTTTTGACGGCGGCAAGTGGTGGAACAACCTCGCCGCATCCGATCTGAGCTTGGCCTCCTCGCAGGCCAACCTCGACGAACAGCGGCTGACCACGGTGTTCACCGTGGAGCAGCGCTTCTACGAGCTGGTGCGGCAGCAGCGTCAGCTGCGCGTGCTCGGGGAAGCGGCGAAGCGCAGCCGCGATCAGGCCGACTTCGTCCAGCGCCTCTTCGAGGGTGGCCGCGCGACGCAGGCCGACGTGTACGCCGCGCGGACGAACCGCGACAGCGACGAGATCAACCGGCTCGGGCAGGAAGCGCGCGTCGAGCTGGCCCGGCAGGACCTGGCGATCAGCATCGCCGCCGATCCGGCCGAGCCGCTCGCCATCCTCGAGCCCGCCGCCATGCAGCAGGACCCCTCGGCGCCGCCGCCACCGCAGGACGCCGTCCGGACCGCGCTCGCGCGACGCCCCAGCCTGAAGGCCTTCGCGCTGACGGCCCAGGCGCAGGAGAAGACCGCCGCCGCTGCCAAGGGGGATTACTGGCCCACCCTGAGCCTCTCGGGAAGCTACGGCCGGCAGACGCGGAGCACGAGCGACTTCACCAGGCCGCTCGACGAGGCGAGCACCCTGCGGGGAAGCATCGACCTCACCTGGAACCTCTTCAACGGCTTCGCCACCAAGGCCACGGTGGAGAGGGCCCAGATCAGCACCCTGCTCGCCGAGAACGATCTGGCAAATGGCCGGCGCAGTGTCGCCTCCGACGTCGAGCGCGCCGTCGCGCAGCTGGCCGTTGCGGGGCAGCAGGTACGCATCGCCGTGCAGAGCCTGCAGACCGCGAG
>VBKO01000307.1 GCA_005888115.1 Deltaproteobacteria bacterium
GGCCTCGCCCCAAGCGATCTCGATGAGGCGCGGCCGGTCCACGCGAACGAAGTGGCCACGAATCAGGACGCCGTTGATGTCAATCGAGAACACGCCGCCGTCGACGGCTTCCAGCCGCGCGAAGTCGCCCATCCAGCGCACGAGAAGCTCGGGCTTCACAAAGTGATCGAACACCCGCTCCGGCGTCGCCGTGATGTCGATGCTGGTCCGGAAGGTCTCGCTCATCGCTTCTTCTTCTCGATCTCTTCCTTGAGCGCTTCGAGCCGCGGCGCCCAGAAGCTCTCCACGAAGGCCGCGACAGGCGCAAAGCCATCGGGCTTGATGGCGTACACGTGCCTCGTCCCCTCCTGGCGCGCCTCGACGAGGCCCGCCTTGCCGAGCACCGCGAGGTGCTGCGACGCCGCCTGCTGCGTGACATCGACCTCGGCGGCGATCTCACCGACCGAGCGAGGCCCAGCCTTGAGGACGCGCAAGATCCCCACGCGCCTCGGTTCGCCGAGCGCCTTGAGTGCAAGGGCTGCCTGTCGTTCGACTCTCTTCACAAGTGTACACTTGTGTATCACGAGGTCTCGTGGTACACCACAAGTATCCACTTGTAGAGTGCCGATGACGACCATCCATCACGAAGTGCAAGCCAATTGCCCGCCCGAGAAAGTCTGGGCTCTGCTGTCCGACCTCGAGGCGGTCCAGCGCTACAACCCCACGGTCCGGACTGCGACGGTCCGAGGAGCACGGCGCACGGGTGTGGGCGCTGAGCGTGCCTGCGAGCTCGTGCCCAAGGGGAGAGTCGTCGAGCGGGTCACCCACTGGGAGGATGGCCGCGCAGTCGGTCTCGAGGTGGCCGAAAGCGACTGGCCGATCCACTTCATGCGCTGGGTCACGCGCCTCGAGCCGGCCGGGGCCACCACACGCATCACGCAGTCCCTCGAGTACAAGGTGAAGTTCGGCCCCGTCGGGTGGCTCCTCGACAACCTCGTCATGAAGCGCAAGCTCACCTCGACTCTCGACGAGGTGTTCGCGTCACTGGTGAAGCACGCGGAGGGTGCCAAGTGATCCGCGACTTCGCCAAGGTCGTCGACGCTCTCGGAAGTGAGCCCGGCGTGTCGCGCAGCAAGATGTTCGGCTCCGAGGGGCTCAAGGTTGGCAAGTCGGTCTTCGCTCCGCGCACGAAGGTCGACTGGCTGAAGCTCGCGCGCGAGGCTTTCGAGTTCGTCGGAGTGTGGCGGGAGTAGCCGTGGGCCGGCAACGCCAGATAGATCGTCAGCCGCGGGTGTCCAAACCGGGACCCCTCGCGCATCATCAAAGGGACACTGGGGCGGCCTGCCGCCCCACAAACCAAGGAGACACCCGATGTCAAAGCAGAAGTACCTAGTTCTAGCCAGGAATCAGCCTTCCGGCGGCCAGGGCAGCCGCCCCTCACCCGAACAGATGCAGCAGATGTATGGCGCCTACAAGGCCTGGATGGAGAAGTTCAAAGACGACATCCTGGACAAGGGAGACAAGCTCAAATCAAACGGGCGTCTGGTGACCGCGTCCGGGGTGGCCGACGGGCCATTCGTGGAGGCCAAGGAAGTCGTGGGCGGCTACATGATCGTCTCCGCGGAGAACTACGACCGCGCGGTCGAGCTGGTCAGGGCCTGTCCGGCCGTCCATGCCCCGGGAGCGTTGCTGGAAATTCGCGAAATGGCGGGCGCCAAGATGTGAGCACGCCGTCTCAACCTCGCGGGCCAGGAGACCCCGCATCACCGCCTGGATTGGTGGAACACTACTTCCGGCACGAATACGGCCGGCTGGTGGCGATACTGTCCCGCCGCGTGGGGCTTCCCCATCTCGAAGCGGTAGAGGATGCCGTGCAGGGCGCGCTGTTGGCAGCTTTGACCGCGTGGGCGGCCAGCGGCATTCCCGCCGACCCGAGCGCATGGCTGTACCGTGTGGCGCACAACGAACTGCTGGGAGTTCTGCGAAAGGGCCAGGGGCAGCAGCGCATCCTGGATGGCGCCGCGGACCAGGGCGCCGACGGCGGCGAAGATCCCATCTCACCGGCGTTCGCCGGCGAAGTCCGCGACGAACTCTTGCGCATGCTGTTCGTCTGCTGCGACGACAAGATCCCCCAGGAATCACGCCTGGTGCTGGCCCTCAAGACTCTGTGCGGATTCAGCACCGGCGAGATCGCGTTCCGCTTGTTCACCACCGAGGCCAACGTCTACAAGCGCCTGGCCCGCGCACGTGAGCGGCTGCGCCAAGGTGAGATAGAGACGCAAACGCCGCCGCTGGAATCGCTCCGCTCGCGCTTGCCCAGCGTCCACGCCGTCATCTACCTGCTGTTCAATGAAGGCTACCTGTCCACGCACGCCGAACACGCCATCCGGGCCGAATTGTGTGAGGAGGCCATTCGCTTGGGCACCTTGCTGGCCACCCACCCCGTGGGCGCCGCGCCGCCGACCTTCGCTCTGCTGGCCCTGATGCACCTGCACGCCGCCCGCCTGGCATCGCGCCAAGACGCCACCGGTGGCCTGCTGCTTCTGGAGGAGCAGGACCGCAGCCGTTGGGACGCAGAGCACCTGCGTGAGGGCGCGTCGTGGCTATCGCGCGCGGGCCAAGGAGATGAGCTCACGCGTTTTCACGCCGAAGCTGGCATCGCCGCCGAGCACTGCTTTGCTCCGTCGTTCGCGGACACCCGGTGGGATGAGATCGCAGAGCTGTACGCCATGCTGGAACGAATCGACCCATCACCCATTCACACGCTCAACCGCGCGGTGGCGGTGGCGCAGGGGCGCGGGCCGCAGGCGGGGCTCGCGGTGCTCGATGGCGTAGTGCCGCCCGCCTGGCTGGATGGGCATTACCTGTGGGGGGCCGTTTTGGCGGACCTGCACCGCCGCGCGGGAAACGCAGCCACGGCGGAAAGGCATCGTGACCAGGCGCTGACCGCTGCGCCCTCAACTGCGGTGCGGCAACTGCTGCAAAGGCGGCTGGCTAAACCGGGGCATTGAGAGCTACCGCTTGCTCGCGCGTGCCTTCTTGGGCTTCTTCGTGGCACCGCCGTCGGGTGTGGCGACGAGGGTCCCGCCCTGGTCGACCCATCTCTTGATCGCTTTCTCGGTCCGGGTGCCGCCCGGCCCCACGAAGACGTAGCCGCTCATTGGCCGCCCGGTGAAGTCCATCGGGCGCACGTGCGCCTCCGCGAGCGCAGCCTCGTAGCGCTCGGGGCCGACACGCACCATGAGGTCGTCTTTCACGATGCCGCAGAACATCCGCCCGTCGAGAAGGAACGCCAGGCCGCCGAACATCTTCTTCTCGGTCACGTCCGCGCGCGGTCCCACGGCTCGGCGGATGCGGTCAGCGAGCGTCCCGTCGTACGCCATGTCCGGCTACACCGTTGCCGACGGGCGTCGTCCAGTCTCGACGTAGTGCTTGAGCCCGGCGAAGAAACCCTTGATGCCGGCGTCCCACTTCTTCCTGACCATGATCGCGTCCATCAGCTTGCCGATGGGGCCAAACTTCAGCTCGTACTCCATGCGTTGCCGCACGAGCGTTGCGTCACCCTCCCGAGTGAGCGTGTAGCTGTGTTTCAGCCGGCGTACCGGCAAGGTGCACTCGAAGAGCTCGAAGGTGAGCAACTCATGGGGCTGAAAGACTACGACCTTTTCCTTGAACCACCCGCCGGGCGTGAGATCGCACCTGCGCGCAGAACCCAGCCCCTCCCTCGGGACCGAGACGACTTCCGATTTCTTGATCCCCGGATCGTACTGGTCGAGCGTGCCAAGCGACGCGAGCACGGACCAGACCTTCTCGGGCGGCGCGTTGATACGGATCGAGTTCTCCAACACGGTCATGAGGACACCTCCCTTTCCTTGGTCTTCCTCCGGCTGGATGCGCGAGCACCTTTGGCTCGCCGAGGCGACGCTTCCGCCTCCGAGCGGCGATCGATGAGCTGCGACCGGATCTCCGCCGCGAGCTCGGTCGGCTCCCTGCGAAGCCGGCGCACGAAGCCCCGATCGGCGGCCGTCTTCGGGTCGTACTTCGCACTCCAGCCGATGATCTCGAGCATGATCGGCAAGAGGTCGATGCCCTTCGATGTGAGTCGATACCGACTGGTTGACGCGCCGCCGGGGGGACCCTCCTTCTCGAGGACTCCATCCTCTTCGAGACGCACCAGGCGGTCGGCGAGCACGTTCGTCGCGATGCCCTCCTCGGCGCGGAGAAAGTCGGTGTAGCTGTTTCGTCCCTTGAACATCAGGTCGCGGATGATGAGTAGCGTCCAGGCATCGCCGAACACTTCGAGGGCGAAGTGCACAGGGCAGTCGGACTTTCGATGACGACGTTTCATCCCACGCTCTCGGCGGCTTGCTTTTCGCAAGCTCTTGTCCCACGTGTACTTGCTAAAAGCAAGTGCTGCATCAGGACGGCGCTTGAGCTACGCGGCCACAAGGCAAACACGTCGTTAGTGCAGGATCTACGCCTACTTCTGCTCGGGCGGAGCCTGGCCCTCGCAGGCCTGCGCATC
>VBKO01000386.1 GCA_005888115.1 Deltaproteobacteria bacterium
GGGCGCGAGGCCGACGCCAGGCACGTACCCGCCCACCGGGTGGAACGGCTCGGTCTCCTGCGCCTGCGGCGTGGTGAAGCTGGTGAAATCGAACTGCCCGGGCTCGGTCTTCTTCGCCGGGTAGAGGTCCTCGAGGCGCTTGCCGCCCTTGAGCGTGACCAACGCCTCCTGCGCCTTCTGCCTGGCCAGCTCGGCGCCCTTCTGCGCGCGCAGCTGCTCCTGCGCAATCTGGTTGCGGACCTCGCTGAGCGGCTGCACCCGCTCCGGCTTCTTCTCCTCGGCCTTGAGGAGGTGGAACCCGGTGCGGTCCTTGAAGACGGCGGAGAGCTGCCCCGGCTCGAGCTTCGAAGCCTCGTCCTCGAGCGTCTTGCCGTACGGAGACGCACCGCGCGAGACGAAGCCCAGGTCGCCGCCGCTGTCCTTGGTCGCGTCCTCGCTCTTCTCCTTCGCCACCGCGGCGAAGTCCTTGCCCGCCTTCACTTCGGCGAGCGCCGCCTCGATGCGCGAGCGGGCCGCCTGCTCCTGCTCGGCGGTGGAGCCGGGCGGTACCCGCACCGTGATCACTCGTACCTTCACGGCGGGCGGCTGGGTCCACCGGGTCTTCGCGTCCTTCTCGTACGCGGCCTCGATCTCCCGGGCATGCGCCTTGGCGTACTCCTCGGCCTCGGCATCGGTCGCCTGCGCTTTGTCGCGGAACATGAAGCCGGTGAACTTCACGTACCCGATCGAAGCGCTCTCGTGCTGCGCCACGTACCACGCCCGCACTTCGTCGTCGGAGACCTGCGCCCCGTTGAGCACCGACTGCAGCACCTTGGTGCGCAGCATGTCGCGCCGCCAGGCGTCCTCGAACCGCGCGACGCTCATGCCGTACCCGTTCTCGACGAGCCGCTTGTAGTAATCGAAGTCGAAGCTCCCGTTCTGCTGGAACTGGGTCAGCCGCTTCAGATCGTCCTGCTTGGCGTTGTCCACGGTGTACTTGCCGCCCCGCTGCGCCGAGATCTGCCGGAAGCGCGAGGCGTACGCCTGGGCGAAGTCGCCGGCCGTGACCACGTCGCCGTTCACCTTCGCGGCCCAGGTCTCCGGAGTCCGCGTGCGGTAGCCCGACGAGCCGCGGCCGAACGAAAAGATGAAGGTCACGATGATTGCGCCGAAGATGAGCACGATCAAGGACGAGCGGGCGTTGGACCGCATCACGTCGAGCATGTGGGGAACGCTCCTGCAAGCGCCGGAAATGCGCGCGAAAATGCTGTACGAACAGCCGCTTGAAAGCTTGACAGGGTAGGAGAACCAAGTCTGTGATGCAAGCAGGAAAACCGGGAATGCGCGCCATCCGGCGCTCCTTTCACGGGTAGCCGTGCGCTCCCTCCTAAGACGCTACCGCGAGCCGGTCTTCGTCGCCTTCCTGCTGGCCCTGCCGTTCGCGATCTTCGCCGCCAAGGCGCGCAAGCCGATGAGCCACAACCTCTTCGACCGCGCCGTCCTGGCGCTCACCGCGCCGGTGGAGAAAGCCATCGTGATGGCCGTGAACGGCGTGCAGGACGCCTGGCACGGGTACGTCGCGCTGCGCGGCGTCCGCGAGGAGAACCTGCGCCTGCGCCGCGACGTGCTGCACGACCACAACGAGGCGAGCGCCCTGTTCGAGGTGAAGGCGGAGAACGAGCGCCTCAAGCGCCTGCTCGAGTACGCCGACCGGCAGAGCCCGACCCGCTACCTGGTCGCCGAAGTGATCGCGGTGGGCGCCTCGCCGCACAGCCACGTGCTGCGCATCGCGCGCGGTACGGCCGACGGCGTGGCGCAGGGCGCTCCCGTGGTCGCTCCGGAGGGCGTGGTCGGGCAGGTGGCCGTCGCCACCGCGCACTACGCCGACGTGCAGCTCATCCTGAGCCCTACCTCCGCGGTCCCCGCCGTCTCGCAGCGCACCCGAGGCCGCAGCACCGTCAAGGGAGTGGGTGACTTCACCCGCTGCAAGCTGGAGTACGCGCTGCGCACCGACGATCTGCAGGACGGCGATCTCCTGCTCACCGCCGGCGGTCCGGGGTTCTTCCCCAAGGGGCTGCCGATCGGGCGCGTGGTGAACGTGGCCAAGCGCCCCACCGGGATGTTCACCGCCGCCGACGTGGTCCCGGCCGTGAGCTTTTCCCGCCTGGACGAAGTGATGGTGGTCCTCGGCCACCTCCCGCCGCCGTCCAGCGTGGTCAATGCCTCGACCATCGGGGCGCCCCAGTGACGCCGCGCAACGGCCTGGTGCTCCTCGTCTGCGTGGCGGCGTCGATCCTCGAATCGACGGTACCCTTCCTCTTCCACCTCAAGGCGGCCCGCGCCGACCTGTTGCTCTCCGTGGTGCTGTACCTCGCGCTCAACGACGAGGTGGTGCAGGGGGCGGCGCTCTCGCTCGCCGCCGGCTACCTCTCCGATCTGACCTCGGCGACGCCGCCTTGCCTCTACACGTTCCTGGCCGTGCTCACCTTCGTGGTGATCCGGCTGGCGGGCAGCGCGATCAAGACGGACGGCGGCCCGCAGTCCGCCGCGGTGGCGTTCGCCGCCAGCCTGATCCATTCCTCGCTGGCGGCGGTGCTGTTCTACTTCGTCGCCCCCGGAAGCGAAGGCCTGGTGCTGCAGTTCGTGCCGCTCTTCTGGAGCGCGCTGGGCACGGCCATCGCCGCTCCGGCGGTCTTCTCGGTGCTCCGCCGGCTCGACAAGGCGCTGGTGCCGGTCTCCGACGCTACCCTGGTGCGCTGATGCCGTCGATGCTGGGGCTGGTCCGCCGCGACGCCGACGAGATCCGGGAGCTGCGTCCGCGCACCGCGCTGGGCGCCCTGGTCGTCGTCTGCGCCATGCTGGTCCTCACCGTGCGCCTCTACCAGCTGCAGATCCTCCGCGGCGACGAGTACAGCGCGCAGTCGGTGAGCAACTTCCGCAAGTCGCTCTTCGTCCCCGCCGACCGCGGCATGATCAAGGATCGCCAGGGGCGCATCCTGGTCGACAACCGGCCCTCGTTCGACGTCTTCCTCACCCCGGCGTTCTGCAAGGGCAAGGAGCGCGACGAGGTGATGACCAAGCTCGCCACGTATCTAGAAATGACCGCCGAGGACGTCGAGCGCATGAAGCAGGACTACCAGCGCTCCTGGACCTCGAAGGACAAGCTGGAGAAGTTCAAGCCCTACCTGGTCGAGCTGGACATCCCCCGCGACCAGGTCGACGTGCTGGAGGCGCACCGCAGCGAGCTCTCCTGCGTGGACCTCATCCCCACTCCGCACCGCAATTACCGGGTGGGGAGCAGCCTCGGCCACGTCATCGGCTACATGAGCGAGGTCACGCCCGAGGAGCTGGACGACAAGCCGGACGATTTCCGTCGCGGCCAGACGATCGGGCGGCGCGGACTGGAGCGCCGCTGGGAGCGCGAGCTGCGGGGCCAGGACGGGCGCGAGAACATCGCGGTGAACGCGCGCGGCCAGCACCTCGGCAAGGAGATGGACGAGCTGCTCATTCCCGAGAGCGAGCGCCTCATCGCCGCCCTCCCCGGGAACAACCTGGTGCTCTCGCTCGACGAGCGGCTGCAGGAGGCGGCCGACGGGGCGTTCCTGGGCCGCGCCGGCGCCGTGGTGGCGATGGAGGCGAAGACCGGCTTCATCCTCGCCATGCTCTCGCGGCCCTCGTTCGACCCGAACAAGATGTCCGGCCGCATCACCCGCGCCGAGCTGCAGAAGCTGAACGAGGACACGCTCAAGCCGATGCTGAACAGGGTGATGAACGAGAACTACCATCCGGGCTCGACCTTCAAGGTCGTGACCGCGCTCGCCGGCCTGGAGGAGGGAGAGATCACCCCGACCTCGACGCTGTTCTGCAACGGCGGCTACACGATGGGCAACCACCGCTGGCGCTGCGACAAACCGACCGGCCACGGTGCGCTGAACGTGCGCTCGGCGCTGCAGGTCTCGTGCGACGCGTTCAATTACGCCCTGGGCGACCGGGTCGGACTGGACGCGATCAGCGGCATGGCGCACCGCCTCGGGTACGGCCAGCCCACCGGGCTGGACCTGGGACGCGAGATCCCCGGCATCATCCCCGACTCGAAAAGCATCCACCCCTCGACCGGCTCGGAGCGCTCGCACGCGATCAACGCCTCGATCGGGCAAGGCGAGGTGAACGTGACGCCGCTGCAGCAGGCGGTCGCCTACGCGGCCATCGCCAACGGGGGCACGGTGTGGACGCCGCAGATCGTCCGGCGAATCGAGACGCCGGAGGGCAAGGGGGTCCGCGAATTCCAGCCGCAGCCGGACGTCAACAACGGCCGCGAGGGGAAGCTCGACGTCAAGCCAGAGAACCTGGCCGCGATTCGCGAGGGCCTCTTCGCGGTGGTCAACGAGCCGGGCGGGACCGCCTACCGGTCGCGCCTTGCCGACGTAAAGTTCGCGGGCAAGACGGGCACGGCGCAGGTGATGAAGCTGGGTCAGAAGCAGAAGCTCGACCCGGCCACGCAGGTGTACCTCTCGCGCGACCACGCCTGGTTCGCCGCCATCGCGCCCGCCGACGACCCGGAGGTGGTGGTGGTGGTGCTGAACGAGCACGGCGGGTGGGGTGCGGACGCGGCTGCGCCGGCGGCGGCCAAGGTGGTGAAGGCGTATTTCGAGCTGAAGAAGAGGGACGCCGTGGCGATGAAGGCGGTGCAGTAGATGTCCGTGATGACGGAGAAGAAGCTCGATCACCTGCACTGGCCGCTGGTGCTGTGCACCGTCGTCATTTGCGCCCTGGGCGTGTGGAACCTCGCCAGCGCGACCAAGAACGCGGTCAACCCGATGTGGCTCGCGCAGTCGAAGTGGATGCTGCTGGGCATCATCGCGGTGGGAGCGTTCCTGTTCATCGACTACCGGTTCCTCGCGACTGCCGCCTGGCCGACGTACTTCGCGGCGCTGGCGCTCCTGGCGACCGTCGCGTTCCGGGGGAAGAAGGTGCTCGGCGCGCGGCGTTGGCTGCAGCTCGGGCCCATGCAGCTGCAGCCCAGCGAGTTCGTCAAGCTGGCGCTGATCATCTTGATGGCGCGCTATTTCTCCCGGGACGACGTCTCCGCGCGCAAGGGGCAATACGGGCTCTTCGATCTGTGGCGCCCGTTCCTCTTCGTCCTCATCCCCGTGGCGCTGGTGATGAAGCAGCCGGACCTGGGCACCGCGACGGTGACCTTCT
>VBKO01000387.1 GCA_005888115.1 Deltaproteobacteria bacterium
TACGTCGGCGTCGGAGACGGCGGCCAAGCCGTCTGCGTGGTTCCGCGGGGAGCGCCGGAGGGAGTCGAACAGACGCTCGACCGCGACTTCTCACTGGTGCTCGGGCGCCCGGTCCGGTTCCGCCTGTTCGCGTCGGCCGGATTCCGTCCCGAGCGCGCCGGCGATCTGGTGGTGGACGAAGAGCTCGCCGAGCTGCCGCCGCTGCAGACCGTCATTTCCGGCGAAGGGACCGCTCCGGTGCGGCTGAAGGCCGTGCTCACCGAGATCGGCACGCTCGAGGTGTTCTGCGAAGGCGCGCAGCGCTGGAAGCTGGAGTTCCAGCTTCGGGGCGAAGCGCGGGAATCCGGCGGCGTCTCGCAGCTCCCGCGCAACATCGATGCGGCCCGCGAGCAGCTCCAGATCGTATTCGGCAGTGACCTCTGGGGCGTGCTCTGGGCCGGGGCGCAGAAGCGGCGGCGCAGCCCGGACCACGAGCGCATGTTCCTTTCGCTCTGCGGTTTCCTGCTGCGGCCCGGCTTTGGCGCGCCTCTCGACTCATGGCGGGTCGAGCAGGCGTGGACCCTCTTTTCGCAGGGGCTGACCCACCACAAGGAGTCCGCGGCCTGGGCGGCCTGGTGGGTGCTCTGGCGGCGGATCGCAGCGGGGCTGCCGGACGAAGCCCATCTGGCGCTCTTCGAAGCCATCGCTCCTCACTTGAAGCCCGCGCCGAAGCAGCGGGTCGCGAACCCGGCGAAGAAAGCTCCGGGGCTCGGCATCGACGAGATGGTGCGGCTCCTCGGCGCCCTCGAGCGGCTGCCGGTGGACCGGAAGATCGAAGCCGGCGCCTGGCTCTTGGAGAGGCTGTCCGCCGGACGCGCTCCCGGTGTCGCCTGGGCCTTGGGCCGGCTGGGCGCGCGCATTCCCGTCGCGGGTGCCGCGCACTACGCCGTTCCCCCGGAAGTGGCCAGCGAATGGCTGGCTCGCCTTCTTGCGCTGGACTTCGGCGCCGTCGAGGACGCGCCGTTCGCCATCGCACAGATCGCCCGGCGGTCGGGCGACCGCGCCCGGGACCTGGACGAGGAGACGCGCGAGCGGGCCGCAGCGCGACTGGAGCGCTCCGCCGCGCCCGAGGACTGGGCCCTCTCTATCCGCGAGGCGCGTGCGCTCGGGGAGAAGGACGAGCAGCGGGTGTTCGGCGAGGCGTTGCCCTTGGGCTTGCACCTGGCCGCGTGAGGTTTGACTCTCCGGCAAAAGTCCTGCTACCCATCCGTCCCGGCGGGCGCAGGCTCGCCCCCAGACCACAGGGCGGCGGACCCGTCCGTAACAAAGAGAAGGTTCTTCATGGCGCAGGGTACGGTGAAGTGGTTCAACGACAGCAAGGGGTTTGGCTTCATCTCGCAGGAGGGCGGCGAGGACGTCTTCGTCCATCACACCGCCATCCAGATGGACGGCTTCCGCTCGCTCAGCGAAGGCGATCGCGTGGAGTTCGACATCATCAAGGGTCCGAAAGGGTTACAAGCGCAGAACGTGCGCAAGCACTGAAGCGACTCTCCTTGACTCTCGCGAGGGGCCACTCCCGGCGACGGAGCGGCCCTTCGTGTTTCAAACCCAATCACCCCCGCGGCCACCAGCTCAGGTTCTGCTCGGTCACGTGCGTCTCGTCCAGCCGGCGCCGGTGTGCGGCCAACAGGTCCATGCCGGCGGCCGCTCCCGCCGCCAGCAGCGTCTTCCGTTCGACGGCGGTGGTGTGCAGGAGCTGCCCGACCAGCGAGCCCACGGCGCCGCCGGTGGCGATGATCGGGCCCTCCGCGCCGAACGGGCCCCCGGTGCCGATGGAGATCGCGGCCGACACTGGCTTCAGCAGCGTGATCCGCGCCGGGATGCGGCTCTTGTTCAGGAGCACCTGCTCCATCGCTTCGGGAATGCCGTGGCCGCGGATCGCGGCCGAGCCGTAGCGCGCCATGAGGCCGACGACCACGGCCCCGGCGATCGGCACCAGGACCACCAGCGGACCGAGACGGTTCGCCGCAGGCGATGTGAAGACCGTGGAGATCGTTCCGTAGAAGGAGAGATTGGTGACGAGCCCGATCAGGCGGGTGAGCGCCTGGGCAACGAATCCCGCCGCGCCCGCGATCAGGATGGAGAGGACGCAGATGTATACGACGCGGCCATCCACGAGCGCGCGCTCCGGGGGGACCCGGGCCTCCGACAGCGACGGGCCGAGGGAAGGCGCGACCGGCAATCCCTCCGTGGTCTGCCCGCTGACGATCTCACTCGGCACTTCCTGCTCCTTCTTCGAAGAACATGGGCGCTCTCGCGCCGCCGATGCCCAGCTCCCGGACGAGCTCCCGCAGGCCCAGCGCCAGCGCCTGGCGATCCGCTAACGGCAGCCGGTCCACGGCGGAGATGAGCTGCTCCTGCGCCAGCCTCGGCCTGCGGCGCACGGCGGCGCGGCCCGCCGGCGTCAGCGAGAGCTCGACGCGACGACCGTCCGCCGGCGACCGCTGCCGCTTCACCAGGCCTCCATCCACCAGGCGGCGCGCGACCACCGAGACGGAGCTCTGGTGCGTCAGCGTACGCTCCGCAAGCTCGCCGGGCGTGAGTGCGCCGCCGGCGCTGCGCAGTTGCTGGAGCACGAAGAGTTGCACGGCGGACATCCCGGTGCGCCGCTCCGTCGCGCGCGCCGACTGACGCAGGAGCCGGACGATGCGGCGGATGGCGTCGAGGACGGCGCGGGCGTCGGCGGATGCATGGGGGCCCATGAACCGCGTCTGTTCTAGGTCTCGCGGGGGAGGGCGCAATCTTTCGGCGCGCACCATCAGTGCAGGGTGAACGCCTTCGCCAGCCGGCGCGCCCGCGGGCTTCGCCGCATGCGTCGGCTCGTCTTGGTCTCGCGTCGCCGGTTCGGCAACTCCGCCGCCGCCGATCGGCCCGTCTTCAGCAGCTCGAGCAACGCCCGTTCCGCCCTGTTGCTGCGCGCCGCGATCAGCTCCTCCATCGTCTTGAAGTAGGTCTTCAGCACCGTCCCTTTCTCGAAGCTGTGCAGCACGGACGGCCAGATGTAGCTGGACCTGCACACCGCCGGAGTGTTGCCGAGCTGGGCCGCGGTCTCCTTGACCGCGGCGACGATCAGCTTGCGGCGGTCGGTGCGGCCCTCGATCTCCTCCCCTTCGAGCCGAGCCAGGGCGCAGGCTGCGATCAGAGTCCCGGCCCAGGTGCGGAAGTCCTTCGCCGAGAAGCGCTCGCCCATCACTTCCTTGATGTAGTTGTTGATGTGCCGCCGGCGGACGTTCACGACGGTGCCGTCTTCGGCGACGTACTGGAAGAGGTCTTTACCCGGTACTTTCTTCAACTCGCGGACGATCCGCGCCACGCGGCGGTCGCGCAGCTCGTTGACCTGCTCCTTGCCGGCCTTGCCGCGGTAGTGGAACCGCACCGTGTCTCCCAGGACGCTGGCGTGCCGGTTCTGCAACGTGGCGATGCCGAAGCTGCCGTTCTCCTTCGCGTAGGCCTCGCTGCCCGGCCGCATGAAGCAGGTCGAGAGGATGCGCAGGATGCACGCCATCACCTTCTCGCGCGGCAGCCCTGGCAGCCGCATGTCGCGATCGACGGCCTTGCGCATCAGCGGCAGCGCGCGGCCGAACGCGAGCAGCCTGTCATACTTCTTCTGCTCGCGGACGCGGACCGCGCCCTCGCTGTAGCGGTACTGCCAGCGGCCCTTCTTGTCGCGCCCGACCGCCTGCAGCTTCGCGCGCGGGTTGCGATTGATGGCGACGTCGGTCCAGGCCGGAGGAATCCGCAGGGAGCGCAGGCGGGACACCTCGCGCACGGGGGCGCCGGCGAAACGAAAACCGCTTTTCGGCGAACCGACCCGCCTGTACCCCGTCTCCTGCAAGAGCTCGATGTGGGTCATCCGTGCAAAAGATTGTTTCTCCTGGCCGGCGGATGCTCGGCGGCTCGCCCGCCCTACGGTTGCCCGCACCCAACCCGCCGTCATCCGAGAGGGATTGCAGCGGCGCGGCGCGTTGTTTTCCCCGGAACCAAACGTGCCGCGAAGCATCCAAGAAGTCGCCCGGCACGCGTTGCGATGGCAGACTCGGTCGCCAGCTGTGCGTCCGGGCGCTTGATTTTCCGCACCGATTCTTGTTAGTGGCAGCGCCCCTTTTTCCGGAGGGGGCTTCAGGAAGGCAAGGCAGACGTGGCGAACATCGACTTCATCCGCAACATCGGCATCTCGGCCCACATCGATTCGGGCAAGACGACCCTGTCGGAGCGCATCCTGTACTACACGGGGCGCATTCACCAGATCCACGAGGTGAAGGGCAAGGACGCGGTCGGCGCCAAGATGGACTCGATGGATCTGGAGCGCGAGAAGGGGATCACCATCCAGTCGGCGGCCACGTACTGCGAGTGGGACGCGACGGACCGCTCTCGCCCGACACACAACATCAACATCATCGATACTCCCGGGCACGTCGACTTCACCATCGAGGTGGAGCGCGCGCTGCGCGTGCTCGACGGCGCCATCCTGGTGCTCTGTTCGGTCTCCGGCGTCCAGTCGCAGTCGATCACTGTCGACCGGCAGATGCGGCGCTACAAGGTCCC
>VBKO01000136.1 GCA_005888115.1 Deltaproteobacteria bacterium
GTTTCGGACCGGACAGCTAGTTCAACCGGTTGAACTAGACTCCACTTCTTCGCGGGGGACCGAAACCGGGCACGTGGGTAACTAGCTCGGGGAGCGCCTTTTTGGAAGCGCTTAGCCAGGCCGCTTCGTCAGATCGGGCGCGATGGGCGGCGGCGTGATCTCCGGAAGGTTCTTCACGTCGGCGAGCGGCAACGTGAACGAGAAGGTGGAGCCCTTTCCCACCGTGCTCTGCACGCTCACCTCGCCGCCGTGCGCCTCGACGATCGACTTGACGATGTTCAGGCCCAGCCCGAGGCCCGCCTCGCGCGCCGCGCGGCTCGTCTTCACGTCCCCGACCTGGTAGAGGCGGTCGAAGATCTTCTCCAGGTGCTCGGGGGCGATGCCGGTCCCGTTGTCCTGGACCGAGACCAGCAGGAAGCCAGGCTTGGGCTCGGCGGAAACGACGATGCGGCCGCCGTCGCGCAGGTGGCGCTCGGCATTCGCGATCAGGTTGGCGAGCACTTGCAGCACGCGGTCGCGGTCGCCCAGCACGGGCGGCGAGCCGCGCGCGACCCGCTGCCGCACGCTGATGCGCCGCTCCAGGAACCGCGGCGCGAATCCGGCGACCGCCTGCGCGACCGCCTCCTTGATGGAGAACGGGTGCAGCGTCATCGTGTCGCGCGTCAGCTCGAAGCGCGAGAAGTCGAGCAGCTCCTCGATGAAGGCGCGCAAGCGCCGCCCCGAGTTGCGCGCGATCTGCAAGCATTGCCGCTGCCGGTCCGAGATGGGGCCCAGCTTGTCGCCCAGCAGGAGATCGGTGTAGCCGAGGATGGTCACCAAGGGCGAGCGCAGCTCGTGCGAGACGTTGGCGAGGAAGTTGTCCTTGCGGCGGTCGGCCTCGCGCAGGCGCTCGTTGGCGTCGCGCAGGGCGCGGGTGCGCTCCTCCACCGCCCGCTCGATGATCTGCGCCTGCTCCCGCACCTTCTCGCGCATCCGCGCCCGCTCCAGGGCGAGCGAGGCCTGCAGCGAGAAGGCGCTCAGCGCGCCCAGGTCCGGCTCGCCCTCGTGCTGCGGCCAGGCGATGAGGATCCCCAGCGCGGCGTCCGCTGCGCCGCGGAGCGGAAGCGCGAGGACGTCGTGGGCGCCCAGCGCGTCGATGAGCTTCTCCCGCACGGCGCGGGGCGCCCTGCGTCCGAGCAGCGCGCGCAAGAGCGGCCCGGGCTGCACTTCGATGACTGGCTCCGGGGACGACACCAGCGAGCCCAGCATGGGCGAGCGGGCCGGGTCGACCGGCAGCGCGCGCAGCTCGCTCATCCGCTTGAAGCCCAGCAGTTCCAGTGCCTTGGAGGCCGCCGGACCGCGCAGCGAGAGCTGCGCGATCACCAGGCCCCGCGCCTCCGACAGGAGCAGCGCGCTCTCGAACCCGAGCTTGCGAAGCTCCTCGCCGACGACGCGCGTCACGTCGGGCATCTCGGTCTCGCGCCGCAGCCGCGCCGCGGCCGCCGCGAGCGCGGCTTGGTGCTGCCGCGCCGCCGTGAGATCGCGCAGCGCCCGCAGGCGCTCCCGCTCCTGACCCAGCTGCGCCGCCGCCTCGTGCCCGAGTCCGCGCAGCGCGCGCAAGAGCGACCGCCGGGGCTCGCGATCCATCCACAGGCGGAGCGCCCCGGCGCGCTCGCCGTTGAGGAGCAGCGGCACGTCCGCGCACCACAGCTCGACGGGGGCGATCTTCGACCCCACCTCCAGCGTCTCGGACACCTCGGCCGCGACGCGCGACAGTCGGAGCGACTTCTCCTCTGCTCCCTCGGGGATCGGAGCGCGGTCCGCCAGCTCGCGAAGCCGCTTCGCGGTCTGCTCGCGCCGCGCCTTCCCGGTGGCGAGCGTGCCGCCCAGCGCCGCCAGGCCCAGCTCGACCCCCTCCTCGCCGAGCAGATCGCGACGCACGCGCAGCTCGGCGAGCAAGGCCCCGCAGATCGCCGCCGCATCGTCGACGATGCCCTGGAAGACGCGCGCCTCCACGGACGGAGCGTACAGGAGCGGACGGCGGGCGCGGAAGTGCCCGGACCGCGCGATTGACTCCCGCCGACCGGGATCTACACTCCCCGGTCCTTTACCCGGGAGCCAAGCACCGTGGACGTGAAGACGCTGGCGGTGGTGGGCGCAGGACAGATGGGCGCGGGCATCGCGCAGGTGGCCGCGCAGAGCGGGCTCTCCGTGGTGCTCCTGGACGTGGACCCGGACCTCGTGCAGAAGGGCCTGGCCGGGATCCGCGCCCAGCTCGAGCGCGCCGTCAGCAAGGGCAAGCTGAAGGCCGAGGAGTCGCGGGCGACGCTCGCGCGCGTCAAGGGAGCATCCGCGGCCCAGGACGCGTCCCAGGCCGAGTTCGCCGTCGAGGCCGTGACCGAGAACGAGTCGGTGAAGAAGAAGGTCTTCCAGGATCTGGCGCGCTCGCTGCGGCCCGAGGCGATCCTGGCCACCAACACCTCCTCGATCCCCATCACGCGCATCGCCGCGAGCGTGGACCGCCCGGAGCGCGTCATCGGCATGCACTTCATGAACCCCGTCCCGGTGATGCAGCTGGTGGAGATCATCCGCGGAGCGCAGACGAGCGACGCCACGTACGCCGCGACGCGCGCGCTGGCGGAAAAGATGGGCAAGACGACCGTCCTTTCCAAGGACATGCCGGGGTTCATCGTCAACCGGATTCTCATCCCGATGCTCAACGAGGCCTGCTTCGCGCTGCAGGAAGGACTCGCTTCCGCCGAGGACATCGACACCGCGATGAAGCTGGGGACCAACGTGCCGATGGGGCCGCTCACGCTCGCGGACTTCATCGGCCTGGACACCTGTTTGTACATCGCCGAGGTCCTGCACAAAGGCCTGGGCGACGACAAGTACCGGCCCGCGCCGCTCTTGCGCCAGTACGTGGATGCGGGCTGGCTGGGCCGCAAAACGAAGCGCGGCTTCTACTCCTACTGAGGCGTCCCGATGGCCTACCAGAACATCCAGGTGTCGCGCGAAGGGCAGATCGTGACGATCACCGTGAACCGGCCGAAGGCGCTCAACGCGCTGAACAGCGCTACCTTGCGCGAGCTGCTGCAGGCCGTCCGCGAGGCTGCCGAGTCGAGCCGCGCGCTCATCCTGACGGGGGCGGGCGACAAGGCATTCGTCGCCGGCGCCGACATCTCCGAGATGGCGCCCATGACGCCCTGGACCGCCCGCGAGTTCAGCGAGCTCGGCCACGTGCTCACCGCGATGCTCGAGGACATTCCCTGCGCCACCATCGCGGCGGTCAACGGCTACGCGCTGGGCGGCGGCCTCGAGCTGGCCGTCGCCTGCGACATGATCTACGCCAGCGACAACGCGAAGGTGGGATTCCCCGAGGTCACGCTGGGCATCACCCCGGGGTTCGGCGGGACGCAGCGCCTGGTGCGCCTGGTGGGGAAACTGCGGGCGAAGGAGATCATCTTCACCGGAGACATGGTCGACGCCAAGCAGGCGCTGGAGATCGGCCTCGTCAATGCGGTGCTCCCGCGCGGGGAGCTGATGGCGCACTGCCGGAAGGTCGCCGAGAAGATCGCCACGCGCGGGCCGCTCGCGGTCGCCCGTGCCAAGCGCCTGGTGGAACGCGGCTACGACATCCCGCTGCGGGCGGCGAACCGCCAGGAGGCGGAGACCTTCGCGCTGCTCTTCGACACGCAGGACCGCGCCGAAGGAATGCGCGCCTTCCTCGAAAAGAGGCCCGCGAAGTTCCGCGGAAAGTGAAGTAGGCTTGAGGGCACCATGGACTTCGCCCTCAGCGACGAGCAGCAGCGGCTAGTCGAGACCGCGCGCAAGTTCACCCGGGAGCGCATCATCCCGGTCGCGCAGAAGCTCGACGAGCACGGCACGTTCCCGATCGACATCTGCAAGGAGGGGTGGGAGCTCGGCTTGATGAACGCCGAGGTCCCCACCGAGTACGGCGGCCTGGGCCTCTCCTGCACGGACCACGTCCTGATGATGGAGGAGATCAACTATGGCTGCGCGGGCATCGGCACCACGCTCCTCGGCAACAACCTCGCCGCCATGCCGCTCATCCTGGCGGGCACCGAGGAGCAGAAGAAGAGGTACCTCGGCGCCCTGACCGAGGCGCCCGTCTTCGCCGCCTACGCCTGCAGCGAGCCGGACGCAGGCTCCGACGTCGCCGGCATGCGCGCCAACGCACGGAAGGTGGGCGACGAGTACGTGCTCAACGGCCAGAAGCGCTGGATCACCAATGGTGGCTACGCGAGCTGGTACACGACCTTCGCGCGCATCGGCGATCCCAAGGACCGGCACAAGGGAATCACCTGCTTCGTGCTGCCGCGCGACACGCCGGGAGTGTCGGTCGGCAAGAAAGAGAACAAGCTGGGGCAGCGCGCGTCGAACACCACCGACGTGCTCTTCGAGGACGTGAAGCTGACCCGCGCCAACCTGGTGGGCGCCGAGGGCGAGGGCTTCAAGATCGCGATGAAGACCTTCGACCGCTCGCGCCCGTGGATCGCCGCCGGCGCGACCGGCATCATGCGGCGCGCGCTCGACGAGTCCCGGCGCTACGCGCTGGAGCGCAAGGCGTTCGGGCAGCCCATCGCGCAATTCCAGGCGGTGCAGTTCATGCTCGCGGAGATGGCGATGAAGTACGAAGCCACCCGCCTGTTGATGCTCAAGGCGGCGTGGAGCATCGCCCAGGGAAAGCTCGACGCGATCGAGTCGAGCTATGCGAAAGCGTTCGGGGCCGACAGCGCGATGGCGGTGGCCACCGATGCCGTGCAGATCTTCGGCGGGTACGGCTACACCAAGGATTATCCGGTGGAGAAGCTGATGCGCGACGCGAAGCTCCTCCAGATCTACGAGGGCACCTCGCAGATCCAGCGCATGGTGATCGCGCGGAACCTGCTCGCTCAGGCAGGTTGAAGGGCGTCCCCACAGGGTACGCACAGCTTCCCGACAGCCGACGCGCAGCCGGTGGCGGGGAAAATCCCTCGATGCCGCGCTGCGGTACGCTCGATCCGACATCCTCCTGTTGACCGACCCGGTTGGCGGAAGCGATGCACCCCGTGTACTATCCCAAATCCCACATCGCCCCCGCTGCACGCCTCTACTCCTCCATGCAGATCGATTTGACCGAAGAGCAGAAGCTGCTGCGCGAGACCTGCCGCGAGTTCGCGGAGAAGGAGCTGCGGCCCAACGCGAGGCGCTGGGACCGCGAGCACCGCTATCCCGCCGACACCGTGAAGAAGGCCTTCGAGCTCGGCCTGGGGGGCGTGGCGGTCCCCGCCGAGTGGGGCGGCGCGGGAATGGACAACGTGGCCTACGCCCTGGCCATCGAGGAGATCTCTCGCGGCTGCGCCTCGGTGGGCGTGACCCTGAGCGTGAACAACTCGCTCTATTGCGACCCGGTATTGAAGTACGGCACCGACGAGCAGAAGGAGCGGTGGCTGAAGCCGTTCGCGACCGGCGAGAAGCTGGGGTGCTTCGGCCTCACCGAGCCACAGGCGGGCAGCGACGCGGCCGAGCAGCGCACCACCGCCGTGCGCAAGGGCCGTTCGTACGTCATCAACGGGACGAAGAACTGGATCACCAACGGTCCGGTCGCCGACGCGATCGTCCTCTTCACCATGACCGACCTCTCGAAAGGCACCAAGGGGATCACCGCCTTCGTGGTCGACACCACGACGCCGGGCTTCCTCAAGCAGAAGGCGGACGAGAAGCTGGGCATCTGCGCCAGCCCGTCCTGCACCATCTTCTTCGAGAACATGGAAATCCCCGCCGCCCAGCGGCTCGGCGGCGAGGGCGAGGGTTTCAAGATCGCCATGAGCTCGCTCGACGGCGGACGCATCGGCATCGCCGCGCAGGCCATCGGCATTGCCCGGGCCGCGTTCGAGGAAGCGCGCGACTACTCCAAGGTGCGCAAGACCTTCGACGTTCCCATCGCGCAGCACCAGGCCATCCAGTTCATGCTCGCGGACATGGCCACCGAGCTGGAGGCGGCGCGGCTCCTCACGCTGCGCGCCGCCAGTCTCAAAGATAGGGGTTTGCGCCACACGCGCGAGTCCAGCATGGCCAAGCTCTTCGCCTCCGAGGCGGCGAACCGCGTCGCCGACAAGGCGGTCCAGATCCACGGGGGAATGGGCTACTCGAAGGAGCTCGACGTCGAGCGGCACTTCCGCGACGCACGCATCACGGAGATCTACGAGGGGACCAGCGAGATCCAGCGTCTGGTCATCTCCAACGCATTGCTGAAATAGGCCGCCGGACGCCACGGGGGTGGGTCACATGGCCGTGCAGCACGCAGCACAGAGGGAAGGATGGTCCGCGGGCGCGGAGGTGCCCGATCGGGTTACTCCGCGGCAGACCTTCTGCGGTCCGCTTCTCTCGGCCATGCTGTTCGGGGGCGGGAGCGCGGGGATCTCCGACATCTACGTGCACATCCGCGACATCGTTTCGTTGTCGGCGCGCGACTGGGAATCGAATCCCCTGGAGCGGCGGCTCGCGCGCTGGCACACCTCGCTGGCGCGCGCGATCAACGACTTCGTCCGCGTCGGCGTGCTGCGCGAAGAGGGCCACGCTCGCTGGTCGCTGACCGACAAGGGGCTCGCGGTGGCACGCGAGTTCGGACTCATCTCGCGCGACGGCGTGCTCATCGATCGGGCGCTTCTGCGCAAGCAGCTGGTCGACCTCGCGCTCGAGTTCGAGAAGATGTACCGCGTGGTTTCGCGGCCCGGACCGATGCCTCCCCAGGCGGTCTCGCTGGAGAAGTAGCGAAGGAGACGGCGCTCGGGCCTTTTTTGCTGCGAGGGGGAGCCCCCCGCTGTAGTGTCCGCGCCCCATGTTCGAGGCCGACGAGCACCAGCGGCTGGTGCAGGAGACCGCGCGCAGGTATGCGCAGGACGCGCTTGCACAGGTCGCCGCGCAGCTGGACCGGGAGGGCCGCTTTCCCGCCGAGCAACTGCGCGAGCTGGCCGAGCTGGGCATGATGGGCGTCAACATCCCCGAGGAGTACGGCGGCGCGCAGGCCGGAGCAGTCGCGTATGCGCTGGCGATGATGGAGATCGCGCAAGGCTGCGCATCCACGGCGGTGACCATGGCAGTCACCAACATGGTGGGCGAAACGATCGTCAAGTTCGGCACGCCGGAGCAGCGGCGCAGGTACGTGCCCGAGCTGACCAGCGGCCGGTTCGCGGCGGGGAGCTTCGGCCTTTCCGAGCCGTCCGGCGGGTCGGACGCGGCGGCGCTGCGCACCTCGGCGCGGCGGGACGGCTCGGGATGGGTGCTGAACGGCGAGAAGCAGTGGATCACCTCGGGCGATCGCGCCGGGGTGATCATCGTCTGGGCGCGGACCCAACCCGGTTCGGGGTCGCACGGCATCTCGGCGTTCCTGGTCGAGGGCGGCCAGAAGGGCCTGCACCTCGGCAAGCGCGAGGACAAGATGGGCCTGCGCGCCTCGTCCACGGTATCGCTGGCGTTCGAGGAGCTGCGCCTGCGCGCCGATCAGCTTCTCGGCGAGGAGGGCCACGGGTTCGCCATCGCCATGGCGGCGCTGGATGGCGGCCGCGTCGGGATTGCCTCGCAGGCGGTGGGCATCGGAACGGCGGCGCTGCGCGCCTCGGTGAAGTACGCCAAGGAGCGGCGCGCGTTCGGGCACCCCATCGGCGACTTCCAGGCGATCCGCTTCATGCTCGCCGACTGCGACACGCAGCTCGAGGCCGCCCGGCTGCTCGCCTTGCACGCGGCCGGCCTCAAGGAACGAGGTCGTCCGTTTTCCCGCGAGGGATCGATGGCGAAGCTGTTCGCCACCGAGACCGCGAACCGCGTCTGCGACGTCGCGGTGCAGGTGCACGGCGGGTACGGGTACATCGACGAGTTTCCCGTCGAGCGCCACTACCGCGACGTGCGGGCGAGCACCCTGTACGAGGGGACCAGCGAAGTGCAACGGGTGGTGATCTCGCGAGACCTGCTCAAGGATCGCTGAGCGGGACGGGCAGGGACCACTTCTTCGGCCCACTCCCGACGACAGGTGGCCGTCGGGTTGGTGGTCGCAGGGTGGATCGCGTGTTATCTCGCCTTCATGAGACATCCGAAGGACCAGGACCCGGTCGCCCGCCTGGAAGCCGAGGAGGAGCGCTGGCGCAAGGAGGACCTGGCCCGCGCGGTGGCAAAAAGCCCCTTGCGGCGCACGGAGTTCCATACCGACTCCGGGATCCCCGTCCCCGACCTCCTGACCCCCGCGGACGTCGGCCGGCCCAGCGCGGAGGACGTGGAGAAATACCAGCGCGACCTGGGATTCCCGGGGCGATTCCCGTACACCCGCGGACCCCAGCCGACCATGTACCGGGGCCGGTTGTGGACGATGCGGCAATTCGCCGGATTCGGCTCGCCCGAGGACACCAACCAGCGCTTCAAGTATCTGCTCGAGCACGGGGTGACCGGGCTCTCCACCGCCTTCGACATGCCCGCCCTGATGGGCTACGACGCCGACCACCCCCTGGCGCGCGGCGAGGTGGGGAAGGAAGGCGTCGCCGTCTCGACGCTGAAGGACTTCGAGATCCTTTACGGCGGCATCCCGCTCGACCGGGTCACCACCAGCATGACCATCAACGCCAGCGCCATCTTCGCGCTCGCGTGCTACGTCGCCGTCGCCGAGAAGCAAGGCGTCTCGCAGGCCGAGCTGGGCGGCACCATCCAGAACGACGTGCTCAAGGAATACATCGCGCAGAAGGAGTGGGTGGTCGGCCCGCGCCCGGCGACGCGCATCGTGGTGGACATGATCGAGTACACCGCGAAGCACATGCCCAGGTGGCACCCGGTCTCGATCAGCGGCTACCACATCCGCGAGGCGGGGGCGACGGCGGTGCAGGAGATGGCCTTCACGCTGGCCGACGGCTTCGGCTACGTCGAGGAGTGCATCAAGCGCGGCATGGACGTGGACGATTTCGCCGCCCGCCTCAGCTTCTTCTGGGACGTGCACAACGACTTCTTCGAGGAGATCGCGAAGTTCCGCGCCGCGCGCCGCATCTACGCGCGCACCATGCGCGACCGGTTCGGGGCGACGAAGCCGATCAGCATGAGCCTGCGCACGCACGCGCAGACCGCGGGCGTGTCGCTCACCGCGCAGCAGCCGTACAACAACGTGGTGCGCACGGCCCTGCAGGCGCTCGCGGCGGTGCTGGGCGGTACCCAGTCGCTGCACACCAACTCGCTGGACGAAACCTACGCTCTGCCGACCGAGGAGTCGGTGAAGCTGGCGCTGCGTACCCAGCAGCTCATCGCGCACGAGAGCGGCGTCGACCGCGTGGTCGACCCCCTGGCGGGGAGCTACTACGTCGAGTACCTGACCGACGAGATGGAGAAGCGGGCGCTGCACATCCTCGACAAGATCGCGCAGCTGGGTGGGATCATCCGCGCCGTCGAGGAGGGGTACCCGCAGCGCGAGATCGCCGAGAGCGCGTACCAGTTCCAGCGCGAGGTGGAGACGGGTGAGCGGAAGATCGTGGGGGTGAACTCTTTCAAGTCCGAGCGCGAGGAGCCCATCTCCATCCTGAAGATCGACGAGAAGGTCGCGCATGACCAGGTCGAGCGGCTCCAGGCCGTGAAGCGCTCTCGCAGCCAGGCTGCCGTGCAGGAGAAGCTCCGCGCGGTGGAGGCAGCCTGCCGGGACGAGCGGAACAACCTGATGGTCCCTGTCCTGGAGGCGGTCAAGGCGTATTGCACCCTGGGCGAGGTGTGCGACGTGTTCCGCAAGGTCTGGGGCGCGTACCGCGAGAAGGGTAGCTTCTAGCGCCACGCTCGAGGCATCTAACCGGTAGGGACTCCCGCCGGTTCGCGCCGCCTGCTGAAGGCGGCGCAGATCGATTCGACGTCGGTGACGATCGCATCACCCGAATAGCTGACACAGGCAATCGACCGTTCGGCGGCTTCCTGGTGTCCTGCCCCGCAGGCATCGCGGACGATGACCGGGATGTAACCAAGGTCGGCAGCGTGACGCACCGTCGGCTCGATCCCAACTTCCATGGCCACGCCGACGATCGCGAATGCGTTGATCCCACAGTCGCGCAGGACGATGTCCAGCGGCGTGCCTTCGAAGGCCGACATCGTGATTTTGTCGAAGATGACTTCGGTCGGCAGGGGAGAGAGCCCGGGGGCCAGCTGGAACCCTGGCGAGTCGCGCAGAAACCAGGGTCGGACTTGCTCGATCCGGTCCACCCGCTGCCACGCCATCGCCATGCGGAACTGGAACACGCCCATCAACTCCTTCGGAAGCGACATGTGCCGGAAAAAGAGCACCCGCACGCCGGCCGTTCGGGCGGCCTGGAGCACGCGAAGGACGCGCGTCGTGATCTCCGGAGCGTTCTTGATCTGGTCCAGGACCCCGACCTGCATGTCGTAGACGAGGAGCGCCATCCGCTTGGGATCGCAGATTTCTTCGAGCGTACGGGGGATGTCGAGGCCATACGCATGTAGCATCGTAGCTGCTCCCGTCGAAAGACCCCCGGACAATAGCGTGACGCGGCCCATCGCCGCAGCGGATTCGCGCGCAGTCCCGTGCGATGGTTGGGCGCGCATGAGCCACGCCGACCGCATCTTCCTGGAGACGACTCGAAGGCTAGCTCCCCGCCGTCTGGCGCAAGACGACGTGCACGCCGCGCTGCAGCTGGCGCAGGTCGAGCCCGGCAAGCCCGTCGCCGACCTGGGCTGCGGGTACGGCCGGCACCTGCGGGAGCTCGTCCAGTACGGCCACCGCGCGACCGGCGTCGACCGCAGCGGGCTCTTGCTGGCGGAGGCGCGGGCGGAGGCGCCCGGGGCAGCGCTGGTCCGCGCCGACCTGCGCGCTCTGCCGCTCCACCAGGGCAGCCTGGCCGCCGCGTTCTGCTTCTACAGCTCGATGTTCCTCGGCAGCGAGGAGGACGCCGCGCTGGCGCTGGTCGAGGCGGCGCGGGTGCTCAGGCCTGGCGGCGCGCTGGTGCTGACCAGCGACAACCCGCTCCGCCTCGCGGCGAGTCCCCACGTGAAGATCGAGCACGAGGTCCCCGGGCTGGGACGAGTGGTCGAGGAGGGTCGCTTCGATGGCGCCGTGGACCACGTACGGAAGACCGTGCGGCTCGAGTCCGGCGAGATCCTCGAAGCCAAGTTCCACATCCGCTACTACCGGCCTGGCGCGCTCGCAGCTCTCGCCTACGTCGCCGGCCTGCGGTTCGCGCGCCTGCATGAGCCGCTCACCGAAACGACCCCGCAGCTGATCGCGCTCTTGGAGAAGTAGACTGCCTACAGCGACTCGTCGAGCTCCTTCCGCGCCGTCTCCGCGAAGCCCAGCGTCACTTTCCTGCCGGTGACCACGATCGGCCTGCGCACCCGGGCGCCGTCGTCCGCCAGCCACCGCAAGAGTTTCTCGCCCTGCAGGCCTTCGGCCTCGGCGCGGCGTTTGGGCGCCACCAGCTCGTCCACGCCGCCCACTCGCGAGGCAAGCCGGCGCAGCTCCTCGACCGAGAGCGGCTCCTTGAGGATGTTGCGTAGCTCGACGGCGTCTCCGACCTTTCGCGCGAGAAACTCCCGCGCCTTCATGCAGCCCGTTCAGCCGGGCTTCCAGATGAGTTGCACCTTGTCGGCCATGGAGCGAACCTTATACCAGCCGCTCGACTGTCCAGGGCGGCGGGGAGCTTTCTGACACGCCGTCCATCGGTTATCTTCTCCTCGATGACCGACACGGCACGCAAGGTCCGCATCCTGGTCGCCAAGCCCGGGCTAGACGGCCACGACCGCGGCGCGAAGATCATCGCCCGGGCGCTGCGCGACGAGGGATTCGAGGTCATCTACACCGGCCTGCACCAGACTCCCGAGATGATCGTCGCCGCGGCCGTGCAGGAGGACGTGGACGGGATCGGCCTGTCGATCATGTCAGGTGCGCACATGACGCTCTTTCCGGCCGTGATCGAGTTGCTCAAGAAGCAGGGTGCGCAGGACGTGGTGGTCTTCGGCGGCGGCATCATTCCCGACTCGGACATCGAGCCGCTCAAGGGGATGGGCGTCGCGGAGATCTTCACGCCCGGCGCGACCACCCGGTCCATCGCGGAGTGGGTGCGTACGAACGTGAGCCCGCGGAGCTGACCGTGTACCCCGCGCGCGTCACGCTGGTCGAAGTCGGACCCCGGGACGGGCTGCAGAACGAGGCCACGCGCCTGCCGGTCGACGCCAAGGTCCGGCTGATCGCGGCGCTCGCCGCGGCGGGCCTCACGCGCATCGAGGTAGGCAGCTTCGTCCGGCCCGACTGGATCCCGCAGCTCGCCGACACCGACCTGGTGGCGCAGCGGGCGCCGAAGCTGCCCGGCGTGCGCTACAGCGCGCTGGTGCCGAACCGCACCGGCCTCGATCGCGCCATCGCCTCGGGCCTCCAGGAGGTTGCGGTGTTCATGTCGGCGACCGAGTCGCACAACCTGAAGAACACCAACAAGTCGGTGGCGGAGTCCTTGCAGCAGTTCCGCGGCATCGTCCCCGCCGCGCTGAAGGCCGGGATTTCGGTGCGCGCGTACCTCAGCACGGTCTGGGGCTGCCCCTACGAGGGCGCGGTGGACGCGCAGCGCGCTCTGGAGATCGCGCGGCAGCTGCGCGACATGGGCTGCGGCGAGCTCTCGCTGGGCGACACCATCGGCGTGGGCAACCCCTTGCAGACCCGGCGCATCCTGGAGCTGTTTCTCGAGGAATTCCCGCCCGCGCAACTCGCGCTCCACCTCCACGACACGCACGGCACGGCGCTCGCCAACTGCCTGGTCGGAATGGAGATGGGCATCGCCACCTACGACACCTCGATCGGCGGGACCGGCGGCTGCCCGTACGCCCCAGGCGCGGCGGGGAACCTGGCCACCGAGGACCTGGTCAGCATGTGCGCCGACATGGGCATCGAAACTGGCATCGATCTCGGCAAGCTCCTCGACGCGGGCGCCCTGGCGCAGGAGCTGATCGGGCACAAGCTGACGGGCCGGCGGCTCCAAGCGGCGCTGGGGCGCCGCGCTCCCGGCGAAGCGCGACCGGCGGCGTCGACCTGACCATGCCCGAGCTGCGCACCGAGGATCGCGGGCCAGTCCGCGTGCTGACGATCGACGGCGAAGCGCGGATGAACGTGCTCTCTCGCGCGCTTGTAGCGGAGCTGGTCGCGGAGGCCCGCCGGGCAGCGGCGGACGGCGGTGTGCGCGCCGTGGTGATCACCGGCGCGGGCTCCCGCGCGTTCTGCGCCGGCGCGAATCTCAAGGAGCGCCGCGGCTGGAGCGAGGACGACGTGCGGCGGTGGCTGGTGGAGCTGCACGCCGGCCTGCGCGAAGTGGAGCGGTGTCCCAAGCCGTGGATTGCCGCGGTGAACGGGCTCGCGCTGGGCGGCGGATGCGAGCTGGCGCTCGCCTGCGATTTGCGCGTGTTCGATCCCGCCGCGCAGATCGCCCTCACCGAGGTTCGCATCGGGATCATTCCCGGCGGCGGCGGCACGGTGCGGCTTGCCCGGCTGATCGGCCTGGCGCGTGCGCGCGACCTGGTGCTCACCGCACGCCGCGTCGATGCCGAGGAGGCCTTGCAGATGGGACTCGCCAACCGCATCAGCGCCGCCGGCGACTCGGTGTCCGCCGCCCTGGCGATCGGGAACGAGATCGCCGCCAACGCGCCGGTGGCGGTGGCGGCGGCGAAAGCGTCGCTCGAGGAGGCCTGGGACCTGGCGCTCGATGCCGCTCTCGAGCGCGAGCGGGCGCATTACGACAAGGCGCTGCGCAGCGAGGATCGCCTGGAGGGCCTGGCGGCGTTCGCAGAGAAACGCCCGCCGCGCTGGAAAGGGCGATAGGCAATGATCGAAGTACGAGCGGGCGCGGGTCGCAGAATCGGGGTCTTTCGGTAACGCACCGCGTCCCGTCCGGGTCGGGACGCCCTGCGTCAAGATGTGAACTGGCAGCCTCCTTCACCACCGGCGCGGCTCCGCAACACTCGAAGGATTCATTGTCGTCCATTCGCATCCGTGGCCTCGTGACTGCTGCAGTCGCGCGGTTCATCTCACCTGCGCGCGAGCTACGACTGCATCGAGTGGAGCGTCATCGGCAACGGTGGCGCCGTGGTGTCCGCGGTCACATCGCCGTTGGCCTCGACGATGAAGAACGCACGACCGGCGAGGTCTGCTATTCGAGCAGCAGGGCGCCGGGCGAGTAGTAGGTCATGATGGTCAGCGCGGCCATCGTGCCGTTGGGCGGGTTCCCCGGACGCGCTCCGTCGAAGCGGGCGACGAAGACGAACTCCTTGCCCGGCTCCAGGAAGGGGTCGGGTTCG
>VBKO01000388.1 GCA_005888115.1 Deltaproteobacteria bacterium
TGTAGGCCCGGTGTCCCTGGGTGCGGTGGATGGCGCAGGCCCTGAGGTGGTCGTCGATGTAGTGCGTGACGTCGACGTAGAAGTTGGGACTGAACTGGTCCGTCGTCGAGACGTCCTCGTAGCAAAGGACCGTCCGCACCGAGCGCGCCGCTTCGCGCGTCGCCGCGAACACGGCGCGATGATCGCCGTGCACGTCGACATCGGTGTGCGTCAGGACCATGGTGGCGCCCAGCTCCTTGATCTTCGACTCGATCGCTTCTTTCAGCGCCGGGATTCTCTCCTGCAATCCCGTGTCGGGAAAGTCGAGGATCCAATGCCCGTCCAGTCCGAGGAAATCGGCGGCCTTCTTCGTCTCCACCTCCCGCTGCCCTCGGCGATCCGTCCCCTTCTCCCCGCGCGTGAAGGTGAGGCCGTAGACGCGGGCGCCGCTCGCCTTCAGCTTGAGGATCAAGCCCGCACAGCCGAGCTCGATGTCGTCCGGATGCGCGCCGAGCGCCAGCACCACGTCACCCTCGAACTCGCGGACCTTGGGTTCCGAGCGGAGGGCGGTGACGAACGCGACGCCGAGTCCGAGGAAGAGCACCACGTCGCTCACCCCCTCGAACACCCGCGCGTCGAACCACGACCAGGGAATGCCTTTGATCGAGTGGGCGACGAGGCCGAGGACGACGAATCCGGGCAGCACGTACATGGCGAAGGTCCACGCCGCCGGGCGCCGCCGGAGCGACCGCCGCGAGCGCCGCACGACCAGCACCAAGACCGGCAGGAGGGCGGCGTACGCGAGCAGCTCGACCCAGTCGGTGGCCGTCCGGACCGGGGTCAACCTTGCCTCGCGGTCCAGGTCCACGACCAGCTGGTTGGCGGCGGCGCCGCTCGGGCTCATCCTCAGCGCCAACCCGGCGTGCTGGCGCGCCAGCGAGAGCTTGCCGACCGCCAGGTAGACGCGCCCAAGCGCGACGTGGCTCTCGGACGAGTCGGGGACCAGCTGCGCGACGCGAAGCCAGGTCTCCTGGGCGCTCGGCCAGTCCTGCTTCTGCTGGTAGATCTCGGCGAGGTGCCGGAGCACGTCGGGATCGGACGGCGCGAGCGCAACCGCGCGCTGCAGCGCCTGGATCGCGCCGTCGAGCTGCCCCTTCTGGGAGAGCATGCGAGCGCGCTCGACGTGGAGGTCCACGTCCTTGGGGTATAGCTCGAGGGCGCGATCGATCACCATCGCTGCCGACGCCGGGTCGCCCTGCAGGAGGCGGGCCCGGCCGAGCCCCTTCAGCGCCTCGTGATGGTGAGCGTCCCGCGCCAGCACCCGCTCGTACAGCCGCTCCGCCTCTTCGAGCCGGTTCGTCCAGGTCAGCACGTCGGCGAGGTCGCTCTCCAGGCCGGGGTCGATCGGACGCCGGGCGATGGCCTCGCGATAGAGGACGATCGCCTGGTCGTAGTTGCCGGTCCAGGCGTGCAGCTGGGCCACATGGGCGAGCGCATCCCCATCCCCGGGTGCGAGCGCAAGAAGCCGTTCGTAGTCCGCGATGGCATCCGCGAACCTCCGCGCCGTCGCCTTCGAGCGGGCGGAGCGCCGGAGCGTCTCGACTCCGTCCTTTCCGCTCGCTACCTCACTGACCGGGGCGAAGCTTCGCGCCTGCGTGGCGACGGCCGGCGATGCGAGCGCCCTGGCCGGCCGGGCCGCGGTGGCCGCGACTGCGAGCAGCGCGAGCGAGGGAAGGAGCGGTCCGCGCATGGGTCTAGAAAAGGACCGTCCGGTAATCGAGGTTGAGCAGCACCGTCGGGTCGTTGCGCGTGGAGATGCCGTTGACGTCCGCGGGGCTCGGGTTCGACACCCACTTCACGCCCGCCCCGAGCGCGAGCGGCTGGGTGAGCTGGTACCGGACCGTGGCCCACCAGATGTTTCCGTTCTGCCCGGCGAACGCCGGGCCGGCGCTGGTCGAGTACCGATCGAAGACCCACTGGAAGTTGAAGGAGAGCTTCTCGATCGGCCTGACGTCCAGGCTCGAGATGATCGACCAGTCGAACCCCGAGTCGAGGTCGCGGTTCGGGATGTACTTCACCCCGACGCCCCAGGCATCGGCCTCGTAGGAGACGCTGCCGCCGACGAGAAACTCGTTGCGGAAGGCCACGCTCGTCGCGGCGGCGCAGTCCGGCTGTCCCGCGGCAGGGCAGACCGTGCCCGCCGGAGCGCCGGGAACGGGGCGGCCGAGGATGAGCGTCGCGGCAGGATCCGGATCGCGCAGCAGCGCGGTCGTGATGGCGGCGGTGAAGCCGCCGCCGAGCCGGGCCTCCACCTCGCCAGTGATCTTGTGGTTCAGGATCCGCGTCGAGCGGTCGTAGAAGAAGTCCGGCGCGAAGAGCTGGTACTCGAGGCCGGCGCGGACGGTCCGGCCGAACCAGTGCGAGACCTCGAGCGAGGCGCGCGGCACCTTGTCGTAGGCGTTGGAGTCGGGCGTGGGCCGGTTCGCGCCCGTGTAATTGTAGCGGCGGAGCGTGAAATCGGCCTTCAGGTACGAATCCTGAGAGTAGAACCAGTACGCGTTCGCGTAGCCCTTGACCGCGTCGTAGAAGATGTTGTCGGTCCAGCTTCCGCCCGCGTGCAGCTCGAGCCGGTTGAAGCCGCCGTAGATCAGCTCGCCTTCGAACGCGTTCTTGGAGGTGCCCGGCTCGCTCCCGCCCATGCGGGCGTCCAGCCGCAGGCCGCGCGACAGATGCAGGCTGTCGAGATCGTCCTGCGCCTCGCGATCGGAGGGATCCAGTTGCGAGGCCCGGCGGAGCGACGTCTCCGCATCGGCGAAGCGGCGCAGCGCCTTCTGGGTCCAGCCGATGTGCTTCCAGCAGTCGGCCGTCTCGCCGGTGATGGTCATCTCGGACTGGTAGGCATCGAGGGCGGCCTCGTAGTCGCCTTGCTTGCGCAAGGCGTCGGCGCGGGCGCGCACCTGGTTCGCCACGATCATGCCGAGTGGGGGAGCGATCTCGGGCGCCCGGGCCGCGGCGTTGCGTGCGCGGGCGGGCTCGCGCGGCTGCGGGTCCGCGATGGCGGAAGTAGCCAGGCTGCAGGCGAGCAGTGCGATGTTCAAGCGCATCGTCCATTCCTCCAGGCGTCATCGAGTGCGTCCAGCACCTCGCTCGCCGACAGCACGTTGGCTCCGAGCCGTGCGTTCACTTCCAGGACGGCGGGCGTTCCGTCGCCCGCGAGCCGGATGTCGAGATCGATGGGTCCCTCGAGCCCGAGAGAGCGGGCGGCGCGCACGCCCAGCTCGGCGACGTCGCGACGTTCCACGCGCTCGACCCCGAGCGCGTTTCCGACCAGGCCGTCCTTGAGGCCGGTCTTGCGCAGCACGACGGCCGCCGGCACGCTGCCGTCCCGCTCGACGAACAGGTTGAGGTCGTATTCCTCGCCGGGCAGGAACTCCTGCCAGACGACCTCCTCCGGGCTGGCGCACGCCAGGTCCGCGGCGCCCCGGTGGACGAACACGCCGCGGCCCCCGCGTCCGAACCGGGGCTTCGACAGCAGCGGAAATCCGAGCGCGCCCGTCACCTCCCGGTGTGGCGTGCTGCCGGAGAAGGTGACCGGTACGGCGACGCCGGCTCGATCGAGGTTTTCCGCGGTCCGCAGCTTGTCGTTCGCCACGTCCACGCCAGGGGGATCGGAGATGCACAGGGAGACCCCGCGCTCGCGCAGCGCCGCTCGCATGCGGGCCACGACCGGGAGCTCCTCGGTTACTGTGGAGACGATGAGCGCAGCCTGTTCCTGTGCGGCGATGGCAAGGAGCACAGGGACGAAGCGCGGGTCGCGGGCCGACGGCACGAAGCGGAAATCGTTCGCGGGGGATTCGACTTCGCGCACGTCCGTGCCCACGACGCGGTATCCCTTCTTTGCAAAATAGCGGGCGCCGGCCCGTCCAGCCGGTCCTCCCACACCCGTTACCAGCACCGTTTCGCTCATCGCTCACCTGACTCCTGGCGGCGACGAAAAGGGACACTCGATTTCGCTGCGCGCAGGCCGTACTCCGAGAGGAGATGTGCGCGACAACGCGGAGAGAAGCGAGCGTGTGCGCCTGCGGCGCCATGGCA
>VBKO01000137.1 GCA_005888115.1 Deltaproteobacteria bacterium
CTCCGCGGGTGCGCTTTGCCCCCTCCCCTACCGGGTACCTGCATATCGGCGGGGCGCGCACTGCCCTGTTCAACTGGCTGTGGGCGCGGCAGCAGAAGGGGACGTTCATCCTGCGCATCGAGGACACCGATCGCGAGCGCAGCACGCAGGAGTCGGTGCAAACCATCCTCGACGGGATGCGCTGGCTGGGGCTCACCTGGGACGAGGGCCCGGAAGTGGGCGGACCGCACGCGCCTTACTTCCAGACGCAGCGCCTGGCGACCTACGAGAAGCACGCCGAGGCGCTCATCGCCAGGGGCCGTGCCTACCGGTGCGATTGCACCAAGGAGCAGCTCGACAAGCTGCGCGAGCAGGCGGCGCGCGAGAAGCGACATCACCACCCAGCACAAGGAGCTGCAGGACGAGGTGATCCTGCGCGCCGACGGCGTGCCGCTCTACAACTTCGGCGCCGTGGTGGACGACGTGGAGATGGGCATCACCCTGGTCGCGCGCGGGGACGACCACATCGTCAACACGCCCCGGCAGATCCTCATGTACCAGGCGCTCGGCTACCCCGTCCCGACGTTCGCGCACCTCCCGATGATCCTGGGCGCGGACAAGCAGCGGCTCTCCAAGCGCCACGGCGCGGTCAGCGTGCTGCAGTACCGGGACGACGGCTACCTCCCGGGCGCGCTGGTGAACTACCTCGTCCGGCTGGGGTGGTCGCACGGCGACCAGGAGATCTTCTCGCTCCAGGAGCTGATCGAGAAGTTCGACTGGGAGCACGTGGGCGACACCGCGGGCGTGTTCAACCCCGAGAAGCTGCTGTGGCTGAACCAGCAGTGGATCAAGGCGACGCCGGTGCCCGAGCTGGCCAGGCACGTGGCCCCGCTCCTCGCGCAGCGCGGAGTGCAGGTCGACTCCGAGCGGCTCGCGCGGGTGCTGCCGCCGATCGTCGAGCGCGCCAAGACGCTGGTCGACATGGCGGAGCAGGCGCGCACGTTCTTCGAGAAAGGCGTCCGCTTCGACGAGGCCGCCGCGAAGAAGAACCTCACGCCCGACACGCGCCCCCTCCTCGTCGAGGCGCGTGACCTGGTCGCCCGCCGCATCGGCGAGGGCCCGCACGCGCTCGAGCAGGCGTTCCGGGAGCTCGCCACGCAGCGCGGTCTGGGCCTCGGCAAGCTGGCCCAGCCGGTGCGCGTCGCAGTGACGGGAACGACCGTGAGCCCACCCCTCTTCGAGACGCTGGTGCTGCTCGGCCGCGACGAGGCGCTGGCGCGCATCGACGCGGCGCTGGCACGGACGGGAGGATGAACATGCGGAACCTGGTCGCCGGCCTCGCCCTGCTCGCCGCGATGCTGCTCCCCTCGCCTGCGCCCGCCGCCGGTGGCTTCAAGGCCCGCGGCTTCTTCCTGCCGGACGGCGCAGTCAAGCTGGACGAGGACCGCTACCGGTTGCCACAGGCCTGGGAGGACGCAGTGAAGTTCTATCGCTCGACGTACCCGCCCGCGAAGTTCCCCCGCCGTACGCTGCGCAACCAGTCCGGCGTCCGCGCCATGCACATCACCAATTCCTCCCCGGCCGAGTGGGAGGGCGCCAACCTGTACGAGACCTCGCGCGGCGAGGTGCGCGTGTTCGTGATGGGCAAGCCGGAAAAGCCCGAGGAGCCTCCGCCGCCGATGCCTCCGCGCAAAGCCGAGCAGCCGCGCCCTCGCAAGAGCGGAAACCCATGAGCGAAATCTCAGCCGGAGGTGTGCACGTCGGCCGTGGCAGGCTGTGGGCGGGTCGCATCATCTCCGCCCTCGAGCTGTCGTGCGCCGTCCTTTACGCCATTCCGCAGACGGCCGTGCTCGGCGCCATCCTGATGACCGGCTACCTCGGCGGCGCAGTCGCGACCCACGTGCGCGTTTCGGAGACTGCCTGGGTGTTCGCGGCGGTGCTCGGCGGGCTGGCGTGGCTGGGGCTGTACCTGCGAGATCCCCGTCTTGGCGAGCTGTTGCCGCTGCGCCGGCTCCCGAGCGCCCGAACGGGCGGGAATCCTTGACACTCCCAGGGGTGTTCGGCTACCTAGCGCTTCCCTTTCGCTGGGGGATCGTCTAACGGCAGGACGTAGGACTCTGACTCCTACTATCTAGGTTCGAATCCTAGTCCCCCAACCATGCAGGGTCCCGTCGGTCAGAGCTGCGGGGCGAGCGAGGTTTCGATCGGCGGCCCCATCGTCTAGTGGCCTAGGACGGAGGCCTCTCACGCCTCAAACATGGGTTCGAATCCCGTTGGGGTCACCATCTCTGGCCCGGCTGAGTGAGACAGCCGGGCCCAGTCGCCGCCGGATAGGGCGGCGCTGTTCTTGTTCGCGGACGCAAAGGGATTCCGGCTGTCGTGGCTTGCGACGCGCGGCGGCGGCGCCATGATGTACCTCCTCCCAGGAGGCGCCTCATGGCCGCACCCCGTATCCCCGGATTCAGGCTCGGCATCTATGTCTTCAAGGACGCCGAGGTGGTCGACTTCGCCGCCCCGCACGGCGTCTTCAGCGTCGCGCGCCGCTTCAACCCCGAGCTGGACGCGTTCCTGATCGCGGACGCGATGCGGCCCGTGCAGACCCAGGCCGGCTTCACCGTGCTGCCGAACTACTCGTTCGCGGACCGCCCGACGATGGATGCCTTCCTCATCCCGGGCGGCTACGGCACCCGGCAGGAGGTGCACAACGGCCGGCTGCACGAGTTCATCCGCTCGCTCCCCGAGTCCTGCCTGCTCACGAGCGTCTGCACGGGCTCGTGGATCTACGGGAAGATGGGGCTGCTCGACGGGCTCCCCGCCACCAACCGCAAGGAGCCCGACCGCGTGGAGCAGACCCCGCCCGGCAAGGTCCCCATCGATCGGCTGGCGGACATCGCGCCCAAGGCGCGCATCAGCCGCGCCCGGGTGGTGGACGCCGGCCGCATCGTCACCGCCGGCGGCATCACCAGCGGCATGGAGATGGGCTTCCATCTCCTCCGGCGCGCCGGCCACGACGAGCAATTCATCTCTGAAGTCGCCCGCGTCATGGAGTACAGCAAGGCGTACGAGCTGTACCGGAACGACCGCGAGGAAATGGCGCGCTGACGACGGCCAGAACTCATCCCCTGACGTCCGCGCTCGGAAAAGCTAGCGCCGCCTGACCGCCTCTCCTAAGCGCAGCGCCGCCCCGGGGCGGCGACTGTCGGCGGCGACTAGGCCGCCTTGGCGCGCTCCGTCCGGGCCCAGGTCTGGCCCTGGGTGCCGCGGCTGAAGCGGAGGAAGCCGACCAGCAGCGCCGCGTTCATCTCCACGAAGTGCGCCGCCGGGTCGGTCAGCTTGCGCAGGTGCCGCGGGCTGGTGCCCAGAAGGCCCATTGCCGCCAGGAAGTACAGCGCGCACTGCGCGAAGAGAAGCAAGCCGTAGAGCTGCGAGCCCGGCGCAAGGACCAGGTTGGTCAGAAACGCGATCAGGAGCGCCTGCGGCACCAACCAGCGCAGGACCTTGTGCGACCAGAGCGCGAACGCGGTGAACCCGTGCCGGGGGGCGAGCAGGTCGCGGAAATGTGACAGCGCGCGGAAGCAGCCGGCGGCGATGCGCACCCTGCGGCGGTACTCGTCCGCGTGCCCTGGCGCCGCCTCCTCGTGCGCCACGGCTTCAGGCTCGTACCGCACCTCGTACCCGCTCTGCAGGACGCGCAGGGCCGCGACGAAGTCGTCCACCACCGTGCCAGCGGGGAGCGGCGGGAAGAGGTGCCTGCGGACCGCGTAGATACCGCCGTTGGCGCCCATCACGCAGCCGCGGCGCGACTCGTACATCTTGAGCAGGCTCTCCAGCTTCCAGTAGGCGCTCTCCACGATCGGCGCGCCCAGCGGCGAATGGAGCCGAAGCCGCCCGCAGACGAGCCCCACCGACGGGTCGCGCAGCGGCTGGACCAGCTGGCGGATGGCGTCCTTCTCGAACTCGGTGTTCGCGTCGGTGAGGACCAGCACCTCGCCCTTCGCCATCACGACGAGCCGCGCGAGCACGCCCGCCTTGCCCGCGCGTTCGCCGCGCGAGAGCTTCACGCCCCGCGCCGCGTAGTGCTGCACGATGGCGTCGGTGCCGTCGGTCGAGGCGTCGGACCCGACCAGGATCTCGAGGTGTTCGGCGGGGTAGTCCTGCGCGAGCAGGTTCTCGATCCGCTGTCCGATGCAGGACGCCTCGTTGTAGGCGGCGATGAGCACCGAGACGTGCGGCAGGCCGAGCTGCGCCGGAGGCCGGCGGCGCTCCGATCCGCAGATGTATCGCCAGGCGCCGCGGGCCTGCTCGAACCCGTCCAGCAGGATGAGGAGCAGGGGGTAGAACAGGTACGTGTGCAAGACCGCCAGCACTGCGGCCCAGAACAGGATGGCGACCATGCCCGTGGTTGGAGCAAGCCACGTGCCCACTGGCCGCCGTTGGGGCGGCCCTGTGCTTTTTCGCACGTGGCACAGAGGAACGAGGAACGGGCGTTCCCAGTGGGTACGCAGTTACCCTAATTTTGCGCGGGCGAGAGAAGCGGCTTCCCCGCTCGCCTTCCGGATTTACCTCGACTACACCCTGGAGCGCCGGCCGGGCGCCGGCAAGGTCGTGGGATCAAGCGCTGTTCAACGGGGGGCGCTCATTGCCGTGCGCTGGTCTGCTCCGCCGGCGCGACCGGCTCGCGCGACCCGCGCGTCCTCCCGAGCACCAGCAGCGCGATCAGCGCGGCCACGGCGAGCAGAGCGATGGCCACCGCCCCACCCCTGGTGAGCGGGTTGTGCCGCGCGACCGGCCCATAGATCGCCGCGCGCAGAGGGCCCATATCCGCCATCTCCTCGGGACCCGCGTGTCGCTCGACCGCCAGCGGCGCTCCGGCGGGCAGCGCGATGGTCACCGGGCGCTGCAGCGGGACCGGCGTCGGGATCCGCCGCGGGGGCGTGCGCGGGGCCTCGGGAAGCTGCCCGGACTGCGCGTCGAACACCGCCTGGCAGCGCCCGCACTCGACCCGGAAAGCCCGCTGCACCGGGCCGGCCAGCCCCTCCTGGACGGAGAAGATCGCCTGGCACCGGGCGCAGCGGATCAGCACGTCAGGCTTCCTTCTTGTCCAGCCCGAAGGCGGTGTGTAGCGCCCGCACTGCCAGCTCGGCGTACTTCTCGTCGATCAGGCAGCTCACCTTGATCTCGCTGGTGGAGATGACCCGGATGTTCACGCCTTCATCGGCCAGCACCTGGAACATCTTGGCGGCGACGCCCGCGTGGTTGCGCATCCCCACCCCGACGATGCTCACCTTCGCGATTCCCTCCTCGTGCTCTACCTTGCCCGCGCCGATCTGACGAGCGATCTTGCGCATCTGCTCGTTGGCGCGGTCCACGTCGACGCGCCCGACGGTGAACGCCAGGTCGGTGCGGCCGTCCTCGTGCGCCGGCGTCTGGACGATCACGTCCACCACGATGCCCAGCTCGGCCAGCGTGCCGAAGATCTTCGCCGCCACGCCCGGCTTGTCCGGGACATTGCGGACCACGAAGCGCGACTCGTCGCGAGTCAGCGCGATGCCGCTGACGACCACCTCCTCCATCGCCTTGTCCTCCTCGCAGACGAGCGTGCCCGGATCTTCGGTGAAGCTGGACTTCACCCACAAGGGCACCTTGTACTTCATCGCGAACTCGACCGAGCGGATCTGCAGCACCTTGGCGCCCAGCGAGGCCAGCTCCAGCATCTCCTCGTAGCTGATGCGGTCCAGCTTGCGCGCCTTGGCGCAGAGGTTCGGATCGGTGGTGTAGACGCCGTCCACGTCGGTGAAGATCTCGCAGGCGTCGGCCTTGAGCGCAGCGGCCAGCGCTACCGCGGTGGTGTCGGAGCCGCCGCGCCCCAGCGTGGTGATGTTGCCCTGGTCGTCGATCCCCTGGAACCCCGCGACCACCGCGATCTCCTTGCGCTTGAGGCTCTCGAACAGCTTCTCGCCGTCGATGCTGCGGATGCGGGCGTTGGAGAACGCCGAGTCGGTGAGGATCCGCACCTGGTGCCCGAGGAAGCTGCGCGCCTTTCCCTTCATCTCCTGGATGGCCAGCGCAAGGAGGCCGACCGAGACCTGCTCGCCGGTGGAGACCACCACGTCCTGCTCGCGCTGGCTGGGCCGCTTCGCGATCTGGCCGGTGAGCCTGAGCAGGCGGTTCGTTTCGCCCGCCATCGCGCTCACCACCACCACGACGTCGTTCCCGTCCTTGCGTGCGGCCAGCGCGCGCCGCGCCACGTTCCGGATCCGCTCGAGGTCGCCGACGGACGTCCCCCCGTACTTCTGGACGATGAGCGCCATCTCAGAACCGGCCCAGGAGCGCCAGCGCGCCGCCACCGCCGCCCGCCAGCGGAGCGACGCCCACGGCGACCTCGGCGCGGCGAACGCCGGAGCCCGCCGGACCGGGCGTGTCCTTCGGGGCCTCGATGAAGTACAGCGCCACCCCGCCGGCGATCAGCGTCGCCCCGGCGATGTCCAGCGCGGTCGCGCGCGCGCCGAGCGGGTTCGCCACCAGGCCGCCGGTCAAGAGACCCAGCCCGGTCCCACCGACGAGCCACGTCCACAAACGGCCTCTCCCTGACGAAGCGGTCCGCGGTAGCGCGGGCAAGGGAAGCGTTGGCTGCTCCTGCCCGGCCTGCACGGGTCCGAAGTCGATCCGGAAGGGACGGTCCGGATCGCCGGCGCGTGCCGGCCCGTTGCCGAACTCGTCGTATGCCTCGATGTAGTACTCGACGACGTTGCCCGCGGGCGCGGGCAGGTTCGCGCCCCATTGGTTCTTCTGGCCCTTCACCTGCTTCATGTCGATCGGCTTCTCGTACGGGCTGACGGCGCCGAAGCGGAAGAAGACCTGCGGGAAGATCTTGCTCTCGTCGGTGATCTTCGCGAACACGGGAGTCTGCTTTCCCCGGTCGCCCCGCGAGACGGGCGCGTGCGCGATGACGGGGGGAGTGGTGTCGTCGGCGCGCGCCGCCGCTCCGCAGAAGAGAAGCACCGCCGCCGCCGCCGCCGTCGCCGAACAGATGGAATGCATGATCCATATCAGAGCACATCTCGCGCGCGGGCGAAAAACACAGCGCCGCCCGGATCTCCAAAGCACAGCGCGGCCCTATCTGGCGGCGGCTGGCGGCGGCTGGTGGAGTCGGGCGCCTCCCGACAATGGTAGAAGAAGCCCGGTGCGCATCGTCATCGACGGCAACTCGCTGAAGCTCGAGCAGGTCGCGCAGGCGGCGGCCGGTGGCGCCCACGTCGAGATCGCCCCGGCGGCACGCGAGCGCGTGCGGGCCGCGCGCCGGCTGGTGGACCGCATCGCCGAGAGCGGCGTCCCCACCTACGGCGTGAACACCGGGTTCGGCACGTTGGCCGAGGTGCCCATCGCGCGCCCCGATCTCCGCAAGCTGCAGCGCAACCTGCTGCATTCGCACGCCGCCGGAGTGGGCATCCCCCTGCCGCCGCAGGCAGTGCGCGCGCTGATGCTGCTTCGCGCGAACGTGCTCGCCGGAGGATACAGCGGAATCCGCGAGAGCACGCTGGACCTCCTGGTCGCGCTGCTCGAGCGGGACGTCATCCCGGTCGTGCCCGAGAAGGGCTCGGTGGGCGCGAGCGGCGATCTCGCTCCCCTGGCGCACCTCGCCCTGGTGCTGATCGGCGAGGGCGAGGCGTTCATCCGCGGCGAGCGGCTGCCCGGGCGGGAGGCGCTGCGGCGCGCGGGGCTCGAGCCGGTGGTGCTCGAGGCGAAGGAGGGCCTCGCCCTGGTGAACGGCACCCAGGCCATGGAGGCCGTCGGCGCCCTTGCGCTTCTCGAAGCGGAGCAGGTGTTGCGGATCGCTTCGGTGGCCTGCGCGATGACCGTCGAGGGGTTGAAGGGCTCGCACCGGCCGTTCCTCGCCGCGATCCACCGCGTGCGTGGCCAGCGCGGCCAGATGGAAGTGGCCGCCGAGCTGCGCGCGCTCCTCGCCGAGAGCGAGATCGAGCGTAGCCACCAGGGCCCGGAATGCGACAAGGTGCAGGACCCGTACTCGCTTCGCTGCGCGCCGCAGGTGCACGGAGCGGCGAACGACGCGCTGCGGTTCGTGCGCGAGGTGCTCTCCATCGAGGCGAACGCGGCGACGGACAACCCGCTGGTCTTCGCCGAGGCCCAGGACCAGCCGGACCTCCCCGGCGACCAGGTGGTCAGCGGTGGGAACTTCCACGGGCAGCCGCTTTCGCAGGCGCTCGACCTGCTCGCCATCGCCTGCGCGCAGCTCCAGGCGATCAGCGAGCGCCGCGTGGAGCAGCTCGTGAACCCCTCCCTGTCCGGGCTGCCGCCCTTCCTGGCGCAGGACTCCGGGCTCAACTCGGGCTTCATGATCGCGCAGGTCACCGCCGCGGCGCTGTGCGCGGAGAGCAAGGTGCTGGCGCATCCCGCCTGCGTGGACACCATCCCGTCGTCCGCCGGGCGCGAAGACCATGTCTCGATGGGGATGACCGCGGCTCTCAAGGCGCGGACGGTGGTCGAGAACGCGCGCAGCGGTCTCGCCATCGAGCTTCTCGTCGCCGCCCAGGCGCTCGATCTACGGCTGCCGCTGCAGCCCGGTGTGGGGGTCCAGGCGGCGTACCGGGCAATCCGGAGCCGGGTTCCCCACATGTCCGAAGACCGCGAGCTGCACCGCGACATCGCGGCCGTCCGCGAGATGCTCCCCGAGATCGACGAAGCCGCGCGCCGCGGGGCCGGCCTGCCCTGACGACGTCCGCGCCGTGAAAAGCACGGCGCCGCCCTATCGGCGGCGACTGATCCTTCGTCCAGGCGCGAGCCCCGTTGTAGTCTGGCCGCGATGACGACCGGGAGCATTCCGCAGCGCGAGCCGACCGAGGCCGAGATCCAGACCGCGCGGACGGCCCTGGAGGAGCTGACGCGCCAAGCCGCGGCGCTCGGCGACCGCAAGGACGCCGCGGGCCTGCACTACTCCATGGGCCGGGTCTATGGGGACCGGCTGGGCGATCTGCGCAGCGCCGCCGCTTGCTACCAGTACGCGTTCCAGCTCGACCCTTCGCATCGTCCGACGCTGGAGGCTGCCCGCCAGCTGTTCCTCGCGGCGGGACGGCTGGACAAGGTCCTGGCGCTGCATGAGCGCGAGGAAGCGCTGCTCGCCTCGCCGGTGGAGCGCGCCGAATCGCTTCGTGCCCAGGCGGCGCTCCTCCTGCAGAACAGCCATTCCGCCGAGGCCGCGCGGCGCGTCCACCGCGCGCTGGAGCTCGCTCCCGACCACCCGGCCCTCCTCGCCGCGGCGGTCGACGCCGCTCGCGGAGACAAGCCGGCCTGCGTGCGCCTGCTGCTGCGCTTCGCGGCCGCCGTGCGCGATGACGTCCAGAAGGCGCAGCTCCTCCGCCGCGCGGTGCTGCTGGTCGAGGAGATCCAGGCAGACCGGAGCCAGCCCGGCTTCGCGCAGGAAGCGCGGCCGGACGCGGAAGAGCCGGATGCGCTCTACGAGGAAGCGCTTCGAAAGCTGCATTCCGCCGACCCCAAGGACCCCATCGGCGTCCTGGGGCTCCTCCACCGTGCGCGGGCGCGCAACGACTGGGAGGCGGTGTTGCGACTCTGCCGCGAGCGCGCCGAGCGGACGGGCGGCCCGTCGGAGCGCGTGGTGGTCGCGAACGTCGCCGCCTACCGGCTGGGCAAGGTCGCGGAGGCGATGGCCGAGCTGCGCGTCTCGCTCGAGGACGACCGGCGCGACCCCGCCCTCCTGGCGGTGCGCGCTTCGCTCGCCGAGCAGCAGCGCGCTCCCGATCTCGCCGACGCGCTGCGGGCGCGCGCCGCCGGCACCGGCGAGCCTAGCGAGCGCGCCGACCTCAAGGTCGCCGCCGCCGCGCTGGTCGCCGATCCGGTCGAGCAGGAGCAGCTCCTCTCCGAGGCCTTGGCCGACAACCCCGGCGACGCGGCCGCCATCGCCGTTCGCGACCACCACGCGCTCCGACGGGCCGCCCGTCCGCTCGGCGCGCTCGCGGCAGAGTCGCAACACCGCCTCCCAGTCGTTGCGCGCCCGCGCACGGTGGAGGAGCCCCAGGACGCCGATGGGGTCCTTGGGGTCGGCGGAATGCAGCTTTCGAAGCGCTTCCTCGTAGAGCGCATCCGGCTCTTCCGCGTCCGGCCGCGCTTCCTGCGCGAAGCCGGGCTGGCTCCGGTCTGCCTGGATCTCCTCGACCAGCAGCACCGCGCGGCGGAGGAGCTGCGCCTTCTGGCGCAGCGCGATCCCATCGCCGCCGCGGACCGCTTCGCTGCGCTCGCCGAGGCCCTCGCCGAGCACGCCCCCGCGGAGGCTGCCGGGCACTACCTCGAGGCCGGCGCGTGGCTGGAGCTGGGCGCCCAGCGCGAGGACGCGGCGCGGATGGCGCGCAACGCGCTCACCCTGGCGCCGCGCGGGTCGGCGGGAGAAGGAGCGCTGCGGCTCCTGCAGCGGACGGTGCCGTTCCTCGGCGGTCACGCCGAGCTGGCCTCGCTTCTCGAGCAGGCCGCGCAAGACCTCCCCCGCGCCCAGGCCGCGGAGCTTCTGGCGCGAGCCGCGGCGCTCCTTTCCGACGTCCCGCCGCCGCCGGACGGGACGGCGAATCCCCGAGCGCACGCGCTGGCGCTGACCCAGCGCGCGGCCGAGCTCGCGCGCGGGCTGAATACGCCCCGCTCGCTCGAGGCGTGGACCTCGCTCGCGCTGCGATCGATGGACCTCGCTTCGCTGTCCGCCGCGCTGGAAGCTCGCTCCGAATCGGCGCAAGGCGCTGACGCGGCCGACCTCCTGGTGGAGGCAGCGGAGCTGTCCCGCGCCACCGGCGACGAGGCACGCGCCCTCGACCTCTTCCGCAGGGGGAGCTCCGCCGAGGCAGCATCGGAGGCGGCGCGGCGCGGCCTCCTCGCGCTGCCGGGCCTGCCGGACGGCGAGCGCGTCGAGCTGCTCGCCGAGGAAGCGCGCGCAGCCGAGCCCGCGCGCGCCGCGGGGCTGCACGCCGAGCGCGCCGCCCTGCTCGAGGGCCAGGGCCGGTTCGACGAGGCGGTGGAGGCAGCCGCGCATGCCCTGGCGCTGGGTGGGGCGGACCTTTCGGTCCTGCGCCGGCTCGCGCGGCTGCAGATCCGGCGGGGGGATCATCCGGCCGCGCTGGCGGTGCTGGCGCAGATCGCCGAGGCGGTGCCGGAGGGCAGCGCGCGGGCCGACGCGCTCTCCCGCGCCGCCGAGTTCGCCGAATGGAAAGCCGGCGATGCGCAGGTCGCCGTCCAGCTCTACGCCGCGGCCGCCGACGCGCATCCGGGCGCGGCGTACGCGCTGGTTCAGCTCGCCCGCCTCCACGCCTGGATGGGCCGATTCGCCGAGGCCGCGGAGGCTTACGAGCAGCTCGCGCAGCGGTCGCCGCTCTCCACCGAGCGCGTCGAGGCGCTGCGCTGGGCCGCCGCGCTGCAGGCGCACCGTTGCGCCCAGCCAGCCAAGGCGGCGGAGCTGTACCGGCGGATCCTCGCCGAGTCGTCCGGAGACCTGGAGGCGACCGCCGCGTTGTTGCAGCTCATCGGAGACGACCCTGGCCGCGAGGCGCGCATCCTGAGGGCCGACCTGCGCGGCCGGCTCGCGAGCCGCTGCCAGGACCCGCGCTGCGCGGCGCTGCTGCGCGTCGAGGCGGCCCGCGACCGCATGGAGGCCGGAGACGGGGACCAGGCCGTCGCGGAGTACCGGCGGGCGCTTGCGCTCAACCCGCAGGATCGCATCGCGCTCGACCTGGTCGACCAGGCGCTGCGTTCGGCGGGAAAGGGCGAGATGCTCGTCGAGCACCTCGCCTTCCGCTCTGCGTATGCGGAAGGCGCCGCGCGCACCGCACTGGCCCTGCAGCAAGGCGAGCTGCTCGAGGAAGCCGGCCACCTGGATGCCGCCGCGGTCTCCTACCGGCAGGCGCTGGACGGCGACCCCGCGTCGGTGCTGGCCGTCCGCGGCGCCCGCCGGGTCGCGGACCGCATCGCGGATCGGCACGCGCACGCGAAGCAGGGCGGCGGCGCGGCGGACGCTGGCTTCGAGCCGGACCGGCTGGTCGAGGTCGCCCTGCTCGCGCAGCACCTCGGCCAGGGCGGCGCGGAGCAAGACGGCGCCGAAGAGGTGAACATCGAGGTCGACCTCGCTCCCGAGGAGCCACCCTCGGCGGAGACAGCACCGCTCTCTCCCGACTCGCTGCACGAGCTCGTCGAGCTGGCGCGGCGCTCGGGCCGCGAAGAGGCAGCCGTGTGCGCCTCCTCGGTGCTGGTCGCGCTGGGGATGGCGACCGCCGACGAGGGGGATCTCCACTCCGCGGCCCTCGCCCGGCCCCCGCGCGCCGAGCTGCCTTCGCTCGCCGACGACGAGCGGTTGCGCGCGCCCGATGACGGGGGCGCCGTGCGCGACTTGCTCGCCGCGGCGGCCACGGCGCTGGCGCGCGCCTTTCCCACCGAGCTGGCCGGACGCGGCGACCGCGTGAAGGGCGACAATCCCGTCCGGCGGGTCTGCGCCGCCATCGCGCGCGCCCTGGGCATCGCCGAGCCCCCGCTCTACGTGGCGAAGCTCGAGCCCGCGGTGGTGCTGCCGACGGCGACCGAGCCGCCGGGCATGCTGGTGGGCCTGGAAGTGCCCAAGCGATACCACTCGCGCCAGCAGCGGTTCCTCTACGGGCGGGCGCTGGCGCACATCCGGCGCGGGACGCACGCGCTCGCGGGTCTTCCGCCGGAGCAGCTCGCGCAGATCGTCGCCGAGCTGGTCCGCCTCGCAGCGCCCGACGGTACCGACCTCTCCAACTTGTCGCCGTCCGACCTTGCCTTGTCACAGGTCCTGGCGCAGGCGCTCCCGCCCGACGAACGGGGTCGACTGGCTCCCCTCGCGGAACGCGCGGCGGCCGAGCCGCCGCCGAGCTGGGAGTCGCTGGCACTCGCGCTCCGCGAGACCGCCGAACGCGCTGCGCTGGTCATCTGCGGCGATCCGGCCGCGGGGCTCGCGGTCGTCATCTCCGAGTGCGCCGGCGGCCTGGAGCGTCCCGAGATCGCCCGTCTGGCGCGATTCGCGGTGAGCGAAGCGTACTTGTCGCTGCGCGGCTGACCGCTCTTCTCAATCCTCCCGCAGCAGCGCGCCCGCCGGGACGCGTTCGCGCAGGAAGTCCGCGGCCCGCCTGACCTCGGCCTGGTCGCGGCCGTCGAAGGTCACCTTCACGCGATGATCGGCGTCGTCGAACCGCGGGTAGCTACCGATGGACACCGAGGGAAACCGCGCCACCGTCGCGTCGAGGTGCTCGGCGAGCGTCCCCTCACCGACGCCGAAGTAGAGAGCGCGGGAGAAGATCGGCGCGGCCCGGTACCGGTCGCGGATTCGCGCGAATCCTTCCTTGAACAGGACCGGCGGCCCCGGCAGCACGGCTACGTTCTCCAGGGAGACGACCGGGAACAGCGATCCCGGCGACCAATCCACCGTCGACCCTTCCGGAACGTCGGCCAGCCTGCGCAGTGCAGGGTTCAGCCGGTCGCCCAGGTGCGCACGCAAGGCGGAGAGGATGCGCTCGTCGGGCACTACCTTCCGGCCGAAGCACTGCGCCACGGCCGCGATGGTCACGTCGTCGTGGGTGGGACCGATCCCGCCGCTGGTGAAGACCCATTTGGCGGAGGCAAGCGCGCGGCGGAGCGAGTCGACGATGATCGGCACCTCGTCGGGGACCGTCTCGATGCGCCGGAGGTCGACTCCCAGCCCGCGCAGCTCGCGCGAAAGCCACGGACCATTCTCGTCCGCCACCTTGGCGGAGAGGATCTCGTTGCCGATCACGACGATGGCTGCTGTGCTCACTCTTCGATCCCCGGATTGGTCTGCCCCGGGTCGGTCTGGTCCAGGCCGTACTCGCGAATCTTCTTGATCAACGTGGTGCGCGACACGCCCAGGCGCGCCGCGAGCCGCGATTTGTTCCCGTGCGTCTCGCGCAGCCCCAGGGCGATCAGGTCCTTCTCCAGCTGGCAGACCGCCGTGGCGAGATCGCTGCCCAGGCCCTGCTCCACCAGCGCCGCGAAACGGCCGATGGGCCCCTCTTGCGGCGCGGCGCGCCCATGCTGGCCCACCTCGGGCGGGATGACCTCCGTCTCGCCGGAGAGCACCACCAGCCGCTCGATCTCGTTCTCCAGCTCGCGGATGTTCCCGGGCCAGCGCCGCTCGTAGAAGCTGCGGAGCAGGTCGGGGTGCAGCTTCTTCGCCGGGCGACCCGTGCGCTGCGCCGCCTGCTGGAGGAAATGGCCGGTGAGCAGCGGCAGGTCGTCGACCCGCTGCCGCAGCGGCGGCACCTCGATGTTCACCACGTGCAGCCGGTAGAACAGGTCCTCGCGAAACTGGCGCCGCGCCACCATCTCGCGCAGGTCGCGGTTGGTGGCGGCGATGATGCGCACGTCCACGCGCTCGGCCTTGGTGGCGCCCACCGGCACGAAGGTCCCTTCCTGCAGGACGCGCAGGAGCTTGACCTGCATGGCGGGCGACATGTCGCCCACCTCGTCGAGGAAGAAGGTGCCCCCGTCCGCCACCTTGAAGAGCCCGGTCTTGTCGCGTCCGGCGCCGGTGAAGGCGCCTTTCACGTGCCCGAACAGCTCGCTCTCCAGGAGGTTGTCGTTGAGGGCCGAAGCGTTGGTGGCGACGAACGCCTTGTCCTTGCGCGGCCCGTTGTAGTGCAGCGCCCGCGCGATCAGCTCCTTGCCGGTGCCGTTCTCGCCCGTGACCAGCACGGTGATGTCCGAGCTGACCAGCTTGTCGAGCAGCGCGTAGAGCCGCTGCATGGGCGCGCTCTTCCCCACGATGTCGGCGAAACGGTACCTCCCCGTCAGCTCGCGCCGCAGCGCCTGGATGTTGCGCTCCCGCTCGGCCACCGCGTTCTGGTAGGCGGCGATCTCCTCCACCGTGGTGTCGATCAGGTCGGTGAGGCGCGGCACGTCACGCGCCTCGATGCGGGCGATGGTATCGAACGCCTCCTCCGGCTGGATCACCGGGAGCTGCAGCCGCCGGGCGTTGTCGACGGCGAACGCGCGCGCCGCCTCCACCTTCTCGCCGACCACGAAGCCGCAGGCGAACAGCGAGCCCTGGCGCTCGCCGCCGAACGAGATGGGCGCCGCCACGATCTCCAGGCCCATGTGGCACGGCCCGAGGAGGCGCGCCGGCGCCGGATCGCTGCCGAAATTTCGCACCGCCTTCTCGATGCTCTCGTTGCAGCGCTGGAAACCCACCCGGTCGCCCAAGCAGGCGGTGCACATGCGGTTCGAGGGGGGGATGAGGATGCCCTTGCCGTGGTCGACCACGAACCCCTTGGCGTCGGTGAAGGAGAGCTCGATGCCCCACCAGCGCCGCACCGTCTCGCGAATCTTGCGGACGATCTGGAGCTCGCCGAGAACACTCTCGCGCTGTGCAAACGACGCGGCCATCTTCCCCCTAACCGAGCTGCTGCTGGACGGCTCCCGCGCAGGCCTCGGCGACTTCGTGGATCGGCCTTGTCCCGTCGATCGACACCACGCTGGCCAGCGTCCCCACCAGCCGATTGTACTCGCGCTCGATCTGCTGCATCTGCTGGGGCGTCTCGTACCGCTCCAGCTTCGCGCCCCGCTGCTTGACGCGCTCCAGCGCAATCGCGGCCGGAACGTAGAGGAACAGGGTCAGGTCCGCCTTGCGCGCGTACCGATTCGCCGCCTGGATGAAGTCGTGAGAGACGCTGGCGCCCTGGTAGGCGAGCGAGCTCAGGATGTAGCGATCGAGGATCACGTCCTCCCCGCGCGCGACGCGCGGCTCGATCTGCGAGTCGAGATGGTCGAGGCGGTCGGCGGCGAAGAGCAGCGCCATCACGCGCTCGTCCACCATGCCGAGCTTTCCGTCGGCCTGTGGCGTGGCGGCGCGCCCGGCCAGGATCTGGCGGATGACCAGGCCCACGGGTCCTTCGCTGGGCTGGTGCGCAAGGTGCACCGTCCGGCCGCGGCCGCGCAGGCGCTCGGCGAGGAGCTGCGCCTGCGTGGTGGTCCCCGCGCCGTCGAGACCCTCGAAGACGATGAACCGCCCGGGCAGGACGCTCACGGCCTCGCCTCCGGCGGATCGATGCCGAGCTCGGCACGGACCTGGCGCAGGCGGCGCAGCGCCGCGCGCTCGGCGTGCA
>VBKO01000389.1 GCA_005888115.1 Deltaproteobacteria bacterium
TCCTGCCGCCAGTGCGGCGCGCCGAGCCCCGCCAGCGCGGGCACGAAGGCCACGCCGCCGGAGTCGGGGACCTTCTTCGCCAACGCCTCCACGTCTTTCGACTTGCCGAACAGCCCTAGCCCGTCCCGGAGCCACTGCACCGCCGCGCCGGCGATGAATGCGCTCCCCTCGAGCGCATAGGCCACCTCGCCTCCGACCTGCCAGGCGACCGTGCCGAGCAGCCCATGTCGTGAGGTGACCGGGGCGTTGCCGGCGTTCATGAGAAGGAACGCGCCGGTGCCGTAGGTGCACTTCGCCTCTCCCTCGGCGAAGCAAGCCTGCCCCACCAGCGCCGCCTGCTGGTCGCCCGCGATGCCCGCGACGGGCAGGCCGTCCGGCAGCCCGCGGACCCCCTTCACCGTGCCGAAGATGCCGGCCGAGGGCCGGATCTCCGGCAAGACCGATCGCGGCACGTCGAAGAGCTGGCACAGCTCGTCGTCCCACTGCCTGCGCGAGAGGTCCATCAAAAGCGTGCGCGAGGCGTTGGTCACGTCCGTCGCGTGGACGGCGCCGGCGGTCAGCTTCCAGAGGAGCGCCGCGTCCACCGTGCCGAAGGCCAGCTCGCCGCGCTCGGCTCGCACGCGCGCGCCCTTCACGTTGTCCAGCATCCACCGGACCTTGGTGGCGCTGAAGTACGCGTCCAGCACCAGGCCCGTCTTCTCGCGGACCCACGGCTCCTTGCCGGCCGCGCGCAGCGCGTTGCACGCCTCGGCGGTGCGCCGGTCCTGCCAGACGATCGCGTTGTGGATCGGCCGCCCCGTGCGGCGGTCCCACAGGAGCGTCGTCTCGCGCTGGTTGGTGATCCCGATGGCCTCGAGCTGCGCCGCCTTCACCTGTGCCTCGCGGAGCGCGCCGGAGACTGCCTTCAGCGTCGAGTCCCAGATGTCCTCGAGATCGTGCTCCACCCAGCCCGGCCGCGGGAAGATCTGCCGGAACTCGACGTTGCGCTTGCCCTTCACCGCGAGCCGCTGGTCGAGCACGAGCGCGGTGGTCCCGGTGGTGCCTTGGTCGATGGCCAGCACGTACTTCGGCATCTCATCCCTCCTGGAAGAAGGAGACCACCGCATCGCACACGGCCGGGCCGTCGACGTCCAGCGGCAGCACGTGCCCGCTGCGCGGGAAGACGCGTACGGTCGCACCGGCGGGCAGCGACCGCGCGAGGCGGCGCGCTCCGTGCACCGAGGCCGTCCGGTCGAGCCCGCCGTGCAAGATGAGCCCGCGCGCCCGCACGCGGCGAGTCACGGCCATGGCCTCCGTGGACAACAGGCGCAGCTCGCGGCCCCAGCGCCAGGGGATCGCGGTGTACGAGCCGTCCTCGGGCACCGCGGTGCGCGGCGCGGGTGCGCCTTCCGGAACGCGGTCGTCCGGCGGAGGGACGCCCGCGAGCGCCTGGATGTCCCGCGCTCCTTTCCCGACGACGCCCGGGAACGCCGGCAGCCGGCCCACGATCTGCGTGAAGACCCAGGTGAAGCCAGCCATCTCGACCGCCGGGGCGAGCAGCGCCAGCGCGGAGACGGGAGCAACGCCTTGCCGCACGAACCCCTTCGCGGCCAGGCGGATCGCGAGCAGCGCGCCCATCGAGAGGCCGCACAGGTACACGCGTCGCGCCCCCCGCAGCAAGAGCAGCGCTTCCCGCGCCGCGTCCAGCATGTCGGAACGGGTGACCGTCTCCAGATCGGCAGGCGAGGTGCCGTGGCCCGGAAGCAGGGGGCCCAGCGCGCGAAAACCCGCCCGCGCCAGGGCCTCCCCGACCGGGCGCACTTCCGCGGGCGAGCCCGTCAGCCCGTGCAGCAGCAGGCAGGCGTCCTCGCCGTCGCCGAGGCTGAACGGAGCCGCCGGACCGGACATGCGGGAGGGCGCGGTACCACGTCCGCGCGGGAGCCGCAAATGGACGTGCTAGAAGCAGGCATGGCCGACAATCCGCCGCATGGACAGGCCCAGCAGCAGGTGCAGATCCAGCTCCAGATCGAGGACGCGATCGCGAACGGCGCCTACGTCAACATGGCCCTCCTCAACCACAACGAGACCGAGTTCGTGATCGACTTCATCTACGTCCAGCCGCAGGCGCCCAAGGCGGTCGTTCGCGCCCGCGTGATCAACAGCCCCAAGCACATGAAGCGCTTCCTCCTCGCGCTGCAGGACAACGTGGCCAAGTACGAGGCGCAGTTCGGCAAGATCGACGTCTCCGGCCCCGCGCCGCACCTGCTGCCGGTGCATTAGCCGCCGCTACGGCGCCAGAGGGCGCAACGTCGTGTCGCCCTGGACCACCAGGTGCGACCGAAGCTTCTGCACCACTCCCTTCATCCCCTTCATGCGCGCCAGCTCCTCCAGGCTGGAGAAGGGACGTTTGCTCCGGCGCTCGACGATGGCGTGGGCACGCCCGCGGCCGATGCCGGGCAGGAGCCGCAGCTCGGCCTCGCTGGCGCGGTTCACGTTCAGCACCCCCGCCATCGCCGCCTTGCCGGGACGCGCGCGCGGCCGCGCGCTCCGCACCTCGGGAGCAGGCTCGGGCTGCGCCACGGCCTGCGGAGCGGACGCGAGCAGCCCGACGACCAGCAGGGCAAGATGCACGTCCCGTTACTCCGGCGATTCCTGCGCGGCCACCGCCAACGGTCCGGGTCCGCGCGGCTCGGTGCGGCGATCGCGATCGTCCTCGCGCAGCTGGATCCGCCCGCCGAGTGGCAGCGAGTCGAGCACGACGTTGATCGACCCGTCCCGGTTCAGCCACGCCATCCCGACGCGGCTCCAGATCCGGTTCCGCAACCCCGGCTTGTCGATGATGTTGTATGCGATCCAGGGCTTCTTCCACACGCCGCTCTCGGTCGGCCCCACCGGCTGCATCGGCGCCGCGCTGGCCTGGTTCTCCATCACGCCTCCCCACGCGGCCGCTCCAGTGCGGCCACGCGCACTGTCAGAGCACGCGCCGTGCCAGCACGGCCCACTCTGCGCGCGCTCGCTCGACCCATTCCAGGACGAGAGGGGGGTCCCGGAATGGGACAGGGGTGGCCTTGACCTGTGCGCGACGCGGGCGTAGGAGGGCCCGCACAGTTTGACCCGCCGCCGTGGCGCCCGAGAGGGCCTTTGAGGGAAGCCGGTCGAAAGCCGGCGCG
>VBKO01000280.1 GCA_005888115.1 Deltaproteobacteria bacterium
AATGTCATCGACCCGGCGCCGTTGTCCACGAACGATGCCGTGCCCGTGCCGGTGGAGTTGGTCGGCGGGGTCTCACTTGGGCCGTCCATCGTGGCTGCGAAGCGCGTTCCGGAACTGCTCGAGCTGCCACAGGCTATCGCTACCGCGACTGCCAATCCCACTACGACCGCAAAGACGGTGCGCATGTTTGCCTCCGATGCTCGCTTCCCCCAAGAACGCCGGAAACCCGGCCCATCGACAGACTTCCGCACGGCGGAAGATGCCGAGCTCATGCCCCGGGATCGGTATTCAACGCAAGCGGTCGGGATGGGAGTACACCGTCATCGAACCATTCCGGACGAAGCCGCACAGCGTCACGCCGGTCGCGCCGGCCAGATCGATGGCCAAGGAGCTCGCAGCCGAGACGCTGGCGACGATCGGGATGCGGGCGGCGGACGCCTTCTGCACGACCTCGAAGCTCGCCCGGCCGCTGACCAGCAGCGCGGTCGCTTCCCGCCCCGGAATCTTGCCCGCGAGGACCAGCGAACCCACCACCTTGTCCAGCGCATTGTGCCGCCCGATGTCCTCGAAGGCTGCCAGCGGCCGCAGCTCCACGTCGAGCGCGGCGGCGGCGTGGATCCCGCCCGTCCGCGAAAAATTCGGCTGGAAGCTCCGGAGCTTCTCCATGGCGGCAGCGAGCGCCGCCGCTTCGAGGACAGGCCCCTGCGGAAGCGCCGTGCAGCGGTCGATGACGTCCTGCACGCTCCGCCGGCCGCACACGCCGCATGCCGCGGTCGTCAGTGTGCCGCGGCGAGTCAAGGAGACCCGTTCCACGTCGAACTCAGCCCCGGCGGCTGGGGCGACGTCGATGGTGTTCCCGAATCCTTCCTGGTCCGGTCTGCCGCAGTGGGCGACTCGCGAGATGTCGTCCCGCGAGGCGATCACGCCTTCCGCGAAGAGGAACCCGATCGCCAGCTCCCGGTCATGGCCCGGCGTCCGCATGGTGACGGCGAGCGTGTCGCCCGCGGCGCGGATCTCCAGCGGCTCCTCGACCACCACGTCGTCCCCGGTCGCGGGCTGCGCCACTCCCCCGGAGATGCGGCGGACCTCGCGCCGGCCGACGCCTTTGACCACGCCCGTCACGACTCCTTCATCTTCAGCTTGCCCTCGTCGTCGACCGACGCCTTGAAGGACACGCCGCAGTAGTTGCAGACCAGCTCGTCGTTGTTGCCGAACCCGTCCCCGACGGGGTTGTAGGCGCTGCAGGAGGGGCACTCGAACTCGTCGAAGCGACGCTTCGCTCCCTTCGAAGCGCCCGACTTGCGCTGCTCGTCTTCCTCTTCCTCGGCGATGTAGCCGAGATCGTCGCGCGGCATGCCAGAAGCCTAACACGCCGCTTGTCGGGATGGCTGCGGCGACCCAAGTTGCAGCGCCATGGCTCGCCTGCTCGCCTTCGCCCTGCTCTGCGCACTCCCCGCGCGCGCCGCGGTGCAGGTCTGGGTCGCCGACGAGTCGGAGAAGGTGCGCCCTTCCGCGACGGGGCCCGCCGCCGGCGCTTCCGCGCGCATCCGGCTCACTGCGGCCGGGGGCGAGTGCGCCGGCGCCCAGATCGTGGTGCGCTCCGCCGACGGCGTGCGGGGGCTCACCGCTTCCGCGTTGCCACTGCGGCACGGAGAGAAAGCGACGGTCCCGCTCGAGCTGTCGCGGGTGGCGACCATCGAATTGACGCAGCCGAGTGGACCCGAGGGCAGCGCCGGCGAATGGCCCGACGCGCTCATCCCCGTGCGCGACGCGATCTGGAACGAGACGCGACGGGCTTTTCCCGTCGACGTCGGGCCTGGGCGCGCGCAAGCCGTCTTCGTCGAGGCCTGCGCGCCCCGCGGCGCGCCAGGGCGCTACGCCGGCGCCGTGCAGCTCGGCTGGGTGGGCGCGAAGGCGCTCGTGCGGACCTCGGTTCCCGTCGAGCTACGGGTGCGCGGGTTCGACCTCGCCGCCACGCCGGAGCTGACGACCGCCTTCGGGTTTTCCGGGTACTCGGCGGCGAAGGGACATGGGCGGCCGCCCGGCGACGGCCGCGAGCTGACCCGGCTCTACGACACGATCGCCTTGCGGCGCGGGATCACGCTGTTCGGCGGAACGCAGGACGCGCCCGACTACGCCGCCCTCGGGGACTCGGTGCGGATCGACTGGAGGGCCTACGACGCGGAGGTCGCGCCGTTTCTCGACGGCACCGCGCTGCCGTCCGGCGCCCGCTGGACCGCCGTCGAGTTGCGCGAGCCCGCGCGCCTGACACGCGCGCAGCGCCGATCATGGAGACGGGCCTGGATCGAGCATTTCGCCGAGCGTGGCTGGCTCGACCGGCTCTTCGTGTACGTGCAGGACGAGCCGCGGCCGGAGGATTTCCCCCGCGTCGAAGAGCGCGCCCGCGAGCTGCGCGAGGATGCGCCCGAGGTGCGCCGGCTGCTGACGACGGCCTGGAGCGACCGGCTGCCCAGCATCGATCTGTGGGTGCCGCTCTTGAACTGCCTCGATCCGCGCGCTCCCTCCTGCCCCCGCGCCGCGCCCCGCTCCAGCTACGACAAGCTGTGGTGGTACCAGAGCTGCATGTCGCACGGATGCGGTCCACTGCGTCCGCGCGACCGCGACGCGTTCGTCGGGTGGCCGAGCTACATGATCGACGCGCCCGCGACCGCGGCGCGGTCGATGGGATGGCTCGCATTCGCCAACGGCATCTCCGGCGAGCTGTACTTCGACGTGGTGCACGCGTACGGCCTGGGCGATCCGTGGCAATCGCAGTGGGCGTTCTGGGGCAACGGCGATGGGACGCTGTACTACCCGGGGACGCCGGCGCGCATCGGCGGCAAGCACGACGTGCCGGTCGAGTCGCTGCGGGTGGTGCAGATCCAGCGCGGCCTGCAGGACCACGCCTACCTGGCGCTCTGCGCCCGGCTGGGCGACCCGCGGCTGGCGAAGGCGGAGGCGCTCGCGATCGCGCCGTCGCTGCGCGGCTGGGCGCGCGACCCGCGGGCGTATGCCGCTGCCCGGGAGCGACTGGCGGCGCGTATCGAGGCCCTGACCGCTGGCCCGCGCGGCGGCGCGCTCCACCTCGGGCGCGTTGAATAGGGGCGGCCGCCCTCCCCTCTTTTCCTTGTAGGTTCCGGCCCGAGGGGAGCATCCTGGGGACGAGGAGACGCGATGACGGCCACCCTGCTCGCTTTGCTCGTCGCCGCGCCCGCGCGCGCCTGCTCCCCGGCCCCCACTCCGGCGACGGTGCGGGCGGCGCGGTTCACGCCAGGCGAGCAGCTCCGCTATCGCCTCGACGTCCTCGGCGCCGACGTGGGCACCTTCGAGGTGTCGGTCGAGGCGCCGCAGAGCGCGGACCGCGCGCGCGCCGCCCTGGTCGCGCGCTCGCGGGCGAAAACCAGCGCGTTCGTCAGCACCAACCTCGGGCGGTACGAGGGGTTCATCAGCACCCTGCTCGGTCCCGACCTGATGCCTCTCCGCTTCCGCGAGGAGCTCGACGAGGGGGACAGGCACATGTCGGTCGACGTCGACTTTCCTCCGCGCGCAGGGAAGCTCGGCGCCAGGGCGAGCATCGACGGGAAGCCCGAGCCGCTCGACCTGAACGCGACGCCGATCGCACGCGACATGCTCTCGACGTTCCTCTACCTGCGCGCCCTGCCCGTCAAGGCGGGCACGCCGGTGTGCCTCGAGGTGTACGCCGCCCGGAAGATGTGGACGATGGCCGGCGCGGTCGGTCCGCGCGAGCAGATCGAGACGCCGCTGGGGAAGTTCGGCACGGTGCGCGTCGACCTCACCGCGACGCGGCTGGACGACGCGGCAATCAGGAGATCCGCTCACGTCTGGATCACCGACGACGATCGCCGGCTGCCGGTGGTCGCCGTCGGAGAGGTGAAGGG
>VBKO01000281.1 GCA_005888115.1 Deltaproteobacteria bacterium
CGCGCCGCGATCTCGCCCATCGCGAGCGGCTCCGTGGCCAGGTGCAGGAGGTGGATCCCCGCGCCGTGCGCCTTCTCCGCGTCGTCCCACAGCGCGCGCACGTCGTAGAACTGGTACGTCGACTGCGGGTGGATCTTCTCCACCTCGTTCTCGTGCAGCAGATCGTAGAGGGCGTTCTTCTTCAGCCCCGGACCGAAGAGCCCGGGAAGCCGCAGCACCTGCGCGTTGAATCGCTCCGCGCAGAGCTGCTCCAGCATGCGCCTGTGCCGGCCGTACGCGTGGCGCGCATCGGCTGGCGCGGACTCGTCGAGGCCGGCCGGAGCCTCGAAGACGTCCACCGTGGAGACGAGCACGAAGCGCTCAGCGCGGACCTCCCGGAGCACGGAGGCGAGCCGCTCGATCCCGGCGAGGTCCGCGGCGGGATCGCGGTTCGCCTTCCATTTCTCCGCTCGCGCGCCGGCGCATACGACCAGGCCGAAGCGCCGCCCGCGCAGCTCGTCGACGTTGGACGAGTTGACCAGCACGTCGAACTGCACCGCTTGCCGCAGGTTGCTGCCGACGAATCCGGTGTGCCCGATGAGCGCGCTCTTCACGGGTCGAACCTTCCCAGGCACGCCGCCGCCAGCGCTTGCAGGACGGTGGCGCCGCCGCGCAAGCCGCGGATCTTCGACGGCACCTGTCCGCGCGGATACTCGCGCCGCACGGGAACCTCCACCACCTTGAAGCCGAGCCGCGCGGCGCGGATGGACAGGTAGTAGTGCAGCTCGTATCCGCCAAACACGTCGCGGAACGGCGCGACGCGCTCGTCGCGCAGGAAGCGCGCGCTGTAGGCGCGGAACCCGTTGGTCGTATCCGTGTACCAGTAGCCTGCCGCGACCGAGATGGCGGGCGCGTGCAGGAGCCGCACGGCGGCCTCGCGCAGCATCGGGGTGTTCACGCCCTCGCCGCCGGGAAGGTACCGGGATCCCTGCACGAAGTCCGCGCCGCGCGACAGCTCGTCGAGGAACAGGGACAGCGCGGAGGTGTCGTCCTTGTCGTTGCCGTCCACCAGCACCACGCCCTGGTAGCCTTGGTCGAGCGCCCAGGCGAAGCCCATCCGCAGCTGCGCTCCCAGCCGGCCCGGCCCCGTCTTCACCAGAAGCGCGCGCACGCCCGCGGCGCGCAGCGACGCCGCGTCGGTGCTGCCGTCCTTGCTGCCCCCGTCCGCGATCACCACGTCCGCGAGGTCCATCTGGCCGTGCATCTTCGCCAGCTGGCGCTGGAAGCGCCCGTCCTCGTCGAGCACCGGGATGCAGAGGCAGAAACGGGTGCGCCTGGGAAAGAACTCGTGCACGTCGTGCGCCGGCACTTGCCAGCTCACCTCGACTCCCGCACCACGTTGCGGCGCTCGGCGCTGGGCACCATGACCGAGCTGTTGGCTTCCTCCGCGATGTAGTACAGCGGTCGCTCGCGCGTCTCGTCGAGGATGCGGCCGACGTACTCGGTGACCACGGCCAGGATCAGGAAGAGCAGCAGGAACATGCCCGCGTTCTGCAACGAGAGCGTCATCCAGCCCTCGGCCACGCGCGTCTTGAAGATGCGCACGGCGAAGACGTATCCGATGTAGAGCAGGTTGAGGAACGCCGCGCCGAGCGCGAGCCAGCCCACCAGCCGCAGTGGCCGGGTCGAGTTCCCGACGATGACGGCCAGCGCGGTGTCGGCCGCCTCGAAAAGGCTCTCGCGCGGCGGATGGCCGCTGCGCGAGATCGGCCGGTATTCCACCGTGCGCGTCTCGTACCCGATGTAGGGCGTCAGCGCGCGCAGGTAGCGGTGGCGGTCCTTGATCTCGACGATCGCGTTCACCGCCTGCCGCGGCAGCGCGCGCAGCTGTGTCGAGTGCGGCTCGATGGGCACCTCGAGCAGGCGCCGGCACAACCAGTAGAAAGCGCGCGCGCCGGACTCGCGCAGCAGGCCGCGTCGCCGCGAAGGAGCGATGCCGTAGACCGCAGCGTTGTCGCGCCGCGCCAGCTCGACGAGTTGCGGAATCAGGTCGGGCGGGTCCGTCTCGGCGCTCAAGGTGACCACCACGTCGCCGATGGCGCTCTCCAGGCCGGCGGTGATCGCCACGTCCAGGCCGAAGGCTCGCGAGAGGCGAAGAAGGCGGACGCCCTCGTAGCGGCCGAGAAGCTCCTTGACGCGCGCCGTGGTGCCGTCGCGCGAGCCGTCGTCGACGAGCACGATCTCCCAGTTCTCGTAGTTGGCGCGCAGCACGCGCGTCAAGTCGTCGAGCAGGGACTCGACCAGCGCGCGCTCGTCGCGCAGGCGGCAGACCACCGAGACGAACAGCGAGGAGACGGCGGTCACGCAGCCTCCGACAACAGGCCATCCAACTCGCGCGGCAGGTCGTAGACGTTGTCGATCTTCCCGCCCATCACCGACACCAGCCCGGGCAGCTCGGCGCAGGGCTTGAAGAGGATGGGACGCGAGTCGTCGTGCTCGGACTGGGGGAGCACCGTCTTCACCTCGAAGAGCGATCGGACGTGGCGCGCCATCGACATGGCGGGAACATACCGCTGCGCGTCCTTGAGCATGTGCGCGGCCCGCGATCCCGAGGGAGGCGGCGGCGGCCCCGCAGGAGCCGTCCGCTCTTCCCAGGCAAAGTGCGGCGTGTAGCGCACATGGGTGAGCGAGTACAAGCGCTGCGCCGGAAACGGCATCAGCGAGAAGAACGGCCCGCACATCACCGTGACGGCGCAACCGCGGAGCGCCGGCGGCGGCTCGATCAGCGCCACCTCGGCGAGCTCGTGCCGCAACGGCAGGCAGCGCGCACCCGAGGCGGCGAGCAGCTCGTTCACGGCGGAATACGTGCAGTTGAAGATCCAGCGGGCGCGCAGCACGCCGCGGTCGGTGTGCAGCTCGCCGGGGGCGGCCCGCATCGCGCGCGTGGCGAGCTGGAGATCGACGCGGGCCTCCTGCAAGCGCTCGCGCATGGCGGCGCGGAGGAGGTCCGCATCGAAGGCGTGCTCCTCGACCTCGTACACCCTCTCGATCATCTCGGCGTCGAACCAGGCGCGGACCTCGGCCGGCGCCGGCGAAAGGCGCGCGCCGATGCGCTGGCAGAAGGTCTCGAACTGGCGCGCCGTGACGTGGCTCTGCCGGTGCGCGACGGCGTAGTAGTGGTGGAAGGAGCGGTCGATGCAGGAGGCGAACTCGGCGACGAAGCGCGGATAGTTGAGGCGCGAGCGTAGCCCGGTGAGGATGCTGCGCGGGTAGTGGTACCCGCCGTGCACCCGCGCCTGGTTGTTCGCCGAGGCGCGCAGCAGCAGGTCCGCCTCGCGCTCCACCAAAGTCACTCGCTCCCCGCGTGCGCGGAGCGCCAGCGCGAGGCTGCACCCGAAGAACCCGCCGCCGATGACCACGGCCGCCATGGCCACCGTCTGCCTCAGCCGCGCCCCCGCTGTCCAGTCGGTCTGTTACAGTCGAGGCCCATGTCGGAATCGCGCGCGCCGGAAACGGCCACTTTGCTGCTCGTCGACGACGAGCCGGCCAACCTCGATTCGCTGGAGCGGATCTTCGCCCGCGAGGGGTATCGGACCCTGCGGGCGGAGAGCGCGGCGGCCGCCCTCGATCTGTTGCGCGGCGAGTCCGTCGACGTGGTGCTCACCGACCTGATGATGCCCGGCCTCTCGGGGCAGGAGCTGCTCAAGGGAGTGCGCGCCGTCGCGCCGGAGGCCGAGGTGGTCTTGATGACCGCCTACGGCACCGTGGAGGCCGCGGTCGCCGCGATGAAGGACGGCGCCTACGATTTCCTCACCAAACCGCTCAAGCGGCACGGGGTGCTGAAGAGCGTGGCGCAGGCGCTGGAGAAGCGCCGCCTCCTCCAGGAGAACAAGCAGCTGCGCGCCCGCTTGGCGAGCGGCGCATCGCCCATCGTGGGCCAGAGCCCACCGCTGCGCGCGACCCTGGACGTGATCCGCCAGGCGGCCCCGAGCTCGGCGACTGTGCTCCTCCTCGGCGAGAGCGGAACCGGCAAGGAGCTCTTCGCGCGCGCGCTTCACGAGCACTCCGGCCGCGCGCAGGGTCCGTTCGTGCCGATCAACTGCGCCGCGATCCCCGAGACGATCCTGGAGAGCGAGCTGTTCGGCTACGAACGCGGCGCGTTCACCGGGGCGACGCAGCGCAAGGAAGGGCGCATCGAGCGCGCGCAGGGTGGGACGCTCTTCCTCGACGAAGTCGGCGAGCTGTCCCCGGCCGTGCAGGTGAAGCTGCTCCGGTTCCTCCAGGAGGCCGAGATCGAGCGGCTCGGGGGCGCCGCCGCGATCAAGGTGGACTGCCGGGTGGTGGCGGCGACCAACCGGGACCTCGCCACCCGCGTGAAGGAAGGCCGCTACCGCGAGGACCTCTTCTACCGGCTCAACGTCATCCAGGTCGTGCTGCCTCCCTTGCGCGACCGGGTCGAGGACGTGCCGCTGCTCGCCGACCACTTCGTCGCGCGGTACGCGGCGAAGAACGGAAAGCCGGTGCGCGCGCTGACTGCCGCCGCGGTGGAGGCGCTCGAGGCCTACAGCTGGCCCGGCAACGTGCGCGAGCTGGAGAATGCGATCGAGCGCGCGGTGGTGCTCTCGCAAGGCGCCGAGCTGGACGTGGACGCGCTGCCCGACGCGGTGCAGAACGCGGCGCGCGCCGGGCCGAGGCCGGCCATCCCGGCGGCGCTCGAAGGGCGCACCTTGACGATCGCGCTGGGAACGCCGATGGAGGAGATCGAATTGCGCGTGATCCGGGAGACGCTGCGCCACACCAAGGGCGACAAGAACCTCGCCGCGCAGCTGCTCGGGATCGCGGCGCGGACGATCTACCGGAAGCTGCCGAAGGACTCTTGAGGCGCCGTCCGCGGCTCGACGAAAAGCACAGCGCCGCCGAATACGGCGGCGACTGACTGACAAATTGTCAGCACGCCGCCGCTCGCGCTTGCCACCTTGTCCCGCGGCGCCCGCCCGGACGCCCTCCGGCGGGGGGCGCCCCGGCTCGGGAGTGGCGGAATCATGGCATGCGCCTTGCTGTTTCGCTCTTCCGTGGAGCTCGCTCTCCAGAGGTACTCGTGGGTCGCCACGCTGCTCGCCGCCGTTCTCGGCGCGTACTTGTGCGCGCGCATCGTGAACACGGTCGCGGCCAGCGCGATCGCGCCCAAGCCTGCGCTGCTGCAGCAGTCCGTCGGGGCATTGCCGCGCACCGCGCAGCTCCCGGTGCGCGCGGAGCTGGACGCGGAGCGCCTGGCGAAGACGTTCGATCTCCCGGTGCCGAAGCCCCCAGGGGAGGACGCCGCTCCCGAGGCGCCGGCGGCGAAGGCCTGGAACCCCACCCCGATCCGCTCGTCCCTGCACGGCGCGCTGGTGGGCACCGCGCTCGCCAATCCCACCCGCTATTCGCTATGCCAGCTCACGAACAGCGACATCAACGAGACGCTGGTCTACGCCATCGGCGACAAATTCATGGGCGCGCGCATCTACGCGATCGAGAAGGACCGCGTGCTGCTCGACAACGAAGCGCGCAACGAATACATCGACAACAGCGCGTCGGCGCCTCCCAACCTGGGCTTCGCGCCAGTGCCGCAGCCCGGCCAGCCGGCCGTGGCGCAGAGCAACGACGTCCGGCAGCTCTCCGAGAACCAGTACGTGCTCGCCAAGGCGACGGTGAACGGCGCGCTCAGCGATCTGTCCAACCTCGCCACGCAGGCGCGCATCGTGCCGTCCTTCAAGAACGGCGTCGCCAACGGCTTCAAGCTGTTCTCCATCGTCCCCGATTCGCTGTATTCGAAAATCGGGATCCAGAACGGCGACGTGATCCGCCGCATCAACGGCTACGAGATGAACAGCCCCGACAAGGCGCTGGAGATCTACCAGAAGCTCCGCGACGCCAACCGCATCGAGGTCGAGATCGAGCGGCGCGGAGACACGATCCGCAAGTCCTACTCCATCGAGTAAGGAACGCGATGCGACCGACCGCCCTGCTCCTCCTGGCAGCCATCGCCGCGGATCCGGTCCGCGCGCAGAACCGTCCCGAGGATGCGCCTCCGCAGCGCCCCGGACAGCCGCCCGTGCGGCCCGGCACGCGACGCCCTGGCCAGGCCGAGGAGCAGCGCCCCGCCCGGGCGCCGCCGGCGCAGCCGCCCGCCACCAACCGGCCGGCGATCGCTCCACAGCAGCGGACCATCACCCCGCAACCGCCGCCGCAGACCCGCGCGACCGAGCCGCCGCCGGTGAGCCCCATCCAGCGCGGCGAGGCGGCGCGGAAATCGAACAGCGTGGTGATGAACTTCGACAAGCGCGACCTCGCCGAGGTCATCCAGTTCGTCTCCAACTACACGCAGCGCAACTTCATCCTGCCGGAGCGCGTCTCGGGGAAGATCACCATCCTCTCCAACCAGCCCATCCCTCCCGAGGAGGTATGGACGGTCTTCGTGGCGGCGCTGGACGCGAACAACTGGGCCGTCTACCCCATCGGCCATTACTGGAAGCTCTCGGAGAAGAAGCAGTCGGCGCGCGCGAACATCCCCACCTACCTGGAGCCGGGCCAGGAGCCGCCGCCCATCGAGCAGATGGTCACCAAGCTCTTCAAGCTTCGCTATGTCGAAGCGGACCAGATGCGCAACACGCTGAACCAGTTCACCAGCCGCGATAGCGACTTCCAGATCTTCCCGCCCGACACGCTCATCATCAGCGACCTGGGCCTCAACATGCGCAGGCTCGAGCGCCTGATCGAGCAGCTCGACCAGCCCGGCGGCACGGAAGAGATCCACATCGTCCAGGTGCAGTACGCCAGCGCCCAGGCCTTGCAACAGAAGCTGCAGGAAATCTTCACCCAGCAGGGGCGACCCGGCGTGCCGCGCGCCCTCGGTATCGCGGACGTCCAGCCGCAGCCCGGACAGCCGGCGTCGCCCGCCGCCGCAGCAGCAGCCGCGCAACTGGCACAGCAGCCCGGCGGAAGCGGCGGCCCGGTGACGGTGAGCAAGATCATCGCCGAGGAGCGCACCAACAAGCTGATCGTGATCGCCGGCGCCCGCTCGTTCTCTCGCGTGCTGGAGCTGATCCGCCAGCTCGACGTCCCGGCGGGCGGCGGGGGAGTCAACGTCTACTACCTGCAGAATGCGAAGGCCGAGGACGTCGCGACCACCCTCCAGGCGCTCGCCCCGGCTGGCGGCGCGCCCCAGGGGGCGCCGACCGCCGAGCTGTTCAGCGGAGAAGTGAAGATCACCGCCGACAAGACCACCAACTCGCTGGTGATCATCGCCAGCGCGTCCGACTACCGCAATCTGACGAAGGTGATCGAGAAGCTGGACGTTCCGCGGCGCGAGGTGCTGGTCGAAGCGGTGATCATGGAGGTGAGCCTCCAGGACCAGACCAAGCTCGGAGTCTCGGCGCATGCCGGCACCGTGATCGACAACGTGAACTTCCGCAACGCGAGCGGCCCGGCTCCGCTGGTCTTCGGCAGCGAGCTGGGCGGGCTCAACTCGCTGGCCGGCGTGGCCGGGCTTGCCTCGCTCAGCGGCTTCCTCGCTGGCCTCCAGGGCCCGCCCATCACGGTGCCGGGGATCGGGCTCACGCTTCCCTCGTTCGCGGTGGTGCTCAACGCCCTGCAGACTTCCAGCGACGTGAACGTGATCAGCACGCCGCACGTGACCATGGTGGACAACACCGAGGGCGAGATCACCGTCGGCCAGAACGTCCCCTTCCAGGCCGGGTTCTCCCCCAACCTGGGCGGCCTGCTCGGCACCTCCACGACGACGGGGACGACCACCACCCCGACCGGCACGACCACCGGCACGACGCTGCCGACCAACCTGTTGGGGCTGGGCGGTCTCGGATCGCTGTTCGCGCCCATCCAGCGGCAGAACGTCGAGCTGCGGCTGCGCATCAAGCCCCAGATCAGCGCGAGCGACACCGTCCGGCTCGAGGTCGACGAGCAGACCGAGGAGATCGCTTCCACCGATCCTCAGCTCGGCCCCACCACCAGCAAGCGCTCGGCGAAGACCACCGTGGTGGTGAAGGACCAGGAGACGGTGGTGCTGGGCGGGCTCATCCAGGAACGGACCGTGAAGGGCATTTCGAAGGTGCCGTTTCTCGGGTCCCTCCCCATCCTCGGGTGGCTGTTCCGCAACGAGAGCACTACTCGGACGAAGACGAACCTGCTGCTCTTCCTCACGCCGTACATCATCCGCGACCAGAGCGACTACCGGCGGATCTTCGAGCGCAAGATGGCGGAGCGCGCCGAGTTCGTGAAGCGCTTCTACGGAGAGGACACGCGGTATCAGGCGGCAATCGATTACGAACGGAAAGCAGGCATGCTGAGCAGGCTGCGCCGGGGCGTGCGGGCCGAACTGTCGCGCGCGGAGAACGGCGGGCCCGGCAGCGCGGACGAGCGCGTGATCGCGCCCGCACGCGGCGCCGCGCCACCGGACGTGCGCCCGTCTGCCGAACCGCCGAGCCCCGCTCCGCTCGCCCCGGATGAGAAGGGGCCACCGCCCGGCGTCCAGCAGAGCCCGCAGGCGGCGCCTCCGTCGCAGCAGAATGCGCCACCGCGACAGGAGACGCAGCCTCCGGAGGTGCCTCCCGTGCGACCGCCTGCACCGGAAGAATCACCTCCTCCGCGGAGTTGAGTCTCGAATGGACCGTACCCTCGCCCAGGCTGCCGCTCCCCGCGCCAAGGTGCCCGGCGCCAGCCTCGCCGGACTTCCCATCGGCGAGATCCTGGTCGCTCAGGGCGCCGTGCCGCTGGAGAAGATCGCCGAGGCGCTCGCCGTCCAGGCCGAGCGCGGCGGCCGGCTGGGCGAGGTGCTGATCTCGCTCAAGGCGTGCAGCGAAGAGCAGGTGCTCAAGGCGCTGGCGGCGCAGCTGGAGCTGCCGTACCAGATGCGGCTCGCGCCGGACGAGGTGTCGCCGGAGCTGGTGAAGCTGGTGCCGATCAACTTCGCCAAGCAGGCGAAACTGATGCCGCTGCGCATCGAGACCGACGGCGACGCGCACGCGCTGGTGGCCATCGCCGACCCGCTCGACTCGAGCGCGCTGGACAGCGTGCGCCTCCTGCTCGGGGCCAGCATCTCGCCGGTGCTGGTGCCGTCGCAGGCCATCCTCGACTGCATCAACTCGGTCTACGACCGCGCCGCCAACGAGGCCGAGCAGCTGGTCGGCGATCTCGAAGCGGGCGACCTGGACATGGTCGCGCACGAGCTGGAGGAGCCGCAGGACCTGCTCGACTCCAGCGACGAGGCGCCCATCATCCGCCTGGTCAACTCGCTGCTCTTCCGCGCCGCCAAGGAGCGCGCCAGCGACATCCACATCGAGCCGCAGGAGAAGGACATCTGCGTGCGCTTCCGGGTGGACGGCGTGCTGCAGGAGGTCATCCGGCCGCCGAAGCGCTTCCAGAACAGCATCGCCTCGCGCGTGAAGATCATGGGCGGGCTGAACATCGCCGAGAAGCGCCTGCCGCAGGACGGGCGCATCCGCGTCAAGCTCGCCGGCCGCGACATCGACATCCGCCTCTCCACCACGCCCACCGTCTTTGGCGAGCGCATCGTCATGCGCCTGCTCGACAAGAGCGCGGTGCTGCTCGACCTGGCCGAGATCGGGATGGACAAGGACCACCTCGCCGCGATGGAGGGGCTGATCCACAAGGCGAACGGGATCGTGCTGGTGACGGGGCCGACCGGAAGCGGCAAGACCACCACGCTCTACGCCGCGCTCAGCATCATCAACCGGCCGGACTTGAACATCATGACCATCGAGGATCCGGTCGAGTACCAGCTCAAGGGAATCTCGCAGACGCCCGTCAGCCCGAAGATCGATCTCACCTTCGCCAATGGCCTGCGCAGCTTCCTCCGCCAGGACCCGGATGTGATCATGGTCGGCGAGATCCGCGACCGCGAGACGGCGGAGATCGCCATCCAGGCCTCGCTGACCGGCCACCTCGTCTTCAGCACCGTCCACACCAACGACGCCGCGGGCGCCATCACCCGTCTCATCGACATGGGGGTGGAGGCCTACCTGGTCGGGTCCTCGCTCATCGGCGTCCTCGCGCAGCGCCTGGTGCGCGTGCTGTGCAAGGAGTGCCGCGAGGCGTACCTGCCCACGCCGGAGGAACTGAAGGAGATCGGGCTCGCGACGGAGAAACAGAAGCCCCGCGAGCCGCGGATGATCTACCGGCCGAAGGGGTGCGACGCGTGCAACGGCACCGGGTACCACGGGCGGACCGGCATCTACGAGATCATGATGGTCGACGACGCCATCCGCGAGCTGGCGGTGAAGAAGGTGGACAGCGGGAGCATCAAGCGCGCGGCCGTGCAGAAGGGCATGCGTACGCTGATGGAGGACGGCGGGCGCAAGGTGCTGCGCGGGATCACCAGCGTGGCCGAGGTGCTCAGCGTCACCCAGGAGGACCTCGCGTAAGCCGCGAGGGGGCACAATGCCGGTGTTCGAGTACAGCGGCCTGACGGAAGCGGGAAAGTCGGTCCGCGGCCTCAAGGACGCGGAGAGCCGCAAGGCGCTCCGCTCCGTCCTGCGCAAGGACGGTATCTTCCTGACTGACGCGCGTAGCGCGGAAGGGGCGGCGGCGGTCGCCGCGGCGGGGAAGGTCGAGGCCTTCAGCGGGCAGGGGCTGTCGCGCGAAGTGGACCTGCGCGCGCTGTTCGGATCGCGCGTGTCGGCGCAGGACCTCGCGATCTCCACGCGGCAGCTCGCCACGCTGATCGGCGCCGGCATCACGCTGCCGGAGTCGCTCGCCGCGCTGGTGGAGCAGGTCGAGCACCCCCGCCTGAAGAAGGTGTTGGGCGCCGTCAAGCAGCGCGTGAACGAGGGCGCCTCGCTTGCCGACGCGCTCGCCGACCATCCGCGCATCTTCTCCAATCTCTACGTGAACATGATCCGCGCCGGCGAGTCCTCCGGCGCGCTCGACGTGGTGCTCACCCGCCTCGCCGACTTCACCGAGGCCCAGGCGGCGCTGCGCAACAAGCTGCTCGGCGCCATGCTGTACCCCGCGATCATGGTGCTGGTCGGCGTGGTCATCGTCGGCATCCTCTTCGTGGTGGTGATTCCCAAGGTCACCAAGATCTTCGAGGACATGAACGTCGCCCTCCCCTGGACGACGCGCATCCTCATCGCCACGTCCAGCTTCGCGCGCGATTACTGGTACGCGCTGCTCGTCGGGCTGCCGCTTCTGGCCTGGGGCCTGCGCCGGTGGCTCAAGACGCCCAGGGGGCGCGAGTGGTGGGACGCGAGGCAGCTCACGCTGCCCATCTTCGGCGAGCTCGTGCGCATGCTGGCGCTGGGGCGCTTCGCCAAGACGCTGGCGACGCTGTTGAGCTCCGGAGTGCCGCTGCTTACCGCGCTCGACATCGTGAAGAACATCGTCCACAACTCCCTGCTCGCGAGCGTCATCGAGGATGCGCGCGACGCGATCCGCGAG
>VBKO01000138.1 GCA_005888115.1 Deltaproteobacteria bacterium
AGGATCTGCGCGCACGCATGGCGCCGCGGCCCGCGGCCATGCCGCGGGCGCGTTACCGCAAGAGCTTGCAGCTGCAGCTCCTCTGCGCTGCCAGCGAGCGCCTCGGTGTTCCGCCCCGCGCCTTCCTCCTCTAGGAGAGCCATGGACCTCGCGCGTACCGCACCGCCTCCGGAAACCTGCTCGACCTGCGGCGGCGACGGCGCCGTCTTCCGCGTGCACGACGGCCGCGCCGTCGCCGAGCCCTGCGCCCACACCCGCGGCTGCCCGTCCTGCGGCGGGAGCGGCCGGGTGTTCGTAACCGACGAGCGCGGCTACTCGGTGGTGCGGGGCTGCGCGTGCGGCGCCGACCCGCGCCGCCTGGCGCTCCTCACCGGGCTGCGCCTCCCGCTCAAGTTCGTCGGGCGGACGCTGGACGGCTACCGGCCGTACCGCTCCGAGCAGGCCCGCGCGCTCGCCCGCGCCCGCCGTTTCGTCGACGAGTTCGTGCCGCAAGCAGCGGGAACGCGCGCCCTGCTCCTGTGCGGGCCGCCCGGGACGGGAAAGACCCACCTTCTCGCCGCCATGCTGCGCGAGCTGGCGCTGCGCAAAGGCGTGCGCGGCCGCTACGAGGAGTTCTTCCTCCTGCTCAGCGACATCCGCGACGGCTTCTCGCGCGGCCTCTCCAGCCGCGAGTGGCTCGAGCCGCTCCGGCAGGTGGAGGTGCTCGCCATCGACGAGATCGGCAAGGGCGGCAAGAACCGCGAGTTCGAGCAGGGCGTGCTCGACGAGATCATCTCCGTCCGCTACAACGCCGGCCGCCCCACCCTGTTGGCGACGAACTATCCGCGCCCCGGCGCTCCCTGGAGCTTCGGCGCGGAAGGCGAGACGCGGGAAACGCTCGAGCAACGCGTCGGGCAGCGCATCTACTCGCGCCTCCACGAGCTGTGCGACCTCGTGGACGTCCTTGGTCCCGACCACCGCCAGGACCAGCACCAGAAGCGCGAGTTGCTCGACGATCAGGAGGCAGCCCATGTCGCAACGGACCGCAGCGCAGTTGAAGCCACTCCCTTCCACGACTCCGCGAGTTCTCCTGGTCGGCCGAGATCTCCACGAGGGTGAGCGGGTGCGGCGCCTGCTCTCCTACGGGCGCGCCGCGGCCCAGGTCGCCGTCTGCAGCTCGCCCTGCGATGCGCGCCGGGCGGTCGCGGCGCACGGAGCGCCCGACGTGTTGGTCCTCGAGGATCGCGCCTGGCCGGCGGTGGACGCCGAGGCGCTCGCGGAGCTGCGCAGGCTCTGCAAGCCGCGGGCGCGCGGCCCCGGGCTCATCCTCTCCCGCCGGTGGGGCGAGCTGCACCGGGGCGAGCAGGTCCCGAAGGGCGTTCCGGTCGTCGAGCGGCCCTACCGCCTCGACGAGCTGGTGCCGGCGCTGCAGCTCGTCCTGCTGCGGAGCCGCGCGTGAACGGAGGGCACTTCTTCCCGCGGCGCCGGGCCGAGGTCGTCGGAGGGATCCTGCAGCGCACGCTCGGCCGGCACGGGCTTGCCCGACGGCTGGATCGGCACGTGCCCGCCGCCGTCTGGGCCGACGCGGTCGGCATCGACCTCGCCTCGCGCGCGCAGCCCACCTTCCTCTCCGCCGGGACGCTCCACGTCCTGGTCCAGGACCACCGATGGAGGGATCAGATCGACGCCGTGCGGGAGCTGATCATCGAGCGGCTCAACCGGCGCCTCGGCCGCCGCGCCGTCCGCGCGCTGCAGTTCGGTCTGGCGCACGAAGGAGCCCTGCGGCCAGCCACGCAACGGACCGCTGCCGAAGCGCCCCAGAAGTCCGCCCCGGTGGCCGGATCGCACGCCCTCCCTTCCGAGGTCCGGGACGCCTTGCTCCGCGCCGCCGCCGCCTCCTCCCGCCGCCGCCGCAGCTGAGTCTCCTCTCGTGGTAGCTCACGGCCGATGCGGCGGACGCGGCAGAGGAGCGCGCTTCCCAAGCCGAGCGCGGGAGCGGTGGAGGCGCTGGGCCCGTACGCCCGGACGCGGCTGACGGTCCGCGCGCCAGGCGTCGCGCTGCCCCTCGACGTGCCGGCCGACGTCTTCGCGACGCGCGCGATCGACGAGGGCACGCTCCTGCTCCTGCGCAATCTCCCCACCGGCCGGCCGGGATCGCTGCTCGACCTGGGATGCGGATACGGCGCGCTCGGGCTTCCGGTCGCGGCGCGGTTCCCCGAAGCTCGTGCGGTGCTCGTCGACCGCGATCTGCTCGCGGTGCGGGCGGCGGCCCACAACGCGCGCGCGCTGGGGCTCGCCAACGTGGAGGCGCGCCCGGGGCTCGGCTACCGCGATCTCCCCGAGGGCGCGCGGTTCGACCTCGTGCTGTGCAACGTGCCGGCCCGGATCGGACCGCGGGGCGTCGCCTACCTCCTCGAAGCAGGCCGTTCGCTGCTCACGCCCGGCGGAGGGTTGCGCGCGGTGGTCATCCGCGACCTGCGCGACCAGGTCGAGGCGGCGCAGATCGAGGGAGCGCGGGTCGCCGCCTCCGGCAGGAACCACCTCGTCTACTCGGTCCCGCCCGGGCCCTCGCGCTTTTCGCTCCAGGACGAATCAGTCTACGCGCGCGACGAGACGCGCTTCGAGGCCGCGCCCGAGCGCGTCCTCGTGCTCTCGCGGCCGCACGACGCGAGCGAGGACCCCGCCCACGGCAAGGCCCTCGCCGCGCTGCTCGACGCTGCGCCCCGCACAGGTCCCCGCACCGTGCTCTCGTTCCGTTGCGGCTACGGCGCCCTGCCGCTCGCCGCGCGCGTCCGCTGGCCGCAGGCGCAAGTGGTCGCGCAGGAGCGCGACCTCCTCGATACCGCCTTCCTCCGGCGCAACGCCGCTGCACTGGGCCTGGGCGGTGACCGGCTGCGCGTGATCGAGGCGCTCTTCCCCTCGGAAGCGCTGCCGGAGGGCGGCGCCGGGCTCGTCCTGGGAGAGGCCTCGTCCGCCGCGGGTCAAGCGGTCTTCGCCCGCGAGCTCCTCGAGGCGCGGCGCCTGCTCGCGCCCGGCGGAGAGGCGCTGGTCCTCGCCTCCGAGAAGCAGGCGCGGGAGTGGCTCCCGGCCGCGGCTTCTTCCGGCGCGTCCGTGCTCCTCCGGCGGGAAGGAGCCTGCGTCCTGCGCATCGCTCGGCCGAAGGGGGCTTGACAGGCGCCGCGGTTCGGTGGTCGCCCGAGGGCGCCGTGGCGGTCCTCCGAGGGAGAAAGGGCTTTACTCGGTCGAGCGTCCTCTGTCAGAGTGCGCCCTGTTTTCGGCAGCAGGGGAGGCCCATTCCAGGAGGAGAAGCCCAAGATGCCCGCTAAGAAGGCAAGGAAGCCCGCCGCCAAGAAGTCCGCCCGCAAGCCCAACGCCGCGTTCATGAAGCCGCTCCAGCCGAGCGCGGCACTCGCCAAGGTCGTCGGCGAACGGCCGCTTCCGCGGACGGAGGTGGTGAAGAAGATCTGGGCCTACGTGAAGAAGAACGGCCTGCAGGACAAGAAGGAGAAGCGCAACATCAACGCGGACGACACCCTCCGCGAGATCTTCGGCGGCAAGAGGACCGTCTCGATGTTCGAGATGACCAAGCTGGTGAACGACAACCTGAAGAGCTAGATGCACGGCGCCGCCCTGTCGGCGGCGACTGATGGTCCGCCGAGGGCGCGCGTCTCCCGAACCGGGGCGCTGCGCCCTCTGGCGCTTCGCGCGGCCAGAATCCGCTTGACGCCGCGAATCCAAAATCGAGAATTCTTCTCCAACTCACCGACCCCGGGAGGAGGAGGACATCCGCATGCCGGATCTGAAGGGAACCAAGACCCACGAGAACCTCAAGGCCGCGTTCGCCGGCGAGAGCCAGGCCAACCGCCGTTACCTGTACTTCGCCAAGCAGGCCGACGTCGAAGGCCGGCCGGACATCGCGGGCCTCTTCCGCGACACCGCCGAAGGCGAGACGGGCCACGCGCACGGCCACCTCGAGTACCTGGAGCAGGTGGGCGATCCTGCCACCGGGGAGCCGATCGGCGATTCCGAGAAGAACCTCGCCGCCGCGGTCGCGGGTGAGACCTACGAGTACACGCAGATGTACCCCGGATTCGCGCGGCAGGCGCGCGACGACGGCTTCACCGAGATTGCCGAGTGGTTCGAGACGCTCGCCAAGGCGGAGAAGTCCCACGCCGGCCGCTTCGCGAAGGGGCTGCAGCAGGTCAAGAGCGAGTAGCCGACTTGAGGCTTCCCATCGCAGATCAGCCGGACTGGTCCCAGGACCCGCACGGGATGGCGTACGACAACCCGCGGTTCTGGGACTCAGGTCACCTCGACTCGGAGGTGCACCGGGTCTTCGAGATCTGCAACGGGTGCCGGCTGTGCTTCAACCTGTGCCCGTCCTTCGACGTCCTCTTCAAGCGGATCGACGCGCTCGATCCGCACCGCGCCGAGGCCGAGGGCAAGCACCTCGAGGGCGGCATGGTGGAGGAGCACGAGGCGAAGAAGCTGCTCGAGCAGGTCGAGGTGCACACCGAAAGCCCGGTGTCGCTCCTCGAGGCCGGCGACAAGGAGCGCGTGGTCGAGCTCTGCTACGAGTGCAAGCTCTGCTTCCCCAAGTGCCCGTACGTCCCGCCGCACGAGTTCGCGGTCGATTTCCCCCGCCTCATGCTGCGCGCCAAGATGGCGCGGGCGAAGGAAGACGGCATCGCGTTCCGCGAACGGTTCCTCGGGGCGACCGACGCGGTGGGCATGGTGATGACGAAGATCGCGCCGCTCGCCAACGGGGCCGCGCACAACCGCTTCAATCGCATGCTGATGGAGCACGCCGTCGGCATCCACCGCGACCGCCAGCTTCCCGCCTACGCCGACGAGAGCTTCCTCACCTGGTGGTCGCGGCGCGCGCCGGTCGAGTCGCCCGCCCAGCCGAACGCGAGGGTGGCGGTCTTCGCCACCTGCTACGGAAACTACAACGACCCCGAGATCCCCAAGGCGGCCGTCGAGGTCCTCGAGCACGCCGGCTGCGCGGTGAACTGCCCCGAGCAGGTCTGCTGCGGGATGCCCAAGCTGGATGGCGGCGACCTCGAGGGCGCGCGAGGGCTGGCGCGCAAGAACGTCGAGATGCTCCTTCCCGCGGTGCGCGAGGGCCGCAAGATCGTCAGCCCGGGTCCCAGCTGCACGCTCGTCCTGCGCACCGAGTACCCGGAGCTGGTTGGCACGAGTGAAGCCCGCGAGGTGTCGGAGGCGGTGATGGACCTGTCCGACTTCCTCCTCCAGCAGGCGCGGCACAAGAAGCTGCCAAAAGGGTTCAAAACGCCCATCGGCAAGGTCGCCTACCACGTCGCGTGCCACAACCGCGTGCAGAACCTGGGTTACCGCGGCCGCGATCTACTGAAGTGGGCCGGGGCGGACGTGCAGCTCGTGGACCGCTGCTGCGGGATGGACGGCACCTGGGGCATGAAGACCGAATTCTTCCAGGAGTCGTTGAAGGTGGCCGATGCCGCCGCCAGCCGGGTCGAGAGCGCCGAGGCCGACGTCGTCTCTTCGGACTGCCCGCTGGCCGGGCTGCAGCTCAAGCAGAAGACGGGGCGGCCGGTCTATCACCCGGTGCGCATCCTGAGGGCGGCGTACCTGGGAGAGCCCTTGCGTTCGCCCAGAGGTGGCGGCGGAGTCGACCTCCCGCCGGCGGCGGACGGTTGATGCGCAAGCTCGAGTTGAAGGATCTGTGGCCCTTGCCCGTCTACGAAGGCGTTCGCCACCAGTTCCGCCGCGAGGTCATCGCGGCGAAGCAGGCGCGGCGCATCACGGTAGGGCCCTTCATGACCTTCGTGTTCGAGAACCGGCTTACGGTGAAGTTCCAGATGCAGGAGATCCTGCGCGCCGAGCGGATCACCGAGGAGCCCCAGCTCCGGGAGGAGCTGGAGGGCTTCAACGAGATGCTCCCCGGCGGCGGCGAGCTGTCGGCGACGCTCCTCGTCGAGTTGACCGGCAGCGACGGCGAGGTCAAGGCGCAGCTGGCCGGCCTGACCGGACTGGGCGATCATCTGTGGCTCGAGGTCGCCGGCTCCCGTTCCCGCGCCAGGATGGAGGACGGGCGCGACGACGGGCGGCGGATCGCAGCCGTGCAGTACGTCCGTTTCCCCGTTCCCGACCTGGCCGCGCTGCGCCAGGGGCCCGCCGCCCTCGTCGTCGACCATCCCGCCTACACGCACCGGCAGGAGCTCTCGGAGGCGGCGCGCAAATCGCTCGCGCAAGACCTTCTCCCGGAGGCCGCTCGATGAACCGCCGCAAGGACGCCCCGGATCTGGCCGTGCAGGTCGCCGCGTTCGCAGAGCATTGCCGGACGCGCGGATTGTCGGTGACGCGCCAGAGGCTGGCCATCTTCGAGGCGCTGGCCGGCTCGCGCGAGCACCCCAGCGCCGAGGACATCCACCGGGCGGTCCGGCGGCGGCTGCCGCACCTTTCGCTCGCGACCGTGTACAAGAACCTGGAGGCGCTGCGCGACATCGGCGCCGTGAGCGACGTCAACGCCTTGCACGAGCACGGCCGCTACGAGGCCGCCCTGCCCGGCACCGGCGCCGGCACCCCGCACCACCACCTGGTCTGCGTCGACTGCCGCAAGGTGGTGGACCTGCACGACTCCCGGCTCGACGCAGGATCGTCAGCGCGTCGAGGTGATAGACGATCCGCCCCGGGGTTGTCCCCGAGATGCCGATCACGACGGTCGCCGCGCTGCCGTCCATCTCGAAGTCGTACGCGTAGGGCGTCCACCGCGAGCCGGCGATGCCCGGGGGTTGCACCGCCGGCTGGAGCGCGTCGGCATTGCGCGGCGGGGCGGGCAAAACGCCGACGATGAGCTGGTCCGCGGAGATTGCGTCGCGGGTCCCGGCCACGGCGAAATCCAGGTGCACGACGTGGTGTCCCGCGGTGGAGAGGCTGAAGATCCGCTCCAGCCAGATCTTCCCCGTTCCGTTCGCGTTGTCGAGGAAGAACCTGGCGCTCGACGCGCCGTCATAGGGGACGGCCGGATCGGTAGTGATCGTCCAGGCCTCCTCGGCGCCGCCGGATTCCAGATCCAGGCCGCGCGGCGTCCAGCCCTGCAGCGACCCCTCGAACGAGAAGAAGGCGGATTGTTGCCGCGCAGGCCCGCAGGCGAAAAGGCAGGCGGCGAGCAGCGCGCTCGGGAGGCGCATGCCCATGTGCTAAGCACGACCCCAGGCCGTCGAGCAAGGCGGGTTCGGGTGTACTATCTCTTCTGGCGTGGGCGCGATCTGCCAGGACGTCGTGGGCCGCTGCAGCTTCATCGACGTGCTCGAGGAAGCCGTGTTGGTGCACCGGCACGTGGCCGTCGCGCTGCGTGACGGGACCCGGTTCATCGACCTAGTGGTCGACGTGGTCACCGAGAACGGCGAGGACTATGCCTGCTTCCGCGCGCGCGAGCGGGTCCCGGTGACCGAGATCGCGGCTGCCACTCGCGCCGACCCGCACCGACATCCCTGATCTCGCGCGGTTTTTACACCGGATACCGCCTGCTGGCGCGATACACTGGCGGCCGATGACCGAACCTGCCGTCGACCTGCGCGACGAGCCCCGTTGGCCTCGGCTGGGGATCGCTGACTTCTCGTATCCCGACCTGCACGACGCCCTCCGGCTCGCCGACCTGACGGCGGCGTTCCACCGGGACCTGCAGCAAGCCGACCCGGAGCTGTCCGCGCGGTTCGAGCAACATCGCCGTGCCCCGCTCTCCGGCCCGGCGGAAGGAGACCTGCTGGTCGAGGTGTCGGGCCACCTCTCGCGCTTTTTGGGCAAGCTGTTCGGCGTCGAGGACGAGCAGGCGAGCCAGCGCGCCGCCGCCGGCCGGGACGCGCCGCTCTTCCGCGTCAAGCGCGAGTTCGTGCAGCGACGCGTCTTCAAGAAGGGCGCCCCGAACCGCCCGTCGCCGGACGAGTTCCCCGCGCTCGACGACCAGGTGCAGCCGCTGCTCTCCGCCGCCGCGGCCCGCGACCCAAGGGTTTCCCTCGCGGCCGGCGACCCGGAGCTCGCCCTCGCGCTCGTGATCGAGACGCTGCTCGATGCTCCGCGCTCCCCGGAACCGTTCCGCGCGCTGTGCCAGGCGATGGCGCGCGGGCTCGCCGACCGCGGCGAGTTGCCCGAGCGGTCGCGCGAGCTCTTCGCCCCGCGACCGGAGCTGGTCGAATGGCTTCTCGACCTCTTCGATCGCTGGTGCTTCTCCGCCGTGCTCCATCCGCGGGGCCGGCACCGCACGCACGGCTGGTCCTTGCTCCGGCTTCCGCACGCGCTCGATTTCCAGCAATTGGTCCCGCTGCGCCGGCGCAAGCCGTACGAGACCGAGGGACTCTCCGAGCACCATCGACGGCGCGACGGCTTCCAGCTGACCGACGCCCGGGCGACGCCGCGCGAGGCGCGCAGCGAGATCGACTACTGCATCTACTGCCACGGGCGCGAGAAGGACAGCTGCTCGAAGGGTTTCCGGGAGAAGGACGGCGAGCGCTACAAGAAGAACCCCCTGGGGATCCCGCTCACCGGCTGCCCACTGGAAGAGCGCATCAGCGAGATGCACCTCAAGGCGCGCGAAGGCGACATGGTCGCGGCGCTCGCGCTGGTGTGCATCGACAACCCGATGGCGCCGGGCACCGGCCACCGCATCTGCAACGACTGCATGAAGGCGTGCGTCTACCAGAAGCAGGAGCCGGTCAACATCCCGCAGATCGAGACCCGCGTCCTCGTCGACGCGCTCCGGCTCCCGTGGGGCTACGAGATCTGGAGCCTGCTCACCCGCTGGAACCCGCTGCGCGTGGAGCGCCCGCACCCGCGTCCGTACTGCGGCGTAGACGTACTGGTAGTCGGAATGGGTCCCGCCGGCTACACGCTGGCCCACCACCTGCTCAACGAGGGATTCGGCGTGGTCGGCCTGGACGGCCTCAAGATCGAGCCGCTCGACCCGGATCTCGTCAGCTGCGCTCGCGCGATCGGGAACTACGACGAGCAGTTCGGGACTCCGCTCGACGAGCGCATCCTCTCGGGATTCGGCGGCGTCTCCGAGTACGGCATCACCGTGCGGTGGGACAAGTCGTTCCTCGACGTGCTGCACCTGAACCTCGCGCGCCGCAAGCACTTCAAGCTGTACGGCGGGACCCGCTTCGGCGGGACCATCACCCTCGACGACGCCTGGGCGCTGGGGTTCCGGCACGTGGCGCTGGCCGCCGGCGCCGGCAGGCCGACCATCATCGGCCTGAAGAACAACCTGCTCCGCGGGGTGCGCAAGGCGTCCGATTTCCTCATGGCGCTCCAGCTCACCGGCGCGTTCAAGAAAGATTCCCTGGCGAACCTCCAGGTCAGGCTGCCCGCGGTGGTGATCGGCGGCGGATTGACTGCCATCGATGCCGCCACCGAGCTCAAGGCCTACTACCCCGCGCAAGTGGAGAAGCTGCTCGATCGGCACGAGGTCCTGTGCGAGTCGGCCGGCGAGGAGATGGTGTTCTCCCTGCTCGACCCGGAGGAACGCCACGTCTATGCCGAGCTGCTCGAGCACGGACGCGCGGTTCGAGCCGAGCGCGAGCGCGCCAACGGCGCGGGCGAGGAACCGGACTTCACGCGCCTGGTGGAGCAGTGGGGCGGAGTGACCATCGCCTATCGCAAAGGCCTCACCGACTCGCCTGCCTACCGGCTGAACCACGAGGAAGTCGCGAAGTGTTTGGAGGAGGGCATCGTCATCGCCGAGGGGCTCTCGCCGCTCGAGGCGGTGCCCGATCAGCACGGGGCGGTCAAGGCGGTCCGGTTCGCTCTGCAGACGCAGGTCGACGGCAGGTGGCGGGATGCCGGCGAGGTCGCCGGGAACGGCGCGCCGGTGATCATGGAGCTGCCGGCCCGGACCGTCTGCGTCGCCGCCGGCACGAGCCCCAACGTCACGCTGGCGAAGGAGTCGCCAGGCGCCTTCGAGCTCGATCCCAAGCACGGCAGCTTCCGGCCGTATCGCCTCGAAGGAGGCCACCTCGTCCCGGCGACGGTTACCGACGACCTCTCCGGCAAGCCAGGGTTCTTCACCAGCTACTCGAAGGACGGGCGGCTGGTCAGCTTCTTCGGAGACAACCACCCGACCTACGCCGGCTCGGTGGTCAAGGCGATGGCCTCGGCCAAGGACGGACATGCGGTCGTCGCCGGGCTGTTCGCTGACGAGCTCTCCCGGACCGATGCGGCGGTGCGCGCCGGGTCGTACGATCTGCGCGCGTCGCAGGCGAAGTGGCAGGCCCTGACGGCCCGGCTCGACGACGAGCTGGGCGCGACCGTGCACGAAGTCCGCCGGCTCACGCCGACCATCATCGAGGTGGTCGTGCGGGCGAAAGCCGCGGCGCGAAGGTTCCAGCCGGGCCAGTTCTACCGCCTGCAGAACTACGAATCGCTCTGCGCGCGCGTTCACGGCACCAAGCTCCTCATGGAGGGCCTGGCGCTCACCGGCGCCTGGGTCGATCGCGAGAAGGGCCTCTTGTCGCTCATCGTCCTGGAGATGGGCTCCTCGAGCCGGCTCTGCGCGCTGCTCGAGCCAGGAGAGCCCGTGGTGGTGATGGGTCCGACCGGCGCGCCTTCGACCATCCCGCGCGGCGAGGACGTGGTGCTCTGCGGCGGCGGCCTGGGCAACGCGGTGCTCTTCAGCATCTCCAAGGCGCTGCGCTCGAACGGCTGCCGGGTGGTGTACTTCGCCGGCTACAAGCACGCGCAGGACGTCTTCAAGCGCGACGAGATCGAGGAGGCGACCGACGTGGTGGTGTGGTCCACCGACGCGGGCGGCGCCCCGGAGCCGCGACGGCCGCAGGACCGCGCCTTCTCCGGCAACATCGTGCAGGCGATGGTGGCCTACGCGACCGGGAAGCTGGGGCCGCCGAAGATCCCCTTCACGAACGTCCGCCGCGTCATCGCCATCGGTTCCGACCGCATGATGGCGGCCGTGACGCGCGCGCGGCACGAAGTGTTGAAGACGCTCCTCCCCGAAGGTCACGTGGGCATCGCGTCGATCAACTCGCCGATGCAGTGCATGATGAAGGAGATCTGCGCGCAGTGCCTGCAGAAGCACCGCGACCCGCAGACCGGCAAGGAATCGATCGTCTTCAGCTGCTTCGATCAGGACCAGCCGATGGACCGCGTCGACTGGGAGAACCTGCGCGCGCGCCTCCGCAGCAATTCCTTGCAGGAGAAGCTCTCCGCGCTCTGGTTGGACCGACTGCTAGCGACGAGCAGGCTGTCGCGAGTCTGATTCCTACGCGAGCGCGACCGCTTGTTGCGGGCGCTTGGCCTTGACGTCGACGCCGTGGCCGTCGGCGAACACGATGATCGCGCGGCTCCAGGGGCCGGCTTGCCGCGTGGTGGGGTGCGCGTCAGCCGCGCGGTTCACGAGGGTGAAGATTGCATCGCACGCGCCGCAGACGCGGTAGTCCTCGGCGGGAATGAGCGGGTACGGCTTGGAAAGCCCGGGCGCGAACAGCAGGATCACCGAGACAGGCGCAGTGAACGTGCCGCTCTTGCGGCACTGTCCACAGGTCAAGGTCTCTTCGGTCTGTTCCATCGCTCCTCAGCCCCCGATCCCGTCCTCGTTTTCTGACACTAACCATCGTTTCCCACACCGGCCGGCGCTCGCAAGAAAACGCCCCCGCGTTCAGTAGGTTACGGTGCGACCAGGGGCTTGCCAGCCTGCCCGCGAGGTTGCGGAAAGCGCAGTTTTGTGCGACGCGCAGCGGCGGCAGTGGCTGGATTTGCCACCCCTCCGCTGTTCGACCCATCGATGGCTACCCGCCTGGAACGCCCCGAGCTCCTCGCTCCCGCCGGCGACGAGGAGAGCCTGCGCGCCGCCGTCGCGGCGGGCGCCGACGCCGTCTATTTCGGGCTGCGCGGCGGGTTCAACGCCCGCGCCCGCGCGGACAACTTCGGCGTGGACGAGCTGCCCCGCGTCTTCGACTTTCTCCACCGCAAGGGCGTGAAGGGGTTCGTCACCTTCAACACGCTGGTGTTCGACCGCGAGCTGCCCGTCGCCGAAGAGGCCCTCGCCGCCATCGCCCGCGCCGGCGCCGACGCCATCCTGGTGCAGGACCTGGGCGCTGCCCGGCTCGCGCGCGCCGTCTGCCCCGACCTGCCGCTGCACGCGTCCACCCAGATGACCGTGTCGAGCGCGGAGGGAGCGGCCATCGCGCGCGAGCTCGGGGTGACGCGCATCGTGCTGCCGCGCGAGCTGTCGATCGAGGAGATCCGCACACTGGCCGCCGGCACCGATCTCGAGCTGGAATGCTTCGTTCACGGCGCGCTCTGCGTCAGCTGGTCGGGGCAATGCCTGACCAGCGAGGCGTTGCAGCACCGCAGCGCGAACCGCGGCCAGTGCGCGCAGAGCTGCAGGCTGCCGTACGACCTGGTAATGGACGGCCGGCTCGCGACCGCTCGTGGACACGAGCAGCTCAAGTACCTGCTCAGCCCGCGCGACCTGGCCGCCTACGACCTGTTGCCGCAGCTCATCGACGCGGGCGTGTCCTGCTTCAAGATCGAGGGGCGGATGAAGGGTCCCGAGTACGTCGCCAACGTCGTCGAGAAATACCGGCGCGCGCTGGAGGCGGCGGTGGAAGGGCGCGCGTCCCCCCTCACCAGGCGCGACGAGGAGGAGCTGCGCTACAGCTTCTCGCGCAGCTTCAGCCACGGCTTTCTCACCGGATCCGATCACCAGGAGCTGGTGCACGGGCTCTACCCGGGTCACCGCGGCGTGCTGGTGGGACGGGTGGAGGAGGTCCACGCACGGGCCCGGCACGTGCTCGTCCGGCCCGAGCCCGGCGCTCCGGAGCTCAAGGCCGGCGACCGCATCCTCTTCGACCAGGGCAAGCCCGAGGACGACGAGCCGCGGGGCGGGCTGCACGCCTGCGACGTGCTCGACTCCGGGACGTGGAAGCTCGTCTTCGGCGGTCCCGGTGAGAGCACGCTCGACCTGCGGCTGGTCCGGGCGGGCGACGTCGTCTGGAAGGCCAAGGACGCGGAGCTGACGCGGCGGATGAAGCGCCTCGCCGCGGAAGAGCGGAAGGTCGGCGTCTGCGTGGCGGTCCGCGGCGCCGTCGGGCAGCCGCTCGTCGTCACCGCTCGCGACGACCTGGGCCGCGAGGCGCGCGCGCAGAGCGGGATGCCGCTCGCGGCGGCGGAGCGCCGGCCGCTCCACGAGGGCCTCTTGCGCGAGAAGCTGTGCGCCTTCGGTGAGACCGAATTCGCCCTGCGCAAGTTGACGCTGGACCTGGAAGGCGCTCTGGCGCTGCCGCCGTCCGAGCTGAAGCGGCTCCGCCGCGCGCTGACCGACGCGCTCTCGCGCGAGCGGCCGCCGGAGCCGCTTCGCCAGGTGACCGTCGGCCATGCAGCGGACGACATCGCTCCGCCGCTCGCTCGCGGCGGCACGCCCGGCGCTCCGGTCCTGGTCCCGCTGCTGCGCACGCTCGGCCAGGTCGACGCGGCGCTCGAGCTCGTGCCCCGCCTCGGCATCCGCGAGCTGGAGCTGGATTTCATGGAGCTGGTCGGGCTCGGCATCGCCGTCGAGCGCGTCCGCGCCGCCGGCCTGCGCGTCGTGATCGCGACGCCCCGCGTGCAGAAGCCCGGCGAGGAAGGCTACGACCGTAGATTCGAGCGGCTCGGGCCGGATGGCATCCTGGCCCGCCACCTGGGCGCGGTGGAGCACTTCCGGCGCGGGCGCCCCGAGGGCTTCACCGTGCACGGCGACTTCTCGCTGAATGCGACCAACGCCGTCACGGCGCGGACGCTGCTCGGGTTGGGTCTCACCACGCTCACGCCCGCGTACGACCTGGACCTCTCGCAGCTGACCGACCTGTGCGGCGGCGTCCCGGCCGAGCGCCTCGAAGTGACGATCCACCAGCACCTGCCGCTCTTCCACAACGAGCACTGCGTCTACTCGCACCTGCTCTCGAACGGCCACGACTTCCGCGACTGCGGACGTCCTTGCGAGAAACACCTCATCCAGCTCCGCGACGGGCTCGGCCTCGAGCACCCGGTGATCGTCGACGTCGGGTGCCGCAACACGGTCTTCAACGCGCGGGCGCAGAGCGCGGCCTCGTGCATCCCCACCCTGCTCGGGCTAGGAGTCCGCCGGTTTCGCGTCGAGCTCGTGCGCGAAAACGCCGCCGAAACCAAGCAGGTCCTCTCCGCCTACTCCGATCTGCTGCGCGGCGCGCGGACTCCGAAGTCCGTCATCCAGGAAGTCGGCGCCCTGGAGAAGTACGGCGTCTCCGCGGGCACGCTGGTCGTGGTGACCCAGCCCCACGCCTGAGTTCCTCGCGGAGCGCCGAACGACCAGGCTTCATGGAGGATAGAGCGCACCGGCGGAGGGGAAATCCGCTCGCGTGCAAGGAAGGGCACCGTCGCTGCGTCTGACCGCAGCATCGGCAAACGGACCGGACATCTCTGGCGAAAATGTTCTCAACCAGACAGTTAGTTCAGCCGGCTGAACTAGATCGGTTCGTTCGCAGGGTTCCGAAAACCGGGCACATCAGGTGCTCGACGAGACCTTTGAAGTAGTGCACCGGGCGGCGATAGGCCATGTCGGTGGAGATCCCTTCGAGCCGCTTGCCGCAGCAGCTACAAGTGCGCTCGGAGTGGTTCATCCAGCGATGGCTGCCCTTGGTCAGTTGCCGGTGCGGTTCACGCCCAGCTCCTTCTGCCGATCCATGGCCCGCTCGGCGTGCTCCACGAGGTGGCGGGGTTGCTCGTTCTCGCGCTTGTGGGAGGGCACGTCGACGGCGATGCCGAAGGTGGCGGTGACCGCGATCTCCTTGCCGTCGAACCGCGTGCGCATGTCCTCGATGCTCTGGCGGACGCGCTCGGCGAGCGTCTGCGCTCCTTGCAGCTCCGTCTCGCGCAGGAGAATGGCGAATTCGTCGCCGCCGACGCGGGCCACCACGTCGGCCCCGCGGACGATCCCTTGCAGCACCTGCGCGACGCCGCGCAGCACCTCGTCCCCGGCGGGACGGCCGTGGGCCTCGTTGACGCGGTTCAGGTGATCGACGTCGAGGAGCACCAGCGACAGCGACCGTCCGTAGCGGCGCGAGGCGGCGAACTCGGAAGTCAGCCGCTCGCCGAAGTGGCGCCGGTTGTACACGCCGGTGAGCGGGTCGCGCAGCGCGATCTCGGCGAGGCGGCGCTGGTAGTTGACCTCCACCTCGTCCGCGTAGGCGAGCTTGAAAGTGGTGGCGGCGCCGATCTGTACCCGGTCGCCGTCGACGAGGATGCGCTCCTGTGTGCGCTCTCCCGCGACGTAGGTGCCGTTCTGGCTGCCGAGGTCGCGCAGCACTGCCTCGGGGCCGCGCGCCTCCAGGCTGCAGTGCAGGCGCGAGACGCCCTCGTCGTCCAGGCGGATGTCCGCTTCCTCCCCGCGCCCGATGCGCACGACGCGTCCGGGAGGGAGCTTGTACAGCTCACCGAAGCGCGTGCCGGTGAGGACCAGCATGAACGAGCTTTTCGGCAGGTCACCGGGTGCCGCAGAAGGTACCGTGACGGACGTACGCGCTCTCGGATCGCCTGGCTTGGACATGCACGGCTCCCGCTGATCGCAGGAGCGCACGAAACGCGGGGCAGCGTCAATTCCCTGCCGCCGCCTCATGCCGGCGGCGAGATTCGCGTGGCCGTCGGCGCGCTGCGTCGGTCGTGGTCCGGTGACGGGGAAACGGCCGAGAAAGCGCTTGAGCGTACCGGGCGGTGCGCTTAGAGTGCGCCGCGCCGCCGGCCGACGGGGCCCAGGTCAGGTGTGCCCGAAATCCGCCGCGAAAGGATGCACCGCATGAGTCAGTTCCAGGAGAACAAGGTCGCCCCGGCGGAGGGAAAGCTGGCCGTGCTGCTGCCCGGGATGGGCGCCGTGGCCACCACCTTCATCGCCGGCGTCGAAGCGTCGCGCCGCGACCTGGGAAAGCCGATCGGATCGCTCACGCAGATGGCGCACATCCGCCTGGGCAAGCGCAGCGAGAAGCGCTGGCAGATGATCAAGGACTTCGTGCCGCTCGCCCGCCTCTCGGATCTGGTCTTTGGCGGGTGGGACCCGATCCCGGACGACGCCTACACCGCGGCCGCCAAGGCGCGGGTGCTGGGGCCCGAGCTGCTCGCCCCGCTCAAGGAATTCCTCTCCGGCATCAAGCCGATGCCGGCGGTGTTCGACCACGCCTGGGTGAAGCGGCTCGAGGGTCGCAACGTGAAGACCGGGACCAAGCGCGAGCTGGCAAACCAGCTGGTGCAGGACATCCGCGCCTTCATGGACAAGAACAAGTGCTCGCGCGCGGTGATGGTCTGGTGCGCCTCGACCGAGGCGTACCAGGAGCCCGGTCCTGCGCACCAGTCGCTGGCGGCCTTCGAGAGGGCGCTCGACGCGAACGACCCGTCGATCGCGCCGTCGCAGATCTACGCGTACGCGGCGATCAGCACGGGCGTGCCGTACCTGAACGGCGCGCCGAACCTGTCGGCGGATTTCCCCGCGATGATCGAGCTGGCGGAGAAGAAGGGCGTCGCCATCGGCGGCAAGGACTTCAAGACCGGCCAGACGCTGATGAAGACCATCATCGCGCCCGGCCTCAAGGCGCGCATGCTGGGGATGGAGGGGTGGTTCTCCACCAACATCCTCGGCAACCGCGACGGCGAAGTGCTGGACGAACCCGCCAACTTCAAGACCAAGGAGGTCTCGAAGCTGTCGGTGCTGGAGCAGATCCTGGAGCCCGAGCGCTACCCCGAGCTCTACAAGGACCTGCAGCACAAGGTGTCCATCCACTATTACAAGCCGCGCGGCGACAACAAGGAAGGCTGGGACAACATCGACATCGTCGGGTGGATGGGCTACCCGATGCAGATCAAGGTCAACTTCCTCTGCCGCGACTCGATCCTGGCCGCGCCGATCGTGCTCGACCTGGCCCTCTTCGGCGACCTCGCCGCGCGCGCCGGCATGAAGGGCATCCAGGAGTGGCTGAGCTTCTACTTCAAGAGCCCCCAGCACGCGCCCAGCGTGTACCCGGAGCACGATCTGTTCGTCCAGAAAGTGCGCCTGGAAAACAACCTGCGGTATCTGATGGGGGAGGAGCTGATCAACTACCTCGGCTCCGACTACACGAACGAGTAACGGAGGAAGCGGTTTGCGAGCGGCGGGCACGGCGTTCCTCCTCTGCGCGCCGGCGCTGGCCTTCGCCCAGGCGCAGCAGCAGCAGGCCACGGGTCCGCTCACCTTGCCCCAGCTGCAAGAGCTGGCGCGGCAGAACGATCCGCGCACCGCCATGGCGCGCGCCCAGGTGGACAACGCGCAGGGCAAGCGCGACGAGGTCCGCTGGGCCCTGTTCCCCAAGCTCGAGACGCAGGTGGCGATCGCCGGGCCCACTCCCGAGGCTCGGTTCAACAAGGCCCCGCCGGACCACCCCACCTCGCTGCTCGACGTCACCTCCGGTTCGAAGTGCTGGTTCTGCGGCGACCTGGGCATCGGGATCGGCGGGAGCGTGACGCGCGCCTACTGGGGATACCAGACGGCGCGTGGGGCGCGCGACACGGTCGTGCAGGTGCGCTCGCGCATCGCCGCCGCGCGGCAGCGCGCGCAGAGGCTGCTCGCCGAGCAGAGCGACCAGATCTCCAAGTCCGACCTGATGAAGATCGACTACCTGGCCGAGGAGATCGAGGCCCGTACCGCCGAGGCGAACAAGAACGCGGCGCTCGCGATCACGGGAATCCGCCTGCTCATCGGCAAGGCGCCCGAAGAGGCCGTGGACATCGCGCAGCAGGAGCTGCCTCAGCCTCCGCCGCAGCCCAACGAAAACGAGATGCTGCGGAGGGCGCTGGAGCGCCGGCCGGAGGCGCGCGCGGCGGCGGAGCAGGTGGCGGCGCGCCGGGCGGCGGTCGACGTCGAACGTGCCAAGCTGTACCCCGACATCGCCTTGGTGGGCGGAGCCACCTTCAACTACACGAGCAGCGCGGACCAGCCGCACACGCCGTTCGCCTACAACCCGTACAACCAGCGCAGCGCGTTCGTGGCTCTCGGGCTGCAGACGACGTTCGACATCCCGCAGAAGCTTGCCCGCATCCGCCAGGCCGAGGCGGAGCTGCGCGATGCAATGGCGCAGCAGCGCGGGGCGGAGCACCTGGTGCGCCTCGAGGTCCGGCAGGCGCTCGGCGATCTGGACGAGGCGCGGCAGCGCGTCGCGCGCTACACGAGCCAGTCGAATATCGGCAAGCAGCTCGCCGTGCAGGCGGGGCTCGCCTTCGACTCGGGGCTGGGCGAGGCCCGGGAGCTGCTCGAGGACGTGCTCCTCTGGGCGCGTGCCGACGGCGAGAAGTTCAAGGCCCTCTTCGACGCGCAGATCGCCTGGGCATCGCTGCAGAAGGCGACTGGCGGACTCTGACCACCTCGCGTCCCGCCTGATCGTTGCGCAACCGTGAAGAGCGTGGCATTCCCGCGCGTCCAACGGACGTGTGGAGGCCCCCGTGCGCTTGATCGCGTTGCTGCTCTCGCTTTCGCTGCCCGCCTTGGCCGCTCCCCCGCCGGGCAGCGCTTCCGCGGCGGTGCAGGCCGCCAACGACCGGGTACGGGCGGCGCTGGATCGCTACTTCAAGGCGCCGCCGGGCCCGGCCAAGGAGAAGGCCCGGGCCGAGGCGCGCGAGGCCGTCGGCGCGGTGCTCGACTTCCAGGCGATTGCGCAGGCCACGATGGGCAAGCACTGGGCGCAGCTCACCGCGGAGCAGAGGGTGCGCTACACCAACGCGCTGCGCGGCGCGATGGAAGCGAACTACCTCTCCAAGATGCAACAGGGCGAGGTGGACATCTCCAAGGTGCGCAACGAGATCCTGGGAGAGACGAGGCAAGCGGACAAGATGGTCGTGAAGACCCGGGTGGTCACCGGCAAGGACAGCGCCGAGGTCGATTACCTGATGGAGCGCACCAAGAAGGGGTGGAAGGCGGTCGACGTGATCACCGAGGGTGTGTCGCTCGTCGATACCTACCGGGAGCAGGTCAACAGGCTACTTCCCAAGAAGGGCGTGAACGGAGTCATCGACGCGCTGGAGCGCGCGAAGAAGCGGCTGGAGGAGCAGCCCGACAGGCCGGCCGCGGCGCAGACGCCGGCAAACGGTCCCGCCCCAGCGGACAAGTAGCTTAGAGCCCGATCTCGCCGGCGATCGGCTTCAGCGCGTCGATGAGGAAGGTGACGTGCTCGAGCAGCGGGCGCCCCACCGCCTCCGCGCCGCCGTACACGTAGCTGCGGTCCACCGAGCGCGCGAACGCCTTGTCCTTCAGCTTCTTCACCACCGATTCCGCGGGCAGGTCGGCGATCCTCTTCGAGGGGCGCACCTTGGCGCAGGCGCCGATGAACCCGACCAGCTCGTCGCAGGCGTAGATGGCCTTCTTGAGCGGCGTGTCGCGCGGGATCTTCATGTAGTCCGCGTGCGAGCAGATCGCTTCGACCACCTCCTCCGGGTAGCCGCGCTCGCGCAGGACCCGCTGGCCGACGTGCAGGTGCGTATCCTCGGTCGGGTTCCGCTCGTAGTCGAAGTCGTGGAGCAGCCCGACGATGCCCCACCTTTCGATCTCGTCCCGATCGGTGACGCCGAACCAGCGGGCGTAGGCGCGCATGGCCTCCTCGACCGCGCGGCCGTGCTTGCGGAGGGCGTCGCCCTGGGTGAACTCGTGCAGGAGCGCCTCGGCGTCGGCCCGGGTCGGCATGCGCGCATGATATGCTGGAGGTAGGTGGAGGTGCGCACCATGTTTCGTTACTTCGCATACGGGTCGGTGCTCTCGAAACGGCACGTGGGCGAGTGGGCGGGGGAGCACGGAGTGGACGCGCGGCTGTTTGCGCGCGGCGCGCCGGCCGTCCTGCGCGGGTATGCGCTCACCTTCGACGTGGAGAGCCGCTTCTGGGGCGGGCGCGTCGCTGACCTGCGCGAGGACCGGGACGGGGTCGTGCACGGCGTCCTCTTCGAGATCCCCGTCCCTGCGCGCGACGCCGTTCTGAAGAAGGAAGGCGTGGCGACCGGGCTGTCGCAGGAGATCGACGTGACCGTGGAGGTCGACGGCAAGCCGGTCCAGGCGAAGGCATACGTCGCGCGACCCGAGCGCCGCAGCGAACCGGGCCCTGCGAGCGGCCGACTCCTGCAGTACCTGGTCGAGGGCGCCCAGGAGCGTGGTCTTCCTCAGGTCTGGGTGGACGAGCTGAAACGCCACGCCGCCGCTGCCGCTCCCTCCGCACCGGCTCCGGGTCCGGTCGGGCTCAAGGTCGAGCAGAAGCGCTGAGGTGATTCAGGCGTAGCCCCAGCGGCGGCGCAGGGTCCATTCGGCGCCGACGATGCAGCAGAGGGCGGCGAGGACGCCCCAGCGATCCCAGAGGGGATGCGACTTGCGCTGGCCGACCTCGACGCGCTCCGGGTCGCGGAAGGGCAGCGTGTCCAGGCGATCGCCGTCGTCCAGCACCCTGCCGCGGGTCGCCTCGGCGATCGCGCGCAGCACGTCGGGTCGCGGCGCCGGTTGCAAGAGCTCCGCGCCCGAGGGTTGCACCACGAACGCCTCTTCGGCCTCGCCGACCTCGCTGCCGTCGGGACGCTTGGCGGTGACCACCGCCTTGTACGCGCCCGGAGGAAGCTGCGGGAGCGCGATGCGGGCGGTCCCGTCGGGCCCGGCCACCGCCTGGCCCGCCGCGCGCTGGGTGGCGTCCTCCGCCGAGGAGAGCTGCGCGCGGAGCTGCGCCCCGGCCGCCGCGCCGTAGTCGCTGCCGCGCACCTGCACGTCGAGCGCGGGAGGATCGCCGCCCGGGTCGAAGCTGGTCCGCTCCGCCGCGAGGCGCATCGGCGTCAACGCCGGGTCGCGCACCAGCCAGCGGATCGCCCCGTGCCAGAAGGTCTCGTACGCGCGCGGCCCCATCTCCTGCCCCGCTGCCACGAAGCTCCAGTACCAGGACGCGTCGGTGGTCAGCGCCATCGTCCGGCCGCGCCCGACCTCCCCGACCACCAGCACGGGCCGGCCGTCCTGCGCGGTGAGCAGCGTCTGCGCGCTGTCTTTCACCGGGCCGACCGTGTTCAGGCCGGGCAGCTGCGGCAGCCGCGCCCAGGCCTGCTCGTTGGCCGCCAGCCCGGGGACCAGCTCGGTCACCGGGTGGCGCTTGCCGGCGTCGGTGAGTCGCACCTGCGCAGGCATCTCCTCCACGGGCGGAGCAGAGGAGGCGAGGCTGACCGGGAGGACCGCGTCGATGGCCGTGCCGCCGAAGTCGCTGGCCGAGAACGCCTGCTCACCGCCGATCACGGCGAGCGCCCCGCCCTCGCGGACGTAGGAAGCGATCCCATCCAGGTACTGCGAGAGGTGGTACCAGGGCCGGTTTCCGAAGTCCTGGAAGATCACCAGGTCGAAGGTCTTCAATTGCTCCTGGAAGATCTCCTGGGTCGGAAACGGGATGAGCGACAGCTCGTCCTGCGAGGACCGCGTGTCGTCGCCCGGGGTTCGGAGGATGAAGAAGCTGATCAGATCGACGTTGGGATCGCGCTTGAGCAGCTGGCGCAGGAAGCGCACGTCCCAGCTCGGGCGCCCGACGACCAGCACCACGCGCACGCGGTCGCGGATGACCTTGAGGACGAAGCTGCGCGAGTTGTTCTGCGCGAGGGCCTCGCCGTCGTAGACGGGGGCCGCCACCTGGAAGGCGAACTTGCCCGTGCGATCGGGCACGAAGGAGAGCTTCGCCTCGGAGCGTTGCGTGCCGCCGCCGAGGCGCACGGTCTTCTGCGCGACGATCTGCCCCTCGCGCTTGAGCACCAGCGGCACGTCGGTTGCGGGAAAGCCGCGTGCGCTGACGGTCACCTCCACGGTGACCTGGTTGCGCACGAAGGCGAAGTCGTCGACCACCACCTTGTCGATGGCCAGGTCCTTGAGCGCCTGCGCTCCGACCGGCAGGGTGAAGACCGGCGCGTTCAGCTTCTGCAGCTCCGTGGAAGCCTGCGGCGTCATCCCTTCGATCAGCTCGGCGTTGTCGGCGCCGTCGCTCGCCACCACCAGGCCCGCCAGCGGCCGTCCGCCCGTACCCGCGGCGGCCGCGCCGCCCAGCGCGCCGAGGATGTCGGTCGAGGCCCCCTGGGCGAGCTGGTCCGCCTGTGCCACCTGGGCGGCGAGCTTTTCGGGATCCTGTGGCTGCAGCTCCTTGTCGAAGCCGTAGACGTCGATCTGGAACCGCGAGGCGAGCGCGGCGAGGTCGGGGAGGCGCGACTTGAGCCACCCGAGCATCGCCTCGGCACGCGACGGCCCGCCGGGCGCGGCCGGGAAGCGCATCGATCGCGAGGTGTCGAGGAGCAAGGCGATGCGCGCCCGCACGCGGCTCTCCGCCCGCAGCTCGACGCCGGGCTCGAGCAAGAGCACGAGGAGCAGCACGCCGGCGGCGATGCGCAAGCCGATCAGGACGCGCCGGCGCAAGGCCGACGGCTCGGCGCGGATGCCGCGGAAGCTCAGCCAGATCGCGGCGCAGAGGATCGCGCAGGCGAGCACCAGCACCCACCCGGGCAGGGTGGAGAGCGAGGTGAGCCGCCAGGCGTTGTACGAGGTCCCGTCCATTTCTGTCTCAGATCCGGCGCCGCTTCATGATGAAGGGGATGTGGACCTGGTCTTCCTTGTAATCGAGGCACAGCGCGTACATGGCGAGGTTCACGCCGAGCCGGATGGCCTTCTCGCGCTGGCCTTCCCCGCCCGGCACCACCTCCAGCTCCCACGTTCCCAAGGAATCGCGGGCGAAAGCCCCGACCAGGTCGTTGGGCGAGTACAAGACCGCCAGGCGGCCGCCGACGTCGATCGCCTCCACGTCGGGACGCGCGACGCTGCGGCCGGTGGGCCCTTCCAGCAGATAGAACGACTTGTAGAGCACGTGGTCGCGGGGGACGCGCGAGAGCCTTCCGGCCGGGAGGATGCGCGCGAGCAGCTCGCGGGCGGACATCTCGAACGGTCCGCCGCTCTGCGCGCTGGCGTCGTCGACGAGGAGGAACCCGCCGTAGCTGATGTACCGCCGCAGCGCTGACACCTCCGCGTCGGCCATGGGCGGGAGCCCGACGTCCGAGGAGAGGACGGTGAAGGGGTGGCGGAAGAGATCGGGATCGGCGGCGGACAGCGCGCGCACCAGCGGCGAGGTCTCGATGCTGGTCCGCTTGGCGACCTCCCATGCGAGTCGGGGAAGGCCGTCCGGTCGCGGATCCCAGCGGCCCCCGTGGCGGAGCTGCGCGAAGACGAGGCGCGAAGCGTCGCCGAATGCGCGGGCGCGCAGCGGCCAGGAGAGTCCCGCGGCGAGCGCGGCCTTCAGCAGGGTCCTTCGCGACCACCCGCCCATACCCAGGAGGCTAACCCAAGATGCCCGGAGACGCCGCCAAACACACCGCCGGCCACGGAGTCGACTGCGCGAAGGCTTCAGGGTACCTTCCCGGCCTCATGGCCCAGAACACCCAGTCCGCGACCGCCTCCCGCAACACCGTGCCGGGCACCGCGAACGAGAAGCCGGTCGCGCCGGCCCTCTTCACGACCAGCAAGCGGGAGTACATCCCGGACGCGAAACGCGTCACCGAGCTGCTCCAGACCAAGGAAATGGAGCAGGCGCGGGTGCTCTTCGACGAGGGCGACTACGGGGCGGCACGCCGGGAGGCCGAGCGCGTGCTGAAGGCGAAGGATGCCTCGCCCGAGGCGCGCATGGAGGCGGGCGACCTGCTCGACCGCACCGCGATCGACCAGGGGCCCATCGCCGCCGCGGTAGCCTTCCTCATCCTCTTCGGCCTGATGTTGATGTACTTCGCCACCAACGGGAAGTGAAGCCGGGTCAGCGGCCCCCAGGCGATCGGACTTCAATCTGGGTCAGAGAGGATCGATCTTCAAGTTGTCGAAGTACGTGTCGTTCTGCCAGCTGGAGAAGCCGAACCGGTCGTGTCCGTCGATGGGAAGCGGGGCGCGCTCGTTCATCTCCAGCACGAGCTGGCCGTCCTGCTCCCAGCGGATGAGCCCACCCCGCCGGGTGATGGTCTCGTGGTAGGTGCGGCCGCGCTCGACCTTGAGGTCCAGCCGCTTCACCACGCGCGGCGTCTGCGGCCCGTAGTAGGCGCCCTTCTCCAGCTTGTCGAGGTCCGCCCGCGCCGACGCCCGGACGAACGGGCCGGTCAGCGTGTCCCACAGCGCGTCGAGTCCCTCGAGCTTGCGCGGGTACGGCTGGGCGAGGCCAGCGAGCTGCGCCCGCAGCTCGGAGTCGGTCGCGGCGTGCTCGTCCAGCTTGGCAATGCGGACCTCGCGGTTGTGCCAGCCGCCGAAGATGAAGACGTAGCCCGTCGCGTGGTTGCGTCCGTCGCCGAACGCCTCCCACTTGATGTCGCCGTCCGGCGCGTCGCTCCGCGCGTCGAACTCGATGCGTACGTCGCGAGGCAGGCGCGCCTTGAGCCACAGCGGGTTGTTGCCGACTCCCGGCGAATAGACCTGCCCGCCGGCGATGCGCCAGTGGCCCCCGTTGGACCAGTACGCATCGCCCAGGGTGGCGCGGTCGAAGTCGTCGCGGAAGGGCACCGCGGCCCTCACCTCGGCGGGACCGCGCAGCAGTGCGTGCAGGAACGGCAGGTGCACCAGCGCGAGGAGCGCCACGACCGGCAGCAGGATGCGCGGCCGGCGCAGCGGATGGTCGCGCAGGGAAAGAGGTAGATCCATCAATCCTCCCGCCGCTTGACCGACAGCTCGGCGAAGTCGGGCAACTCGCGCCGGAGATGCTCTCGCAGGCGGTCGGTGAGGCGCGCCTCCAGCTGCCGCGCGCGCTCGCGCGTGAAACCGAACTTGTCCCCCACCTCCTGCAGCGTCATCGGCTCCTCGCCGTCGCCCAGGGACAGGCGATGCTCGAAGAGGAACCGGTCCTTGGGGTCGGTCAGCCTCTTGCCGAACTCGGCTAGCTTCTCCTTGAAGACCCGGCGCAGCTGCTCGTCCGCGAGCTGCTCCTCGGCGGGCCGGGCGGTCTCCATGATCCGGTCGCCGTAGGTCTGGCGCGCGTCGTCCACGCCGCCGACCGGCGTATCGAGGGAGAACTCGTCGTTCCCCAGGCGCTGGTCCATCTCGCGCACGTCTTGCTCGGTGACGTCGAGCCGCTCCGCGAGCAGCTTGGGCGCGGCCTCGAACCCCTGCTTCATCAGCTTCTCCTGCTCCTTCCGCAGGTTGAAGAACAGCTTGCGCTGCGCTTGCGTGGTCCCGAGCTTCACCATGCGCCAGTTGTCCATCAGGTAGCGCAGGATGTAGGCGCGGATCCACCACGCGGCGTACGAGGAGAGTTTCACCCCGCGGAACGGGTCGTACTTCTGCACGGCCTGCATCAGGCCGACGTTCCCTTCCTGCACGAGATCGAGCAGGCTGAAGGCGGCGCGGCGGTATTCGTGCGCGATCTTCACCACCAGCCGCAGATTCGCGGTCACCAGGCGGTAGGCGATCCGCGGATCCTGCGTCTCGCGGAACTTCACCGCCAGCTCGTGCTCCTCCTCGCGGGTGAGGAGCGGATGCCGGGCAACCTCCGCCATGTAGCGCTGCAGGGCGTCGGCGTGGGCGAGGTCCCGCTCCTCGACGCGGACCGGGAGCGTGGTCTCTGCTTCGCCTTCCGGAGGGAGCACCTCCGGCTCGGCGGCGACGGCCTCGGGCTCGACCACTTCCGGCTCGAGCGGCTCCTGCGGCTCGGGGGTGCTCTGGGCCTCGGCCTCCGCTGCTTTCGCCGCGGGCGCCGGCCTGCGCGGCTTCGGCCGTGCCGCCGCCGGCGCGCTCTTCTTCCTTTCCGCTCTGGGCGCCGGGTCTGCTCTCGGACGCTTGCCCGGCCGTCGCCGGTTGCTGGGCATGGGTGATCGTCTATCTTCCCGCGGGTCGCGGTGCTATACAGGCAAACTTTTCGCGGTTCAACAATGAGCGATTACGTCAGCAGTACGAGCTTTGCGGAGCTTCCTCTGTCCGAGGAGCTGCGCCGCGGGATCGGCGATCGCGGATACACCACGCCGACGCCGGTGCAGGCGGCCGTGTTCGGGCCCATCTTCGCCGGCCGCGACGTCATCTGCCGCAGCAAGACCGGCACCGGGAAGACCGCCGCGTTCGGCATTCCCATCCTGGAGCGTATCCCCGGAGGCACGCGCAAGGCCAGCGCGCTGGTGCTCTGCAACACGCGAGAGCTCGCCCTGCAGGTCTCGCAGGAATTGGAGGCGCTGGCGCGGCACAAGAACATCTCCGTGATCGCCGTGTACGGCGGAGCGCCGATGGGCGTGCAGACCCAGGCGCTGCAGGCGGGCGCCGAGGTGATCGTCGGAACGCCCGGCCGGGTGTACGACCACATCCGGCGCGGCACGCTGAAGCTCGAGGACGCGCGCGTCGCGGTGCTGGACGAGGCCGACGAGATGCTCTCGGCCGGCTTCTACGAGGAGGTGACGCGGATCCTGGACCACCTGCCCTCCGACCGGCAGACGCTCCTCTTCTCCGCCACGGTGCCGCCGGACATCGAGCAGCTCGCCACCAAGTACCTGCGCAACCCGGAGACGATCCTCCTCTCCGGCGACGTCTACACCGTCGAGCACATCAAGAACGTCATCTATTACGTGGTCGATCAGTACCCCAAGCCGCGCAACCTGCTCTATCTCCTCGAGCGCGAGGACCCGGAGAGCGCGATCGTCTTCTGCAACACGCGCACCGACACCGAGCTGATCGCGAACGTGCTGAACCGCAACGGTCTCGACGCCGAGATGCTCAACGGCGACCTGCCGCAGAAGGAGCGCGAGCGGGTGATGGGCAAGGTGAAGCGGGGCGAGCTGAAGTTCATGGTGGCGACGGATATCGCGGCGCGGGGGATCGACATCTCCGACCTCTCCCACGTGATCAACTACTCGCTGCCCGAGGACCCGTCGGTGTATCTGCACCGGGTCGGCCGGACCGGGCGCATCGGCAAGAAGGGCACCGCCATCAGCCTGGTGTCGGGCGCCGAGCTGGTCACACTGACGGCGCTGGAGCGCAACTTCGGGATCCAGTTCGAAAAGCGCAGCCTGCCCACGCCGGACGAGGCGAAGAGCCTGTGGACCGAGCTGCGGATGAAGGAGCTGCGCGACGCGATGACCGCGGGAGCGGCGTTCGAGGCGTATCTGCCCCTCGCGCAGGACATGGCGGTGCGCGAGGACGGCAAGCAGCTGCTCGCGTACGCGCTGCGCTACTTTTTCACCCACCACCGGATGGAGAAGGCGCAGGCCCGGGCCGCGGGAGAGAAGCTCTTGCAGAGCCATCAAGTCGAGCAGGTGCACAAGGAGCAGAAGCGCGCTCGCGGAGGGCACGACCGCGAGCGGCGAAAGCCGCGGATGGAGCGCGCGGCCGAGTCGCCCAGCGACCGCGCGGAGAAGGCCGCCGAACCACCTTCGGCGGACCGGGTCAAGCTGTACGTCTCGCAGGGCTCGGACCAGGGCTGGGAGAAGGACGCGCTCGCCGCCGCGCTGGCCGAGACGGCGGCACAGCCCCGCGACACGGTGTTCGCGGTCGACTTGAAGCCGCGGTACGCGTACGTGCTGGTCCAACCGGGCAGCGAGGGTGCGTACGTGGCGGCGAGCGGGAAGCCGCTCCGGGACCGTCCGCTCACGGTCGAGATCGCCCGCCCGAAGAAGCGGTGATGGACCTCGCCATCCGCTGCGGCGGGCTGGTCAAGAAATACGATCGGGTGACTGCCGTGGACGGGCTCGACCTCTCGGTGCGCCGCGGCGAGTGCTTCGGCCTCCTGGGACCGAACGGCGCGGGGAAGACGACGACCGTCGAGATCCTCGAAGGCCTGCTGCAACCTACCTCGGGCGACGTCGAGGTGCTCGGAATGCGGTGGGCAAGGGATGAGCGCGCGCTCCGCCAGCGGCTGGGGATCTCGCTGCAGGAGACCCACCTGCCAGACAAGCTCACCGTCGAGGAGGTCTTGACCCTCTTCCGCTCCTTCTTCGACACGGGCCGGCCGGTGGGCGAGGTGCTCGACCTGGTGGGGCTCTCCGACAAGCGCGGCAGCTGGACCGAGAAGCTGTCCGGCGGGCAGAAGCAGCGCCTGGCGGTGGCTTGCGCGCTGGTCTCCGACCCCGAGCTGCTCTTTCTCGACGAGCCGACCACGGGCCTGGACCCGCAGTCCCGCCGGCAGCTATGGGACGTGGTGCTCGGCTTCAAGTCCCGCGGCCGCACGGTGCTCCTCACCACGCACTACATGGACGAGGCGGAGCGGCTCTGCGACCGCGTCGCCGTGGTGGATCGGGGCAAGGTCATCGCGCTCGGCACTCCGGCCGAGCTGATCGCCTCGCTCGGTGGGCAGCAGGTGATCGAGGCGCAGCTGGACGGCGCGGTGGCGGACGGGGAGCTGTCCGCATTGCCCGGCGTGCACCGCCTCTCGCGGGCGGGCGGAACCGTCTCGCTCGCGGTGGAGAAGCTCCACCAGACGCTGCCCGCGCTGCTCTCGCTGGCGCAGTCGCGCGGGGCGGCGCTGACCCAGCTCTCCACGCACCAGGCCACCCTCGAGGACGTCTTCGTCACCCTGACCGGAAGGCAGCTCCGCGAATGAGGACCGACCCGCTCTGGCAGCTCACCTTGGCGCGCCTGCGCATGTTCTTCCGCGAACCCAGCGCGGTGTTCTGGACGTTCGGGTTCCCGCTCGCGCTCTCGCTCGCGCTCGGCGTGGCCTTCCGCAACAAGCCGCCCGATCCGGTCGCGGTCGGCGTCTGGTCGGGTCCCGATGCGAGCGGATCGAGACGCGTCGTCGAGGCGCTCCGGGGCACCAACGGAATCGAGGTGCGCGAGTACTACGGCCCGAGCACGCGGGACCTGAGCACGGGCAAGATCGCGCTCTTCGTCCGCCCGGGAGAGCGCCTCGAATATGACTTCGACCCCACCCGGCCGGAGAGCCGGCTGGCGCGCGAGATGGTCGATAACGCCCTCCAGCGCGCTTCCGGCCGCGCCGACGTGCTGCGGACCATGGATCACCCGGTCGCGGCGCCGGGCTCGCGCTACATCGACTTCCTCATCCCCGGCCTGATCGGCATGAACATCATGTCCGGCAGCATGTGGGGCATCGGCTACGTGGTGGTGGAGATGCGCACGCGCAAGCTGCTCAAGCGGCTGATGGCGACGCCGATGAGCCGCGCGCAGTTCCTCTGGTCCTTCGTCCTCATGCGCGCTGCCTTTTTCTTCCTCGAGCTGCCGCTCCTCTTGCTCTTCGGATGGCTGGCGTTCGGCGTCGGCGTCGCCGGCTCGCTGGTCCTGCTGGTCGCGCTCTCGCTGCTCGGCGCCGTCGCGTTCGCCGGCCTCGGCCTTCTCGTCGCCGCCCGCGCGCAGAACACGCAGACCGTGAGCGGGCTCATCAACCTGGTCATGCTCCCGATGTTCATCGGATCGGGCGTCTTCTTCTCCACCGCGCGGTTTCCGGGCTTCTTCCAGCCGTTCCTGCGCGCGCTGCCGCTCACCGCGCTGAACGACTCGGTGCGCGCCGTGATGATCGAAGGCGCGGGACCTCGCGCGGTCGCCGGGGAGGCCGGCCTGCTGGCCGCCATCGGCGCGGTGTCGTTCGCTCTGGCGCTGCGACTGTTCCGGTGGCGGTAGGGCAAGCGATCCGTGCTTACCCTTCCGGCCATGGTCCGACGAAAGTCGTTGTATCGCGGCGCGCTGGTCGTAGCCTCCGGAGCGCTGGTGCTGGCGGTCGCCCTCCCGCTCTGGCAGCCGCTCCTCATCGCGGCCGTGCTGGCCGCCGCGGTGATCTCCTGGCACGACCGCCTCTCACACGCGCTGCGCGGGCGCAGGCAACTCGCCGCCGCGATCTTCGTTGCCGCGCTGGTGCTCCTGGTGCTCGCTCCGCTCGCCTGGGTGGTCAGCGTCGCCGTCCGCGAGGCGATCCAGGCGATCCAGTTCGTGCGCACGACCCTCCAGACGCAAGGTCCGGAAGGCCTCCTCACCTACCTGCCGGATCGCCTGGCCGGGCTGGTGCAGGAAGGTCTCGCCCGCCTCTCCACGGGCGCGGAGGAGATCGCCTCGGAGCTGGCCAAGCGGGGCCTCGCCACCGCCGCGTTCGTCGGAGGTGCGGTGAGCGCGACGGCGCAGGTCCTCGTGCAGGCGGTGTTCCTGGTGATCGCCTTCTACTTCTTCCTGCTCGACGGCCGCAGGCTGGTCGCGTGGCTCGCCGGCATCTCGCCCGCGCCGGAGGATACGAGGGCGCTCGCGGCCGAGCTGCGGAACGCCTCGCGCTCGGTGCTCGCATCACTGTTCGTCACCGCCGTGGTGCAGGGAGCCGCCGCCACGGCGGGCTATCTCATCGCCCGCGTCCCGAACCCGGTTTTCTTCGGTCTGCTCACCTTCCTGGCCGCCTTCATCCCCTCGGTGGGGACGACCATCGTGGCGTTGCCGCTCGCCGGCCTCGTGCTCGCCATGGGGCACCCGTGGTCGGCGCTGTTTCTCGCCTCCTGGGCCCTGCTGGTGGTGGGGCTGATCGACAACGTGGCGAAGCCGCTCCTCATCAAGGAGGGGCTGCACCTCGACGGCGCGGTCCTCTTCTTCGCGCTGATCGGCGGCCTGGCGCTCTTCGGCGCCGTCGGACTCCTCGTCGGACCCCTCGCCGTCGCGTCGTTCGTGGCGGTGGTGTCGCGCGGCACTAGGAGCGGGGAGCGGACACCTTCGCTGGGTCCCGCACGCGCCGGAGCATCAGCAGCGACGCCACCAGCGCCACCGTCATCAGGGTGAGGAGCGCGATCTCGAGCATGCCGTCGCGGAAGCGTCCCTGTCCGCCCGCGCCCGTCTTGTCGGCGACGGAGAACTCCGCGGTAACGACCAGGATTCGCCGCGTGGCGGCGATCAGCCCCACGATCAGGAACGGCTCGGGCAGGAGCGCGTGCTCGCGGAACGACACCTGCACGGTGTAGAGCAGCTCGACCAGCATCAGCACCAGAAGCGTCCGGTCGAGCAGGTTGATCACTCCCGGCAGCGGCGCGCCGTCCATCGTGGCGCGCCACAGGCCGAGCGCGCCGTTGACGAGGAGCATCGCGGCGCTCAGCGCGAGCAGCGCGCCGATGCCGATGTACACGACGTCCTCGACCAGGGTGAAGGCGCGCGCGATCAGCGTGCGCGTCTCGCTCGACTCCGGCTCTTCAGCGGAACGAGGCACGGTGCCCCCGGATCCCGATCAGTAATCGACCTTCCGGTCGGCGTGGTCGCGGCCGTCGAAGCGCATCAGCACGCCCTTTCCGTCCACCCGCGTGACGATGGCGACCGGCCTGCGCCACATCGCCTGCAGGTTGGCCAGGGTGTCCTTGGCGTAGTCGACGCGCAGGTCGACGCCGTCGTGGCGGTGCGCAAGCAGGAGCTCGCCCCGGTTCTCGAAGTTGCCGTCCACCACCTCGATGATGGGCTGGCCGAAGTTGGTGAGCTGCTGCAGGAGCTTGCGCTTCACCTTCTGGAACTCGCGGTCGAGGATCTCCCAGCGGTTCCCCTTCTCGTTGAATCCGTAGACGAACAGCTTCTGCTCGGCGGCGAAGTCCGCGGTGAGGAATTCGTCGATGAACGTCACGTCGTTGTAGTGCTTGCGCACCTCGAAGATCTTCTGCCGCCCCAGCCCCAGCTTCTTGTCCCACGCGCGGCGCGCGCGCAGGTCGTCGCAATCGTC
>VBKO01000282.1 GCA_005888115.1 Deltaproteobacteria bacterium
TGCGCGTCGTGTACCGGCTGCTCGTGTCGGGGCTGGTAGTGCTGGAGTGACGGACCCGCTCGCGCCGCGCGAGGTGCCGCTGCTCACCCCGGATCTTCTGGGCACCTCGGGGTCGGTGCGCGTCTCCGAGCAGGACTTCCGCGTCGAGGAGCTACCGCTCTACCAGCCTGGCGGCGAGGGCGGGCACCTCTACCTCCTCGTCGAAAAGGCGGGCCGGACCACGCCCGAAGTGGCGCGCGAGCTGGGCGAAGCGCTCTCCGTCCGCGAACGGGACGTGGGCTATGCGGGGCTGAAGGACAAGCGTGCCGTCACCGTCCAGCGGTTCAGCGTCCCGGTCCCGCCGCGCGGCGCGGATTTCGCCCGTCGGGGCGCAACGCTTTCGGGAAGTGGCTGGCGCGTGCTGTCGGCCGCGCTGCACGGCAACAAGCTGCGCCCCGGGCATCTGCGCGGGAACCGGTTCCGCATCGTCGTGCGCGGCACGCTCCCGGATGCGCTCGAGCGCGCGGAACGGATCTGCGCGGAGCTGCGGTCGCGCGGCGCGCCCAACCTGTACGGCGCGCAGAGGTTCGGGCAGCGCGGCGACAATGCCGCGCTCGGCGCCGCCATCCTGCGGCGCGATGCCGGGCCCCGGGATCGGTTCCTGCGCCGCCTGGCGCTCTCCGCGCTGCAGGCGGAGCTGTTCAACCGGTGCCTTTCGGCTCGCTTGCGCGACGGGTTGTTCGAGCGCGCCATCGCCGGAGACGTGCTGCGCAAGCGGGAGACGGGCGGACTGTTCGTGTCCGACGACCCCGCCGCGGACACCGCGCGCGTGCGGGCCGGCGAGGTGGATCCCGCGGGACCGCTGCCCGGGCATTCCCTCTTCGCGGCGCGCACGGACGCGCTGGCCCGCGAGGAGGCGGTGCTGGCCGAGGCAGGCGTGGATCCACGGTCCTTCGCCGTGGGAGGCGGTGAGATGGAGGGGGCGCGGCGCCCGTATCGCGTTCCGGTCGAGGACCTGCGCGTCGCGCCCGAGGAACCGTTTGCGCTGCTCCTGGAGTTCGCGCTTCCGCGCGGCAGCTACGCGGCGTGCGTGCTGCGCGAGGTGATGAAAGAGGGGCCGCCGGGGGAGGAGGACTGACAGGAGCGGAGGACTTCCTTTGACCCCTCGCCCGCGGCGCGGTAGCACACCGACGCATGCGCTCCCGGTTCTGGCTGTTCGCTCTTCTGGTCGCCGCGGCCCTGGCGGCGAACCTGGCGCTGGTCTCGGCACGGTTCGCGCAGACCTCGGAAGAGGCCCTGGGCTCGCGTCTCACGGTCGCTTCCGGTGGTCTGCGCACGCAGATCGAGCTGGTCGATCTGCGCAGCTCGCCGCGCATCGCCGCGTTCAGCCCGGAGTTGATCGAGGCGACCAAGCCGGAGGGTTCGCAGCAGGCCGCCCGGCCCGACGAGCGCGCCTTGCGCGCCGCGGCGGCGGCGCTGCAGCCCGAGCCCGATCTGGTCGTGGTCGCGACCGCGCACACAGCCGCGGTTTCGCGGCGGGGCAAGGCGGCCTCGCTGGGGGAGGAACCGGCGCGGCTGCCGCTCATTCGCATCGCGCTGGAGGGCGGCGCGTCGCCCCAGTTCGTCAGTTTCGAGGGCAAGCTCTACCGGGCCGCCGCGGCGCGGATTCCCGGGAACGCCGCGGTGGTGCTGACGGGCACCGCGATCGACGATCGATTCGCCGCGCAGCTGCGGAGCCTGGTCGACGCCGACGTTTCCTTCCTGCAGCAAGGCGCGGTGGTCGCCACCACCCTGGCCGCCGACGACCGCGCCGCGATCTCTGCCTGGGCGAAAGCGCCGGCGGGCGCCGCCGGCTTCGGAGCGCTGCGGATCGTGCTGCCCGGCGTCGGCGCACGCTTCTCCGAGCAGCTCCCCCTCGGCGCCCCGCGCGCCGCCACCCGGGCAGCGCTGGTGCCGCTGTCGCAGGGCGTGCAGGGCGCCGTCTCGGTGCCCGCGGCGCCGAACCTCGCCTGGCTCGCCCGGTACCAGGCCTTCTACGCCGCCGGATGGGCTCTCTTCATCCTGGTGTCGTTCATCTGGGGCCTCGCCACCGGACGAGCTCCTCGCGTCCAGACGTCCCGGTCGTCGCCGGTCCCGACACCTCCGCGCGCGAGGGAAGAAACCGCGATCCGGCGGGTGTCGCAGCCGAGCGGCGCGGGAGGATCGGCGGCGGACAGTGCGGTCGGCGCCACGCCGCAATCTGGTGATGCGCCGTGGACGGACGAGCCGGTCTCCGCGCCGGTGCGGGCTAAGCGCAGAGCGCACGAGCCGCTCGACCCCGAGCTGGCGGCGGTCCCCGGGAAGGACGACGAGCCGCAGCTCGGCGATCTGCCGGCCGCGGGAGCCGACCCGATGTGGAGCGGGGACCCCTTCGGGCCGTCCGCGCGCGCGGGTGCGGGGCAGGAGCTGGAACAAGGCGGACCGCCAGCGCCGCTCGGCGCGGGCTGGTCGAATGAAGCCGCCGACGGCGCGGCTGCTCCCGGCGGATGGGGCCAGGCCGATCCGGGCGCGGCGGAGCCGTGGCCGCCGCCCGAGCCGGAGGCGAAGCCCACGCCGAAACCGGCCGGGCCTGCGAAGCCCGCCGACGAAGGCGAGGATCCGGACGAGGCGCACTTCCGCGACACCTTCGAGAAGTTCATGGCGCTCCGCGCCGAGACGGGCGAGTCGGCGGCGCTCTCGTACGACAAGTTCGCCGCCAAGCTGCGGCAGAACCGCGAGCAGCTGCTCTCCCGGGGCACGGCGCGGACGGTGAGGTTCACCGTCTACAAGAAGGACGGCCGCGCGGCGATCAAGGCCAGCGCCATCCGCTGACCAGCCGCCGCCGTATTCGGCGGCGCTGCGCTTTTGAAGCGCGGACGTCGCGGCAGACGTCCCGAGAGGGGCCTTACCTCGGCTCCTGGTAGAAGTCGTCGGGCGTCGGCGGCGGAGCGTCCAGCTGCTGCTGGGTGGGCTCGGTACCGGCCAGGAAGCATTCGCGGACGGCGAACGGATCGTTCTCTCCCGCGAGCGCGCCCGAGCTGCGGTTGATCTTGAGACAGCTCACGCCGGGCGCGGGCTGCGGCCACTCCTCCACCTCGGTTCCCGAGGTCGCCGCGCGCATCCAGGACAGCCAGATGGGGCCGGCGCAGTGGCCGCCCGTCTCGTAGCTGCCCATCATGCGGTGGTCGTCGAACCCGACCCACGCTCCGGCGATGATCGAGGGCGTGAACCCGATGAACCACCCGTCGCGGTGCTCGTTCGCGGTCCCCGTCTTGCCCGCGATGGGCCGCCCCAGCGTGGTCAGCGAATGGGCGGTTCCCTCCGGATCCTCGATCACCGATCGCATCAGGTCGGCGGTGAGGTAGGCGACGTCCGCGCGCATGCTCTGCTGCGGCTCCGCCTGCGCCGCCTGCAGCGTGGCGCCGTCGCGCGACACGATCCGGCGGACGACGATCGGGGGCACCCTGCGCCCCTGCGAGGCGATGGTCGCGTATGCGTTGATCAGCTCGAGCACGCCCACCTCGCCGGTGCCGAGCGCAGCCGTGTAGCTCTGCGGAATCTCGCTCGACAGCCCCGCGGCCATCGCCTCCGACCGGACCTTGTCGAGCCCGACGCTGAGGAGCAGCTTGACCGCCACCGTGTTCTTCGACTCCGCCAGCGCCTTGCGCAAGGTCAGCGGGCCGGCGAACTCGTCCTTCTCGAAGTTCTGCGGCTTCCAGGGCTTGCCCGTCCAGGGGTCGACGATCACCTCCGGCGAATCGTCCACCTTGGTGACCGGGGTGTAC
>VBKO01000283.1 GCA_005888115.1 Deltaproteobacteria bacterium
GACACGTCGAAGAGCGCACCAAGCGGATCGCCGAGAAGACCAAGGCGCTCCCTGGCGTGAGCGTGCGCCCGATGGATCTCCGGCACTTCCGCCGCGAGGTGGACATCGTGCGCGACGTCTTCAACTCGGCCTGGAAGGACAACTGGGGCTTCATCCCGTTCACGAACGAAGAGCTGGAGATCATCGCCACCGAGTACAAGATGTTCGTCGACACGGAGATCGCGCTGGTCGCGGAGGTCGAGGGCAAGCCGGCGGCGATCTGCTTCGCCATCCCCGACGTGAACGAGATGGTGCGGGACTTCGACGGGGAGCTGACCCGCCGGCCGCTGAATCTCGTGAAGCTGCTCTGGCGGCTCAAGTTCAACCGGCCCAAGCACGCGCGCCTCTTGCTCCTCGGGATCAAGGAGGAGTACCGGGCGTCTCACAAGTACGGGACGCTCGCGGCCTTGCTCTACGTGGAGGTCGCTGAGCGCGGCCTGCGCCGTGGCTACGTGGGCGGCGAGCTGAGCTGGACCTTGGAAGAGAACGTGCTCATCAACCGCGGTATCGAGCGGATGGGCGCGCGGAAGTACAAGACCTACCGCGTCTATGAGAAGCGCCTGTAGCTTGCCGGAGGACCACCGCTGAGCATCTCAGTCGGTGCCGCCCGGGTCCTCGTCGTTCGAGGGAGGGCGGTGCGGATCCGGCGGGAGGTTGAGGACCGCGCCGGGCATCAGCTCGATGATGAACTCGACGATGTCCTTGACCGAGATGACGCCGACGGGATGGTTCGCCTCGTCGACCAGCGGCACGTGGCGGTAGCCGCCCATGTGCATCAGGTTGAGCGCCCAGACGATGCGGTCGTCGCGCCGGAGCGTCTCGGGGTCGCGCGTCATGAAGTCGGCGACGCGGCACCTGGCCCAGTCGAGCCCCCGTCCGGCGACGCGATTGAGCAAGTCGCGCTCGGTGAAGATGCCCTTGAGCGTTCCGTCGGCGCCGGAGACGAGAACGCAGCCGATGTGGTGCTCTTGGAGATTTTCCACCGCCTCCTTGAGCGATGCTTCCTCCGGAACGGTGATGGCCGGACCCAGCTGGAGCGCGCTGATCGCCTCGCGCTCCAGCGAGCTCCGCAACCGGTCGTCGCCGCCCGGCGCCTCGATCAGTTCGGCAGGATCGATGGCCATGGCCGCCTCCTGAAGGCTCGAAACCCGTGATGCTACCCCTGCGCGCGTCGGGGCGCACGCCGCCTGGTGGCTAGCCTCTACCGCGCTATTTCGCCGGCGGCTTCCTTGGCCGCGGCGCGGTGGGCACGGCGATTGCTCTGCTGTCGCTCAAGGGGCAACCGAGCGAGGGCAGCAAATGGGGTTGGGCGGCGTCTGGAAGCGGGTGCGAGGGACTCTCGGGGAACGCCCGCACAACCTTCTCGCCATCTCGGATCTGCATCTCGGCTGCGATCTGAAGCCCGGCGCCAGGCCAGCGCGGCACGATTTCGATGCGCAACTCGCCGGCTTCTTGGAGCACCACGCGGCCAACCGGAAGAACGGAAAGCCCTGGCGCCTGATCCTCGACGGCGACATCGTCGATTTCGTCGCCATCACCGTCACGCCCGGCCCCGGCGACGCGGGGTTCGAGATCAGCGAGGAGGAACGCCAGTTTGGCCTCGCCTCGGAGGAGGCGAAGTGCGTCTGGAAGCTGCGCCAGACGTTCGCGCGCCACCCGGAGGTCTTTGACGCGTTCGCCCGTTTTCTCCAGAAGGGAAATTTCGTTCACATCGTCCGCGGAAACCATGACGCGGAGTTCCATTGGCCGGCGGTGCAGGCAGAGTTCAAGAGCCAACTGTCCGCCCGCCTCGGTCTTTCGGGTGGTCCGCGGCGGCGCGTCGAGCAGCGGATCCAGTTCCACCCGTGGTTCTATCTCGAGCCAGGTTTCTTCTACGCCGAGCATGGCAACGCGCACGATCGGTACTCGGTGCAGAGCGGGTTCTTCGATCCGGCGGGCGTGAGCCACGAGCTGGATCTGCCACTCTCTTCGAAGGTGCTGCGGTACTTCGCCAACCGGTACGCGGAACAGACCGACCTGGACGAGGTCGATACCTGGGGAGTGCCCGAGTACATCGACTGGGTGCTCAAGGCCGGCAACCCGCTCCGTATCGCCGCCGACTATTTCGTGATGGTCTGGCGCGTGACGTATCCCGTGTTCGTCCAATCGCTCAAAGCGTGGCGGAGGTTCGCGCGCGCGGCCGACAAGGCCATCTCGCACGTGGATGCGCAGGCATCCTCGGCCCATCTGCGCAAGGCGCTCGGCCGCTTCGCCGGCACCGAGGCGCAGGCGCGCCAGCTCTTGGCCATCGCCTCGCGCCCGGCGGAAGAAAGCCTGTTCGATTCGATGCAACTCTTCTACCTGGACCGCGCCGTGCTCGCCGTGCTGGGACTTCTCGGCGCGTTCGCTGCTGTCGGCGCGGCGCACGGCCTGTGGGCGAAGATCGCCGCCGCCGTGGCCACGGGCATCTCGTTCGCCGCCGTCAATGCGGTGCTCTCGCGGCTGCGCAAGACCGACTCCCATCCCATGCTGCGGCAGGCCGCCCGCCGGATCGCTCAGCTCTTCGACGTCAAGTACGTGGTCATGGGGCACAGCCACCGCGTGGTCGACGAGCCGATCGGCAGTGGCGCGCGTTACCTGAACCTCGGTTCCTGGACCAACGCGCGCGTCGGGTTCCCGCACGTGGTGATCGAGGAGGGCCTCGCCGAGCTCCGGTACTGGAAGAACGGCCCGCTTCCGGCGGAACCCGAGGAGCCGCACCCAGGGCCAACTCCGCTTCCGATTCCTGCCTGACGCCCGGCGCGGGCTGGGGTAGCTTCCGGTCCATGGCGAATCGCAGAGGGTTCGAGGCGGCGATCGCGGCCGGGGTCCTCGTAACCGCGTGCTCCGGCTCGCAACCCAGGCGGGACGCGCCGGACGGCGACTTGTCCGCTCTGGCGGATCGATACTTCGACGAGGTCTCCTTCAAGTACGGGCCGACGCGAGGAACGCGGGCGGGGTTGCATCAGTACGACACCCGCATCGAGGACTTCTCGCGCACGGCGATCGACGCGCAGGTCGCTGCGCTGAAGGACTTCGAGCGGCGTTTCGAGGCATCGAGCGTGGCGCCGGGGTCACCTCAGGCCGCCGATCGCGAGCTGCTTCTCTCCGACGTCCGATCGACCCTGCTCGAGCTGACGACCATCCGCGGATGGGAGAAGGACCCGGACCTCTACTCGAGCAGCATCACCATCAGCGCTTTCGTGATCATGAGCCGCGACTTCGCGCCAGCCGACGAGAGGCTCCGATCGCTCGTCGCGCGCGAGAAGCAGATGCCCGCGGTCCTCGACGTCGCCCGGCAAAACCTGAAGGACCCGCCGCGCCGCTACACCGAAATCGCCCTCGAGCAGCTTCCCGGGATTGTCTCCTTCTTCGAGAAGGACGTCCCTGCCGCGTTCAAGGGAGCGAAGGACGAGGGCACGCTGCGCGAGTTCGCTCAGGCGAACCAACAAGTCGTCTCAGCGCTGCGCGCCTACCAGAGGTTCCTCACCGACGACCTGCTGCCCAGGTCGGGCGGCGACTACCGGATCGGGACGGACACGTACCGAAGGAAGCTGCTCGTCGACGAGATGGTGGACCTCCCTCTCGACCGGCTGCTGGAGATCGGAATGGCCGATCTCCGCCGGAACCAACGCGAGTTCCACCGGGTGGCGCGGATGCTCGCTCCCGACCGCACGCCGGAGCAGGTGCTGCAGGACCTCGGCGCCGACCATCCTGCGCCGGGCGAGTTGCTGCAGGCCTTTCGCAACACCTTCGGTGACCTACGCGGGTTCATCGCCGCGCGCCGCATCGTGACCATCCCCTCTCCCGTGCCGCCAGTGCTGGAGGAGACGCCTCCCTTCATGCGGGCGCTCACCTTTGCCTCGATGGACATCCCGGGCCCCTTCGAGCAGCGCGCCAACGAAGCCTTCTTCAACGTCACGCTGCCCGAGCCCGGCTGGACGCCGACGCAGGTCGAGGAGCACATGGCCGGCTTCAACCGGGGCACGGTCATCAGCACGGCCATCCACGAGGCCTACCCCGGCCATTACGTCCAGTTCCTCTGGGTACAGCGCGCCCCCACCAAGGTGCGAAAGCTGCTCGGCAGCGGCAGCAACGCCGAGGGATGGGCGCACTATACCGAGCAGATGATGCTGGACGAGGG
>VBKO01000284.1 GCA_005888115.1 Deltaproteobacteria bacterium
CTGGATGGGCTGGCGCAGGACGCGGGCCCCGAGCGCCTCGATGTAAGCGGTGATGTCCGGCAGCTCAGGCACGCAGCTCGACCAGCTCGAAGACGTACCCGTCGGGGTCCTCGAAATCGCGCGACCGGCCACCGGGAATGTCCTGCGCCTCGCCGAGAGCGCGCGCGCCGTTGCGCTCGACCAGCGGGCCCATGTCCTCCAGCGAGCTGACGCGGATGCCGAGCACCGGACCGCCACGGTCGTAGCCGCGCCGCTCGAGCGCAGGCGGGTGGAAGACGGCATGCAGCGCGAGGTGGACGCCGGCGTGCAGCTCGAGCTCGACCCAGGTGGGCGTGGCGGACCGCTCGGCGAGGCCGATGATGTCGCGCCAGAAGCGGCGGGATTTCTCCACGTCAGGTACTTGCAGGGTCACCCAGGTGAGCTCGTTCACGGCGCGGCAATGTAGCTTGAAGCGCGCCGTGGTTGAATTCGTACCGGCGCTCATGGCATCGGAGATGGCCATGAAGGTGGTCATCGGCGGGGCGAACGGGCTGATCGGGTCGGAGCTTGCGCGGACGCTGCGTGCGCGCGGGGAAGAGGTGGTCGCGCTGGTGCGCAAGCCGCGCGACCCCGGCGACGTGAAGTGGGACGGCCGGAGCCTGCCGCCCGGAACGCTCGAACGAGCCGACGCCGCGGTGAATCTCTCCGGGGCGAACATCGGCGCCCGGCGATGGAGCGAGGCGTACAAGAAGGAGATCGTCGACAGCCGGGTCGAGTCGACCCGGGCGTTCGTGGACGCGATGCGCGCCGGGCGGGTGAAGCCGCGCGTCTTCGTGAATGCCAGCGCGGTGGGAGCGTACGGCGGGCGAGGCGACGAGGAGCTGACGGAGGAGTCCACGCGCGGCGGCGATTTCCTCGCCGGCGTCTGCAAGGAGAGCGAGACGGAAGCGCATCGTGCCGACGAGCTGGGCGTGAGGACGGTGCTGCTGCGCACCGGGGTGGTGCTGGCGCGGCAAGGCGGCGCGCTCAAGCAGATGCTGCCGCCCTTCAAGGCGTTCGTGGGCGGCCCGATCGGCACCGGCAAGCAGTGGTTCCCGTGGATCCATCTCGCCGACGAGGTGGGGCTCATCCTCTGGGTGCTGGACGGCACGGTGCGCGGGGCGCTGAACGCCGTGGCGCCGAACCCCGTCCGCATGAAGGACTTCGCGCATGCGCTGGGCAGCGCGCTGCACCGGCCGGCGCTCTTCTCCGTTCCGGCCCTGGTGCTGCGGCTGGGGCTGGGCGAGATGGCGGAGGTGCTGCTGGAAGGGCAGCGCGCGGTGCCGCGCAAGGCGCTGGACGGAGGGTACCGGTTCCGCTTTCCGGAGCTCAAAGGAGCGCTCGCGGACCTGCTCGGCGCGCCCGCTCGAACGCCTTGACGGGGGTCGGTGGCATGGTGTTCCTACGCCATGCCCGCGGACTTCACGCATCTGCACCTGCACACCCTCTACAGCCTGCTCGACGGGGCCATCCGGCTGCCCGACTTGATGGAGTCCTGCGCCCGGACGGGCATGAAGTCGGTGGCTGTCACCGACCACGGCAACATGTTCGGGGTGGTGAACTTCTACCAGGAGGCGAAGAAGGCGGGGGTGAAGCCCATCATCGGTTTCGAGGCGTACGTCGCCGGCGAAAAGGGGATGACGAACAAGGAGCAGCGCATCGGGAACCACCTGGTGCTGCTGGCGATGAACGACGCGGGATACCGCAACCTGCGCTACCTCAGCACGAAGGCGTTCCAGGAGGGCTTCTATTACGACCCGCGCGTCGACAAGCCGCTGCTGCGCGCTCACAACGAGGGAATCATCGCCCTGACCGCCTGCATGGCGGGTGCCGTTCCGAAGGCCATCCGCCGCGGCGACATGGACGAGGCCCGGCGGGAGACGCGCGAGCTGAAGGAGATCTTCGGGGACCGGCTGTATCTGGAAGTGCAGTCGAACGCCTTGAAGGAGCAGCTGCCGGTCAATCATGGACTTTGCGAATTATCGAAGGATTTGCAGATCCCGCTCGTCGCGACGGCGGACAGCCACTACGTCAAGCGCGAGGACGCCAAGGCGCACGAGGTGCTGATGGCCATCGCCTCGGGCCGCACCTTCGACGACCCGCGGCGTCTGCGGCACGAGACGGAGGAGCTCTACATCAAGGGACCGGAGGAGATGGCGTCGGCCGCCGAGGCGACCACCGGCGTCGGGAGCGAATGGCGCGAGGCGGTGCACAACTCGTCCCTCATCGCCCAGCGCTGCAACGTCGAGCTGGACCTCGTCGGCAAGCACCTTCCCAAGTTCCAGGTGCCGGAAGGTGAGACGCTCGACTCGTACATCCAGCGGCGCGCGCGGGAGGGGCTCGACCAGCGCTTCACGGAGATCGCCCGCACCGGCCGGAAGATCGATGCTGACCAATACCGCGAGCGGCTCGAGCGCGAGCTGTCCGTCATCACTGCAATGAAGTTCTCCGGGTATTTCCTCATCGTCCACGACTTCATCAATTGGGCGAAGACGCACGGCGTTCCCGTCGGCCCGGGCCGCGGCTCCGGGGCCGGGTCGCTGGTTGCGTACGCGCTGCGCATCACCGACATCGATCCGCTCCCGTACAACCTGCTCTTCGAGCGGTTCTTGAATCCCGACCGCGTCTCCATGCCCGACTTTGACGTGGACTTTTGCCAGGACCGCCGAGCCGAAGTGATCGAGTACGTGACCCAGAAGTACGGGCGCGACAACGTCGCCCAGATCATCACCTACGGCGCGCTCTCGGCGAAGAGCGCCATCAAGGACGTGGCGCGGGTGATGGGCGTTCCCTTCGCCGAGGTGAACGAGCTGACGCGCAACATCCCCAACCTGATCGAGGGCCACCCCGCAACCATCGAGAAGGCGCTCGAGGTGGAGCCCAAGCTCACGCAGATCCAGGAGCAGAAGCCCGTCTTCAAGACCATCATCGAGTACGCGCGCGCGCTCGAGGGCTTGACCCGGTCGACGGGCATGCACGCCGCCGGCGTGGTCATCGGCGAGAAGCCCCTCTGGGAATACGTGCCGCTCTGCCGCGGACAAAACGGAGAGCTGGTCACGCAGTTCGCCAAGGACGAGGTGGAGCTCGCCGGGCTGATCAAGTTCGACTTCCTCGGCCTGACGACCCTCACCGTGATCAGCAACGCGGTGAAGCTGATCAACCGCGGCCGCAAGCCCGAGGAGCAGCTCGACATCGCGCTGCTCCCGTTCGACGACAAGAAGACCTACCAGCTCATCTCCAGCGGCGACACGGCCGGCATCTTCCAGATGGAGTCGTCCGGCTTCACCGAAATGGTGAAGAAGCTAAAGCCAAGCGTGTTCGAGGACATCATCGCCGCGGGCGCGCTCTACCGCCCGGGCCCGCTCGACTCGGGCATGGTGGACGTCTTCATCAACCGCAAGCACGGGCGCGAGCGTGTCAGCTACCCGCACCCGCGCCTCGAGCCCATCCTGCGCGACACCTACGGGGTGATCGTCTACCAGGAGCAGGTGATGCAGATCGCGCAGGTGCTGGGCGGGTATTCGCTCGGCCGCGCCGACCTGCTCCGCCGCGCGATGGGGAAGAAGAAGGCCGATCTGATGGCGGGGGAGCGCAGCGGATTCGTGGAGGGCTGCGCGAAGAACGGCGTCGATGTGAAATTGGCGACCGAGCTTTTCGATACGATGGAGCAATTTGCAGCCTACTCCTTCAATAAGAGCCATGCGGCAGCTTACGGATTGATTACCTACCAGACCGCATGGCTGAAGGCGCATTACCCAGTCGAGTTCATGGCGGCTTTGCTTACCTCCGAGAAGGACAACACCGACAAGGTGGTTGCGCACATTGCCGAGGCGCGAGGCGACGGCATCACCGTACTGCCGCCCGACGTGAATGACTCGGACCTCGCCTTCGGCGTAGGCTCCGACCCGACGAAGTCCGGCAAGAAGCTGATCCGGTTCGGCCTGGGCGCGATCAAGGGAGTGGGGGAGAATCCGCAAGACCCTCGAGGCACTCGTCGCCGCGGGCGCATTCGACTTCACCGGGAAGACGCGCAAGGCGCTGTGGGACGCGATCGAGCCGGCGCTGGCACAGGGTTCCTCCGCGCAGAAGGACCGCGAGTCGGGCCAGTTCGGTCTTTTCGGCGGGCCGAAGCGGGGCGCGGAACCGACGGCGCCCGAGGAGCGCGTGTTCGGAAAGGAAGAGTGGTCCGAGCGCGAGCGCCTCGCCAAGGAGAAAGAGGCGCTCGGCTTCTACATCACCGGCCACCCGCTGGCGCGCTACGCGGACGACGTGAAGCGGTACGCCACGCATACGTGCGCATCGCTCGCTGCCGCCAAGGGGTTCGAGAAAGTCGCGGTGGGCGGCATCGTGACCGGCTACCGCGAGCGGCTGACCAAGACCGGCAAGAAGATCGGCTTCGCCGTGCTGGAGGATCTGACGGGCACGCGCGACCTGGTGCTCTACGAGGACATCCTCCAGCGCTTCGAGGAGCTACTGAAGAGCGACGACCCGCTGCTCGTCCGCGGCGTGGTGCGCATTGCGGAGAAGTTCGGCGCTGAGGCCGCGCAGCAGGAAGCGGCGTCCGAACCGACTCCGGAGATCAAGGTGGACGAGGTGTCCCGCCTCTCCGAGGTGCGCGCCGCCAAGGCGACACGCGTCGAGCTGAAGATGCCCATCGAGGCCGCCACGCCGGAGCGCCTCACCGAGCTCAAGTCACTGCTGGGCAAACACGCTGGCACCTGCAGCGCCTCACTCGTCCTGGTCCAGTCCGGCACCGCCGAGACGCGCATCGCGCTGAAGGCCATGCGCATCGCGCCCGACGACGATCTGTTCGCCGCCGTCGACCGCCTCTTCGGCCAGAAGGTGTGCCAGGTCCGCTGACTCGTCCCGGGACGAGTCAGTCTTCCTCGAGCCCCACAGGGTCGCCGACGCGCAGCTTGACCGGTTCGTCCAGGCCGACCGGCATGTAGTCGTCCGGGTTGATGTACTTCCAGCGGACCGGGAACGGGGAATCCAGCGCGTCCTCGGCCCCGTCGAGCTGCACCTTGAGCTGCGCGACGTCGAGGGTCAGCCCCGGCATGGCGCGGCGGAACCGCTCGACCAGCGCGTGCACGCGGACCGACTCGGCGCCGGCGGCCAAAAGATGCTCCTCCGGGATCGATACCTTGACCGGGAGCGAAGCGGCGGCCGCCTCGGCTTGCATCCACAGATCGCCCAGGGCCTCGTGGGCGCGGGTTTCGGAATCGCGCTTGCGGGCGTCGTCCCAGGCGATGGTCAGGTACTTCGGCCAGCGGCCGAAGGCGCGGAAGTCGTCCGCCACCACGCCGAGCCCGAGGTGTGCGCGGATGGACTTGAAGACGCGGGCGAGGGAACCGTTCGCGTCCTCGGGCACCAACTCCACGATTCCCATCTCGTGCGGCACGCCGCGCGGGACGCGCTGCATGGCGCGCGGCGTCTCCTTCCCTCCGCCCGCCTCGCCGTTCAGCGCCTCGCAGAGCACCGCCGCGACCAGCAGCAGCTTCGCGTTCTGGTAGTGGAAGATGTTCACCTGCGCGCGGATTTCGTCGATCTCGTCGACGTCGTATCCGGCCCACTCCAGTTGGGTCTCGATGAGCGGGCAGCCCATCTCCACGGCGGCGCGCGCGGCGCGGGCCCGCAGCTCGTCGGCGCCTTCCTCGAAAGCGCGCAAGCGCACGGCCGGACGGAGCGCCTTCCAGCACGGCAGCAGCGCCTTCTCCCCGGCGAGCGCCCGGAAGAGCAAGGGAACGCGCGGCACGCGCAATTTGCGGGTGATCAACTCGTAGGCCTCGATGGTGGGACGGTCTGCCTGCGTTTCGTCGACCAGCACGATGCGCTCGCCTGCCTTCCCGTTCCCCGTACGACCTGCCATGCCTTCCCCCGCAAACAAGAGCCGCGGCCCACGCAACGGTAGGTCGCGTAGGCCGGAAGGTCACCTTGCAAGGCGAACCGCCAGCGACCACAGGCTCTTCCCGCGACTTGATCCTTTCCTCGTCCTCGGCCACGCTGCGGCGCCAATGGTGACGCTCCAAGACGTCCTCGCCGCCCGCGAGCGCATCCGCGGCGACGTCGAGGTCACCCCTTGCCCCCGCTCGTGGACGTTCAGCGACCTGTGCGGCGCGTCCGTCTACTTCAAGCTGGAGAGCCTGCAGCGCACCGGTTCGTTCAAGGAGCGTGGCGCAGCGAACAAGCTGGCGCTGATGACGCAGGAGGAGAGGCGCCGCGGCGTAGTGGCCGCCAGCGCCGGCAACCACGCGCAGGGCGTCGCCTTCAACGCGCAGCGACTCGGCGTGAAGTCCGTGATCGTCATGCCGGAGACAACTCCGCTCATCAAGGTGGCCGCGACCAAGGCCTACGGCGCCCAGGTGGTCCTGTGCGGAACGGTATTCGAGGACGCGTATCAGGAAGCCCGCAGGCTGGAGAGCGAGAAGGGCTACGTCTTCATCCACGCGTTCGACGACGATGAGGTCATCGCCGGCCAGGGCACCGCGGCGCTGGAGATCCTCGAGCAGGTGCCGGACGTGGACCTCCTCGTCGCCTCGGTGGGCGGGGGCGGGTTCCTCGGGGGAATGGCGACGGCCATCAAGGCCCTGAAGCCGTCGGTCCGCGTGGTGGGGGTGGAATCGGCCGCCCTGGCCAAGATGGCGGCGGCGCGAAAGGCAGGAAAACCGACGGTGATTCCGCCGGCGATGACCCTCGCCGACGGCATCGCCGTGAAGAAAGCGGGAGAACGAACGTTTCCCCTGTTCGAACGGTACGTCGACCAGGTCGTGGCGGTGGACGACGAAGAGGTGGCGAACGCCATCCTGGTGCTCATCGAGCGCGAAAAGGTCATCGCGGAAGGCGCGGGCGCGGCGCCCGCGGCAGCGCTGCTGCAGAAGAAGGTCCCTGGGTGCTCGCCGACCGCCAAGGTGGTCTGCGTCGTGTCCGGCGGGAACATCGACGTGAACTTGCTGTCCCGCATCATCGACCGGGGCCTCGTCAAAGAGGGCCGCCGGGTGGTGCTCAAGCTGCGGGTGCCCGACCGCCCGGGGGCACTGGCCGGCGTCCTTCAGACCGTCGCCGCCGAGAAGGCCAACGTGCTGGAGGTCCACCACGATCGGGCGTTCGTCCCAGGTCCGATCGGCGACACGGAGATCGAGCTGACCTTGGAGACGAAGGGCGCATCGCACGCCGAGCAGCTGGTCTCGGCGCTCCAGGCAAAGGGCTACGCGGTCACCCGGCGCTGAGCCGGAATCGCGGGTGCGGCATCATCGTTCAAGGGATCACATGCAGGCCGTTCAGCATTCCTTGTAGGGTCCGCCAACGCTGGATATCCTTCGGGTACTCGCCTACTCGCCTCCTCGCCTTCCAGGACATAGCGCCCAATGCAAACGAAGTCTGCGCTCCGCCTCGCCGTTCTTCCGGTTGCAGTGTTCCTGTCGCTCGCCAGCATCCCGAGCGATCGCGCGCCCCGCGCGCTGCGCACCCCGGACGCCGTCGCGGCCGTCGAGCCCAAGGACCGCAGCTACGACCTGGCCAGCCTGGACGTCTTCCGCCGCTCGATCGTGCAGATCAAGGACAACTACGTCGATCCGAGCCGGATCAACCCCAAGGAGATGTTCACCTCAGCGCTCGAGGCGGTCGAGCGCCAGGTCGCCGAGGTGATGGTCGAGGTGGGTGGGCCGGCCTGCTCCGATCAGGGCCCCCGCCGCGAGCCGGGCACCTCCGCCAGCACACCGACGCCCGACTGCGGGCATGCGAACTCGAGCCTGGCGGAGGGCAAGGTCCGGGTGACGGTGGGGAGCGCCACGCGCGAGTTCGACTATCGCGACATCGACACCATCTGGCAGATCCCGCTCAAGATGCGGGAGGTCTTCTCCTTCGTCCGCGACAACGTGGTCACCCAGAGCGACCAGCGGGAGATCGAGTACGCCGCCATCAACGGCATGCTCTTCGGCGGCCTCGGGTTCGTCATCTCCATGATCGACGACCGGCTCACCGTGCGGAAGGTGCTGAAGAACACGCCGGCGTGGCGCGCGGGGATCAAGAAGGGTGACGTGATCACCCAGATCGACGCCGACTCGACCGTCTCCATGGAGCTGCAGGAAGCCGTGGATCGGATGCGCGGCAAGCCCGGCACACGCGTCTCGATCATCGTGCAGCACAAGGGGCAGGACGCGCGCAAGCTGGACCTCGTGCGCGCCACCGTCACCTACGAGACGGTGACCTCCAAGCTGCTCGACAACGGCATCGGCTACGTGCGGCTCTCCGGCTTCTCGGGGACCACCACGCGCGACATGCAGGCTTCCATTCGCGCGATGAAGCAGCAGAACGGCGGCACGCTGCGCGGGCTGGTGCTCGACATGCGCGGGAACCCCGGCGGGCTGCTCGAGCAGGCCATCCAGGTGAGCGACGCGTTCGTCGAGGAAGGCACCATCGTCACCACCGTCGGGATGAACGGTCAGCTGCGCGAGCCCAAGCTGGCGCGCAACGACGGAGGGGAGCGCGAGTTCCCCATGGCGGTGCTGGTCAGCTCGGAGAGCGCGAGCGCCTCCGAGATCGTGGCCGGCGCGCTCAAGAACCTGAACCGCGCCCTCATCGTGGGCCGGCAGAGCTTCGGGAAGGGGTCGGTCCAGGTCCTCTACGACTTCAAGGACAAGGATTCGGGCGACGAGAGCGCTCTCAAGCTGACCATCGCGCAGTACCTGACTCCGGGCGACATGTCGATCCAGGAGGTCGGCATCACTCCCGACATCGAGCTGGTGCCGGCGCGCATCCTGAAGGAGCGCATCGACCTGTTCGCGCCTCCCAAGACGTTCCGCGAGTCGGACTACGACAAGCACTTCTTCAACGCATTCGCGCGCGACGAGGAGCAGGCCAAGGCGGCGCGCGAGCGCGCGGCGCAGAAGCCGGTCGAGTCGCTGCGGTTCGTCAAGGACGAGACGGCGAAGGAGCGCAAGGCGCGCGAGGCGATCGAGGCGGGCCAGGCTCCGGAGGAGGACGACTCCGACGATCCTACCGACGACGACGGCGTGACCCTCGACTACCAGATCGAGTTCTGCCGCGACATGCTCGCCCAGGCCGCCACCAGCACCAACCGGCTCGAGCAGCTCAAGCAGATGAAGCCGTTCGTCGAGCAGCGCCGTGCGCAGGAGCAGGAGAAGGTCCGCAAGGCGCTCGAGGCGATGGGCCTCAACTGGGCCAAGGCGCCCCAGGCGGCGGCTGCCCCCGCCCCGGCGACGCAACAGGCGGGGCAGGTGCGCGTCACCGCCGAGCTGCGCGCACCGCGCACGCAGGCCGGCGACACCATGGATCTGGCGGTCACCGCGCACAACAACGGCACCGCGCCGATCTACCGGCTGCGCGCATACACCAAGAGCGACAACGGCATCCTCGACCGGCGCGAGTTCGTCTTCGGCCAGCTGCAGCCGCACGAGAAGCGGACCTGGACGGTGCCCGTGAAGGTCCCGCGGTACATGCCGTCCCGCAAGGACGACGTGACGGTGAAGTTCGAGGACGACCAAGCCGACGCGATCGAG
>VBKO01000285.1 GCA_005888115.1 Deltaproteobacteria bacterium
CCTGGCGCGTCTGGTCGACGAGCTGTCGCACGAGCAGTTCGCCGGCGCCGCGTTCACCTCGCAGATCCAGGCACGACATCTGATCGCCGTCGCGGAGGGAATCGGGCGCAAGGAAGCTCTTCTCACCGCCTTGCGCTCCCGCATGGTGGTGGCGGCCGTGGGGCCGACCTGCGCGCGAGCGCTGGCCGAGCTCGGCGTCCCACCCCAGGTGGTGCCCGAGACGCCGAAGATGGGCCCCATGGTCAGCGCGCTGGTCGCCCGCCTCGCCGGAGAGAAGACTCGATGACGCGGAGGGCCGCATGAGCCGACCGGGTCTCGTATCGCTGGTGGGCGCCGGCCCCGGCGATCCGGAGCTCCTTACGCTCCGCGCCGTCGCGCGGCTGCGCGCCGCCGACGTGGTCCTCTACGACGCGCTGGTCGACCGCGCGGCACTGCGTCACGCTCCGCAGGCGCGCTGGGGCTACGTGGGCAAACGCGCCGGGCGGCACTCCATCTCGCAGGAGACCATCGAGCGGGTGATGATCCGCCGCGCGCTCCGCGGCGAGCGCGTCGTGCGGCTCAAGAGTGGCGACCCGCTCGTCTTCGGCCGAGGCGGCGAGGAGGCCCTCGCGCTGGTTGCCGCTGGAGTTCCCGTCGAGGTGGTTCCCGGCGTGTCGGCGGCGCTTGCGGCGCCCGCGCTCAACGGCATTCCCGTCACGCACCGCGGGCTCGCCTCCGCCTTCGTGGTCGTCTCCGGGCACGACGAGGCTGCCTGCGCGCCGGTGCTGCGCTCGCTCGAGCCGGGCTCCGCGACGGTGGTCGTCCTGATGGGACTCTCCACGCGCGCCGCCACGGCCGCATTGCTGCTGTCGCGAGGATGGGCGCCCGAGACTCCGGCGGCGGTGCTCCTCTCCGCCTCCACCAGCGAGGCGCGCTCCTGGCGGGGGAAGCTATCGACCCTCGGCTCCTGCGATCTCCCGCTCATTCAGCCCGACTTGCCGGGCCTGCTCGTGATCGGCGCCACGGTATCGATCGCCGAACGGCTCGAGATGCTCACGGCGGCACCGCGTGAGCGCGCTTTCGACGCTCATCACTTCGTTTAGCGGTGCCCCCAATGCCGGTTGACGGAAGGGAACCACGTACGGCCCTTCGGGGATGACCGCGACCGACCGGAGGCGGGACGGCCTATCCCATTTCCGCACGTCCGGCAGTGACGCCGCCCTCGGAAACGCCTGGCACGGATCTCGCTGGCTCTCCCCTCATGGACGAGCTGCGTCAGGATTTCCGGGGCGCGCTGCGGCTGCTCTTGCGCAGCCCGGCTTTCGCCGCGGTGGTGGTCCTCACGATGGCGGTGGCCATCGGCGCGACGACGAGCATGTTCAGCGTCGTGCGCGGCCTGCTGCTCAAGCCTTTGCCGTACCGTGAGCCCGGAAGCCTGGTGCGTTTCTACGCCTCCTGGCGCCAGGTCCACGGAACCGTCTCGCTGGCGGAATACCGCCACGACCACGAACACCTCTCCACCATGAGTGGCGTCGCAGCCTGGGGGTACGGCAGCGGGAACCTCTCCGACGCGGGGGCGCCGGAGCACATCCTGATCGGCCGTGCCACCAGCTCGCTGCTGCCGGTGCTGGGCGTGCAGCCGGCGTTCGGGCGCTGGTTCACGAGCGACGAGGAGGAGCCCGGGCGGGGAAGGGTGATCGTGTTGGGCCGGGCGCTCTGGCAGCGCCGTTTCGGCGGAGATCCCGGCGCGGTAGGCCGCACGGTGGACGTCTCCGGTCATCCCTTCCTCATCGTCGGCGTGCTGGCGGACGACCTGGAGCTTCCGGAGAACTTCGACGCGTGGACGCCGCTCCGCTTTCCCGCCGAGCAGCTCACTCCACAGAGCCGCAGCAATCATTTCCTGCGCGTCATCGGGCGGCTCGCCCGCGGCGCCACGCTGGCCGACGCGCATGCAGAGATGGCCGTGGTGTCGGCGCGACTGAGGGCGGCGTTCCCCGCCGTCTATCCGGCGGACGCAGGCTTCCACATGACCGCCGTCCCGCTCCTCGATCAGATGATCGGCCGGGTGCGGACGACGGTGTGGATGCTCTTCGCCGCGGTGGTGCTGGTCCTCCTGATGGCCTGCGCCAACGTCGGAAATCTGCTCCTGGCGCGGGCCACCGCGCGCGAGCGGGAGCTGGCCGTGCGCGCCGCGCTCGGCGCCGGCCGTTGGCGGTTGGTGCGGCAGATGATGGTGGAGAGCATCTTCCTGGCGCTCCTGGGCGGCGCGCTGGGCATCTTGATCGCGGTCTGGGGGGTCGACCTGTTGCTGGCCGCCGGGCCGGCCGACCTGCCGCGCTCGCGGGAGGTGCGCATCGACGGAGCCGTGCTCGCATTCGCGCTGGGCGCATCGCTCCTGAGCGGGATCCTCTTCGGACTGCTGCCGGCGCTGACCACTACGCAGACGAAGCTGCACGATGCTTTGCGAGGCGGGAGCGCCTCGGCTGCGCTGCACCCCCGCCGGCTGCGGCGCGCGCTCGTCGCCGCCGATGTCGCCTTGGCGCTGGTGCTGGTCTCCGGCGCCGCCTTGCTCCTGCGGAGCTTCGGCAACGTGGTGAAGATCGATCCCGGCTTCCGGCCGTACGGGGCCGTCGCACTGGACGTGTCCTTGCCCGGAGGATTCCCCGACGACGACCAGCGCCAGCGGACCGCCTTCCGATCCGTCCTGCAGCGGCTGCGCGAGCTTCCCGGCACCACCGCCGCGGGTGGCGTGGACTATGCGCCCTTGAGCGGGGTGCCCACCGACCAGTCCTTCGAGATCGAGGGCCGCCCCGTGCCCGCCGGCGCGCAGCCGCCCGACGAGGAGAACCGCACCGTCACGCCCGGCTGGTTCGAGGCCATGGGCATTCCGCTCTTGCGCGGGCGCACACCGCAAGAGACCGACGCAGCCGACAAGGCGCCCGTCGTCGTGATCAACCAGTCGTTCGCCCGGAAGTACTGGCCCGCCAGCGACGCTCTGGGCCAGCGGCTCCGCCTGGCAGGGGATTCGCGCTGGTGGGCGGTGGCCGGGGTGGTGGGCGACGTGCGCGAGTTCGGCCTCGACGCGGAGGTGCACCCGATCATGTACTTCCCGTTCGACCAGCTTCCCACCAACACTCTGACCTTGGTGGTGCGCTCGAACGCGCCGGCTCGAGAGGTGCTGCGTGACGCTCAAAAGATCTTTTCGGCCGTCGATCCGCGCCTGCCCGCGTACCAGACCCGGTCGCTGGGCGACACGCTGTCCGCTTCGCTGGCGCAGCGCCGCTTCGCTTTGAAACTCTTGCACGGATTCGCCGCGCTGGCGTTGATGCTCGCCGGATTGGGGCTCTACGGCGTGCTGGCCTACGCCGTGACCCAGCGCACCCGCGAGATCGGCGTGCGCATGGCCCTGGGCGCGCGGCCGGCCCAGGCGCTTGCTCTCGTTGCGCGGGAGAGTGCCGCGGTCGTCGGCGCCGGCCTGGTGCTCGGCTCCGCCGGCGCGCTGGCCTCGGCGCGGTTCTTTGCCGGGCTCCTGTTCGGCGTCGGACCCGCCGACCCGCCGGCGCTGCTCGCCGCGGTGCTGGTCCTGGGCGCGATTTCATCGGCAGCCACCCTGGTGCCCGCCCGGCGAGCGGCGCTGGTCGATCCAGCCGTGGCCCTGCGCGCCGAGTGAGACGAAGGCCACCGTCTCGAATCCAGTTGTCCGCGCCAGGAGAGGCGCTCCCTGTGAATCCGGTCGCCCGTTGTGTCGCTGCTCGCGGCTCTGTATAGACGGCGGCGTGCTCGAGCGGGAATGGCGCTTCGAGAACGGGGGATTTCCATGTCAGCGCGAACCGGGCCGGGCAGGTGGGCAGGCGGCGTAGGTATCGCCACCGCGCTAGCGCTGTGCGCTTCCGCCGTGAATGCGCAAGCGCCTTCGCAACCGGCGGATCTCATCGTGACGCACGCGCGCGTGATCACGCTCGACCTCGCGCGCCCCCGAGCGACCGCAGTGGCGGTGCGAGGCGGGAACTTCGTCGCCGTCGGGTCCGATCGCGACGTGGCGCGGCTGCGCGGGCCGCGAACGCGCCTCGTGGATGCCGGCGGGCGCACGTTGATCCCCGGCCTGAACGATTCGCACCCGGAGGCTGGTCGCCGGCGCAGTTCGCGGAGCGCCGCATGCCGACCCTGGACGAGCTGAACGCTGCCGCTCCCGAGACGCCGGTGTTCGTCCTCCATCTCTACAGCCGCGGGATGCTCAACCGGGCGGGGCTGCGTGCGCTGGGAATCACCGCGGAGACGAAACCGCCGCCCGGAGGCCGGTTCGAGCGCGGACCGGATGGACAGCCGAACGGCCTGCTCGTCGCGGATCCCGACCCGACGATCCTCTACGCGACGGTCGGGAAGCTTCCGCAGCTCTCGACCGAAGACCAGGTCGTCTCCACGCGCCACTTCTACCGGGAGCTGAATCGATTCGGGGTGACCAGCGTGATCGATGCCGGCGGCGGCGGGCACCGCTTTCCCGACGACTATGCGGGTTCCGCCGCGCTCGCTGCGAGCGGGGAGCTGCCGCTCCGCATCTCCTACTACCTCTTCCCGCAGCGGCCCGGACGCGAGCTGGAGGACTTCCAGCGCTGGACCGCGGAGAACAAGCCGGGCACGAACGGCGACCGGCTCCGCGCGAACGGTTACGTGCTCGAGGGTGGCGGCGAGTTCCTGGCCTGGTCCGCGGGCGACTTCGAAAACTTCCTCGCTCCGCGGCCCGAGCTGTCCGACCGGCCGAAGTGGCGCGACGACCTCACGGGGGTCGCGCGCGAGCTGGTCACGAAGGGCTGGCCGATCCGCATCCATGCGACGTACGACGAATCGGTCGCGCACATCCTGGACGTGTTCGAGCAGATCGACGGGGAGGAGCGGGCCGGCGGGCGCCGCGGTTTCGCCGGCATCCGGTGGGCGTTCGATCACGCCGAGACCGTCTCGCCGAAGAGCCTCGATCGCATCCACGCCCTCGGCGGCGGCGTCGCCGTCCAGGATCGCATGGCGTTCGCCGGCGAGGACTTCGTCGCGCGCTATGGCGCGGACGCCGCGCGCGCCGCACCGCCGATCCGGGAAATGCTCCGCCGCGGGATTCCGGTGGGCGCGGGGACCGACGGCACGCGCGTCGCGGGCTACAACCCGTGGCTTTCCGTGTACTGGCTGGTGAGCGGGAAGACGGTGGGCGGGACGCAGCTGGCGGACGAGCCCAACCGTCTGCGCCGGGAAGAGGCGCTTCGCCTGTGGACGGTTGGAAGCGCGTGGTTCTCGGGCGAGGAGAAGGTCAAGGGCCGGATCGCGCCGGGCCAGTACGCCGACTTCGCGGTTCTCTCGGCCGACTACCTGGCGGTGCCCGAAGAGGAGATCAAGCAGCTCGAGAGCGTGCTGACGGTGGTCGGCGGCGACCCGGTCTTCGCGGCCGGACCGTATGCGCGTCTGGTCGCCACCTCGCTTCCACCGATCAAGCCCGAGTGGTCACCCGTCGCGTTCTACGGCGGATACGCGCGGAAGAAGTAGACGGTCGAGCGAAAAGCGTCCACCGCCAAGAAGAGCAATCACCACCGGGCACAGGATGTAGAAAACCCAGAGCTCGGCGGCCCATGCTCCCGTCGGCGCCAGTCGCGCGAAGTCCCGGCCGTGGACGATCGCGACGGCGAGCGCGATGCTGCCCGCGTACACGACGGCCGAGACACGGGTCCATAGCCCGAAGATGATGCAGATGGGCGCGAGGATCTCACCTACGTAGACTCCGTGCGCGAGCGCCGTCGGCAGTCCCGCGGCCGCCAGGTCGGAGCGGACGTGGTCGAGCCCGTGCATCAGCTTGTCGGCGCCGTGGAAGAGCATCAGCCCGCCCGTCACCAGGCGGAGCACGAGGTTGCCGACGTCACCGAGGGTGTCCCGCGTCACATGGGGAGCCGATCGAAGAACTGGTCGTCAGGGTAACAGAAGCCCCATTCCTCGCCCGGCTCGAGCGACCGGATCACAGGATGCTTCGTGCCGTGGAAGTGCTTGGTGGCGTGCTTGTTCTTCGACGAGTCGCAGCAGCCCACGTGCCCGCAGCTCATGCACAGCCGCAGGTGCGCCCAGCTATCGCCCATCTCGAGGCACTCCTCGCATCCTTCGGCCCGCGGTTCGACCGGCTTCAGATTCTTCACGTGTTGGCACGCCATGACCGCTCCCTTTCAGGCGAGGACGTCGTGGAACGATGGCTCGCGATCGAAGACTGCCCTCGCAAACGGACAGACCGGGACGAGGCGGATGCTCTCCCGACGCGCCCACCGCACTGCCTCGTCCACGAGGGTGCGTGTAACGCCCTTGCCACGAAGCGCCTCCGATACGGCGGTGTGATCGAGCATCACGAGCTTGCCGTCCGCGCTGGCGGAGAAGGTCAGCTCCGCCAGCCGCTCGCCGTCGCGCGCGATGAAGAAGGCACCGCGGTGCCCGCTCTGCTCCAGTCTCACTTGGAGGTCCATCCCAGTGTCGATGCCACGCCCTGCGGAAGGATGCCGGCGGTCGATAACGAGCGGCCAGGCGGTTTCCGGGGTACACTCTTCTCCTCGCTCCGCTTCGTTTCATCCTCTCCCGGCCTGGGAGAACGCTGATCCGCGCCGGGCGTCAAGGAGGCACGATGCAGCGGATGATCGCGATCATCGATCTGCGGAGCGGAGAGGTGCAAGAGCGGCCGAGCGATACGCTCACCATCGACGTGCCGGCGGACTTCGATCGCCCCGCCGGCGTGGTCTCCCTCGACGCGCACTCGCACGGCCACTACATCGCGACCGATGGAAAGAGTCGCGAATACCATGCCTTCGCGCGGCCACTTTCCTGGCGTATCCGTGGAGAGGAGTGCCTGGTGGTCGATCGCTCGCAGCGCTCGTCCTCGCCGAAACTTTATCGACTGGTCGCCATCGATCCGAAAAACTTGTAATCCGAAGCTAGCGCACGATCGAGAGGCTGTACCGGCGCAGGTAAGCGGCGCTCGGGCTTTCCAGCTGCTCGATGGCGACCAGGCATTCCTCGCCGCCAACGCGCCCCGAGAGCTGCCTGGGGCAAAGACGAGCGCGGAGGCGGCAGACGCGTTACAATGATCAGTAACCACCCGCGCCTCTTTACTTTCGCCGGATGCCTCTGCCGAGGTGATCCGAGAAGAACGCCGTGATCAACGATCTAATCCAGACCGCTGCGGAAGCCGGAAACTTCAAGACGCTGACCGCGGCGCTGAGGACCGCCGACCTGCTCTCGACCCTGGAAGGCGCAGGACCCTACACCGTGTTCGCGCCGACCGACGCGGCGTTCGCCAAGCTCGCAAAGACGACGGTGGCCTCGCTCCTCGCAGACGCGGAGAAGCTGAAGGGCGTGCTCCTCTTTCACGTCCTCGCCGGCAACGTCAACGCGCACGCTGTCGGACAGATGCGCGACGGGGACAAGGTGAAGACGGTGTCCGGCAAGGACTTCACGCTGGGGCTGAAGGGAGAGGCGATCACGGTGAACGGGGCCAACGTCACCACCAGGGACATGCAAGCCAGAAACGGCGTCATCCACGCCATCGACAACGTGATGATGCCGA
>VBKO01000139.1 GCA_005888115.1 Deltaproteobacteria bacterium
GTGCGCCATCAGGCGGAGCGCGGTGACCGGGTGCACGAAGACGGCGACGCCGTCCTTGGGAAAGTCGTCGGCGGACGAGAGCTCGTCCCAGAAGAGGAACGCCTTGACGTTCTTCTTGAATTCGTTCCGCTCGGCATCGGTATGGGACTTGTAGCGCTCGAGCGCGACCATCTTGTCGACGTCGAGCTTGAACTCGCACAAGCCCTTCGCCGCCTGGTAACGGGAGCGCCAGGAATTCGTCGGCGTCCGGTAGAACGAAGCGAGGTCCCCGGAGGCGAGGATGCCCTGCGGCACCTTGGCCAGATGTTGCTTGTCCGGATCGAGCGCCTGCACCAGCTGCTGCGTCTGCTCGTAGGTGCCGGCCTCGTGCGCGGTGAGGTCGAGGCTCGCGAGCTTCACCTCGTCCTTCGCACCGTACTCCGCCTTGGGCAGCGAGCCGGTCGGCAGCACCGGATCCTTGGAGAACACCGACCAGTGGAACTGCGGCATGCCGAGGTACGTGCCCGCGATCCCGACGACCTCGCCGGCTTCCACGCTCCAGCGATGTTTTCCGTCCTGCTTGTCCGCGTCGAGCACCGCCACCTTGCCGTCGCGTAGCGCCTTGACGGCGGCGCTGTTCTTCGCCGCCACGTCGAGGTCGAAGTCCGCCCACGCGGACAGCTCGCGCGCCGCGCCGTCTCCGTCCTGCAGGGAGGCGCGGATCCACCCGCCGCCGACCTTCACGTAGAGCGCGTGGTCTTCCGAGAGCCGGTCCTTCTCCTCGTAGACGCCCGGCTTGACCGTGGTCTTCGGGTCGGCGTTCACCGGCGAGAAGCGGCCCTTGTCGGCCTCCTTCCAGGTGGCGATCTCCTCGGACACGCGCCACTTGGGCTTGCGCGCCTCACCGCCGCCCATCGCGGCGATGAGCAGACGGCGCAGCCACCCCGCGGCGCGGTCGGGATGGAGCGGCTCGCGCTGCACGTGCAGGACGAGGCTGTACAGCGCCTTGCCGCCGTCGATCGGATGCCGCAGCAGGACGAATCCCGTATCGCCCCACGGATGCTCGCCCGGAGCGACCGAGATGCGCGCCGCCACCACTTCGGCGCGCGCGATCGCGCGGATCGGGGTGGCATGATCCACGAGGAAATGCGCGCCGCAATGGAACGAGGCGCTGTCCGCGAGCGGGAAGTACCCGCCCGCGCCCCGCTCGGAGGAGTGGTAGAGCGCGACGAGCGCCTCGGCGGACGCCCTCGCCGAGCCGTTCACCTCGAAAGGCAGCGACGTGCCGCCGGCGGCGGGCGGCGCGGGCGGCTTGGGGCCCTTGTCCGTTCTTGCCTGCGGGGTCGGATCGAGCAGGTGGACGACGTCGGCGCCGTCCTTCACGGCCTGGTCGGACACCACGAGATAGCGGCCGATCTTGTCGTGCTCCATGTAGCTGAGGAGCCGCTTCCCGGGCTTGTCCGGGTGCGGCTCGAGAAGCCGCGAGGCGCGCACCCAGTACTCCGAGAACGAGCTGGGGTGCCGCTGGACCAACGCCCAGTTCCGCTTCCCCAACAGATCGTCGTGGGGGCTGGTCGGATCGTTGATGCGCAGCCACAGCTCGCCTTCCAGCTTCTTGAAGCCAGAGACGCAGACGATGTGCCCGCCGTTCTTGCTGGTGGACAGGCGGCAGTAGAGCACCACCGGGTTGTTGCTCCGGATCGCGTCCAGCAGCGGAGCGAAGCGCTTCTCCACGCTGGCCCGGTCGGTCTCGATCTTTTCCTGCGCCGTCCGCTGCAGGTATCCCTCGGTGTGCTTCCACCCGGCCACTTCGAAGATCTGCGCCGGCGCGCAGCGGCCCGTGGCGGTGATTCCCGCGATCGCGTCCGCGTGCGCGCCCCCCAGGAAGCGCAGGTTCTCTTTCAGCTTGCCGTTCGCGCCCGGGCCGGGGTCGCCCGTCTTGTGTCCCACGTACTCGGAGGTCTTGCCCTGCGCCTTGCAGTAGTAGGCGTGGACCATCGCGGCTGCCGCGCGGCCGCACCACATCCAGCTCTGGACCTGGCCGTTGTACTGGGCGAGACGAGGAACGTCGAGCCAGCGTCCCTCGGACCCGAGCCGGTCTGCCTGCGCCATCCGATCCGGCGTCCGGATCGTGTCATCAGGCTTCAAGGGCAAGGTGGGCTTCACCGCGCTCCCCCGCGCGAGACGCAGCACGCCGCGTTCGTCACCTGGCGTCCCCCCCGGATCACCACCTGACCTCCTCTGCAGTTTACCTGATTCCGAGCGACCTGTGGAGTGGGCACGAACGGCTTCTGCAGCACCGCATCGACGGCGCCGGGCGATCAGCTTCTCGTGCCGTGCAGCTCGGAACGGGGCGCCGGCGGCACACGCTCTGCAGGCGCGTCCAGCGTGATCGGCAGGTAGACCTTGAAGGTCGCGCCCTTGCCGGGCTCGCTGTACACCCAGATCGACCCCGCGCTCTGCTTCACGATGCCGAACGCGGTGGAGAGGCCCAGTCCGGTCCCTTTGCCCGTCTCCTTGGTGGTGAAGAAAGGCTCGAAGATGCGCGCGAGCGTCTCCTTGTCCATCCCGATCCCCGTATCGCTGACCGCGAGCATCACGTGGGCGCCCGGCCGCACGCCGAGGTGCTCGGAGACGAATTTCTCGTCCAGCTCCACGTTCGCGGTCTCGATGGTCAGCTTGCCGCCGGTCGGCATCGCGTCGCGCGCGTTCACCACCAGGTTCATGACCACTTGCTCGATCTGCGCCGGGTCGACGCGCACCCTGCCCAGACGTGGCGCGCAGCGCAGCTCGAGCTCGACGTTCTCCCCTACGAGGCGCTGCAGCATCCGGCGCATGGCTTGCACCAGCTCGTTCAAGTCGACCACGCGCGGCTGCAGCACTTGCTTCCGGCTGAACGCGAGGAGTTGCCGGATCAGCCCGGCGGCGCGCTCGCCCGCGCGCCGGACTTCCTCCAGGTCGGTCCGGAACGGGCTGTCCAACTCGACGCGGTCGAGCATGAGGTCGCAGTAGCTGAGCACGACGCTGAGCACGTTGTTGAAGTCGTGGGCGATCCCGCCGGCGAGGCGGCCGATGGCCTCCATCTTCTGCGCCTGCCTCAGCTGCTGCTCGGTGCGCTGCAGCGCGTCCTCGGCCCGGAACCGTTCCGCGATCTCGAGCTGCAGCTCGTCGGTGCGTTGCAAAACCCTCCGCTCCAGCTCCTCGTGCGACGCACGGAGGATCTCCTGCGCGCGCTTCATCTCCGTGATGTCCACCGAGATCCCCAGCACGTGCCTGGCCTCGCCATGGTCATCGAGCAGGGGGATCTTGCGGGTGTGCAGCCAGCGGGTCCCGCGGGCCGTCTGGACCGGCTCCTCCGCGATGTCCTGGATCGTCTTGCGCCGGAGCACCTCGCGATCGTTGGCGACGAAAGAATCCGCCTGCTCCTTGGGGAAGAAGTCGTGGTCGCGCTTGCCGATCAGCTCGGCCCGCGGCAGCCCGATGAGCGCCTCCCCCTCGCGATTGAACCACTCGAAGCGGAGCTCGCGGGCGTCCTTCACGAACATCATCGCGGGCAGGTTCTCCAGCACCGACTCGAGGAAGCGGCTCATCCTGCGGGCGCCCGAATCGCCGCAGAAGGGCTGCTCCACCCTCTCGAACACGATCACCACCGAGCGCTCGGGCCCCGGAAAAGCGCCGACGTTGAAGCTTCTTTCTCCGCCGGCGCCGGGAACCGTGACCGCGCCGATGGTCCGCGCCTTGCGCGTCTTGCAGACCTGCACGTACGTGCGCATGCGCGCCGGGACGATCCAGGGCAGCGCCTCGCCGATCTTCCTGCCGATCGACCGGCGCAGGTCGACGCCGGTCAGCTCGCACGCGGCGGGATTCGCATACGAGAGGCGGAGCGAGGACTCGTCGCCGCCTTCGTCCATCTCCAAGGCCACGAACCCCAGTGGCGCGGAATCGAGGATTGCCTGGCACAAGCCACCGTCCGCCATCGCTGCTCCCTCGCCCGCCTGGGCATCGGCGGGAAGCTGCGAGAACCTCTTCGAACGCTATTTCGCAGGAAGGGGCAGGCAAAGGGGGGACGAGCCGCCTGGCAGGCGCAGCGCCCTCTCTTGTCAGCGCAGGCGTCCGCGCGGTGGTCGCGGAACGCGCGAGCAGGTACGGCCGGCGCTACGCGGCGCGTTGCACGGTGTACTCGGCGATCTCGCGCAGCGCCTGGGCAACGCGTGCCGGGAATGGCGAGCCGTGCAGCGCGCGCACCGCCTCGCCACGCAGCCGCTCCGCATCCTCGCGACACGACTGCACGGCGCCGCTGCGCAGCAGCACGTCCCGCAGCGCAGCCGCTTCCGCTTCGCCGAGATCACGCTTGCCCAATCCGGCGCGCAGGAGGGCCGCGTCGCGCGGATCGGCGGCCTCCAACGCGCGCGCGACGAGGAGCGTCCGCTTCCCCTCGCGCAGATCGCTGGCGTTGGGCTTGCCGGTGACCTCGGGCGAGCCGAAGGTGCCGAGCAGATCGTCGGCGATCTGGAACGCCAGTCCTAGCGGGCGCGCGAAACGCTCCAAAGCGTCGAGGAGCGCCTCGCTCGCGCCAGCGAGCAACCCCCCGAGCCGCAGCGGCAGCTCGAAGCTGTAGCCGCCGGTCTTCATGCGCTGCACGGCGAGCACCTCGCTCGGGGAAAGGTCCCCACCGAAAGGAGCTGCCAGGTCCTGCATCTGCCCGACGGTGACGTCCTGGAGAGCGCGCGCGAGCAGCCGTCCCGCCGCCGCCGTGCGCTCCGCCGGCACGGGCGCGCCGAGCACCAGCTCGAGCGCCCACGCCTCGCAGAGCGATCCGAGCAGCACCGCGAGGCTCGCTCCGAGGTGCGCGGATCCCGTCGCGCGCTGAAGCGCCGAGTGCACCGTGGGGCCGCCCCGGCGCACATCGTCCCGGTCCATGAAGTCGTCGTGCACCAGGAGGTAGGCGTGCAGGAGCTCCATCCCCACCGACGGATCGAGGGCCCAGGCGCGCTCGCCGCCCGCGGCCTCGCATCCCAGCACGACCAGCGCCCCGCGCAGCCGCTTTCCTCCGCGCAGGACGTAGTCGCGCAGCGCCGAGAAAGCCATCCGCAGATCGACCGGCAGCCGCGCGGCGTCGGATGCGCGCGCGTCGAGGAAGGCGCCGATGCGCGGCTCCGCCAGCGCGGCGTATTCGGCGAGGAACGGCGGAGGAGCGATGCGCCCCGCGCCGGCGCCGGCGACGGGCTGGCCGGGCGTCACGTCACTTCGGCGGCGGGCTTCTGCGCGACGAGCTTGGCGAGGATCTCCTGGGCCCGGTGCAGCTTGATCTCCCCGGCGGCGATGAGCGCCCGCGCGACTTCCTCCACCGCGGACCCTTTGGCGCCCGCCGACACGGCCACCGAGCGGGCGTGCAGCGCCATGTGCCCCTTCTGGATGCCCACGCTGCCCAGCGCACGCAGCGCCGCCATGTTCTGCGCCAGCCCGACGGCCGCCATGATGGCGGCCAGCTTCTGCGCGCCGGGGTTGCCCATCAGGCGCAACAGCACCGGGACCAGCGGGTTCGCCTTCACCGCTCCGCCGACGGTGCCCACCTGGATGGGCAGCTCCGCCTTGCCGAGCAGGTGCCCGTCCTCGACCCACCAGCGCGTGAGCGGCTCATAGCGGCCGTTCCGCGCTGCCCACGCATGCGCGCCGGCCTCGATGGCGCGCCAGTCGTTCCCGGTGGCCAACGCGACCGCGTCCACGCCGTTCATCACGCCCTTGTTGTGCGTGCAGGCGCGGTACGGGTCGGCATCCGCGAACCGGCTCGCCTCGGCGATCCCGTGCGCCACTTCCGCGCCGGAGAAGCCGAAGTCCGCCAGCGCGTCGAAGGGGATGCGGCAGGTCGCTCGCGCGAGCCGCTGGTCGGCCAGGTTGGAGAGGATGCGGAGCCGCACCCGCCCGCCGCTGATGCGCTCGACGAGCGGCGAAACCCCTTCGCACATCGTGTTGATGAGGTTCGCGCCCATCGCGTCCTGCGTGTCGACCAGGAGGTGCACGATGGCGTGCACCTCGGCGGCGCCGTTCTCGGCGTCACGCACCGGGACCAGGCGCACCTCCAGGTCCTGTGCTCCGCCGCCGCGCGCCTTCATCGCCGGCTGGAGCGCGTTCGCCGCCTCGAGGATCTGACGCTTCTCGCGGAGCAGGGCGGCCTTGGCGGCCGGCGGATCGGCAAGGCTGGAGACCTGGACCTGCCCGATCATGCGAGGCGGGTCCGCCTCGGCCTGGAAGCCGCCGCCGTCGCGCGCGATCTTGGCCGCCAGGCCGACCGCCGCGATCACCGAGGGCTCTTCCACCGCCATGGGAATGAGGAGGTCCTCGCCGTTCACGACGAAGTTCAGGCCGACCCCGACCGGGAGCCCGAGGACGCCCACCGCGTTCTCGATCATCGCGTCCGCGTTGGCGAGGGGAAGGGTGCCGCTCTCGCCCAGCCCGTCCAGCTCGTCGCCGTCCACCTCGAGCTGCTCGGCCACCCGCCGGAGCCGCTCTGCGATGCGCATCTTGTAGAAGCCCGGGAGCCGGCTGGTCCCCATCCGTCACTCTCCTTGTCGATCCGCGCTGATTGTGCCGCGTCGAAAGCTTTCCCGCAGCACTGATCCGCCCAAATCGCTCACTCGCACTCCGCAGGCGCCCAGACTGGCCGACAACGCCTTTCCGAGTCGATGCCGGAGGATGGGGAACGATGATGAAACAGCCGTGTATTGTCGGGGAAGATTGCGGGAAGAGGCCTGCCGCGTTCGGTAGCCGCCGCAACGCTCAGGGCGAGCCGACCTCGGCGGTCTGCGCCGGATCCTTGCGCAGTCCGAAGAAGATCGAGCGGCCGTTGCGCTTCACGTAGAGCCGCGTCACCACGCCGCCCTCGCCGACGGCCTTGCGGAACGCGGCGCGGTCACGCACCGGGTGTCCGTCCACGTCGAGGACTACGTCGCCCTCACGCAGCCCCGCCCGGTAGGCGCAGCTGCGCAGATCGACCGAGGAGACGCGCAGCCCGGAACGACCCGGTTGTTCCTCGACGGACAGGCCGAACGGCTCCTGATCCTTGCGCGCCGCGACCATCGGGGGCGGCCGCGGTTCCGCAGGAGTGTCGCCGGGTTTCTCGGCGAGGGCGACGGTGGCCGTGCGCAACTTCCGCTCGCGCCAGATGCCCATCTTCACCGTCCGGCCGGGCCCGGCGTTCGCGGTCAGCCAGCGCAGGCGGTAGCTCTCGGTGACCGGGTCGCCTTCGAAGGACACCACCACGTCGCCCGCCCGGATCCCGGCGCGCGCCGCCGGTCCGCCGTCCACCACGTCGGTGATCACGACGCCCTTGCCGCCGGGCACTCCGAACCACTCGGCCAAATCGGGGCCGAGCTGGTCCTGGACGGACATGCCCATCCAGCTCCGCACGACGTGCCCCTTCTCCAGCTGCGGCGCGATCTCCTTCAGCATGTGGATGGGGATGGCAAACCCGAGCCCCTGCCCGGCGGGATTGACGGCCGCGTTGATCGCCACCACCGCGCCGCGCGCGTCCAGCAGCGGCCCGCCGGAATTGCCCGGGTTGATGGCCGCGTCGGTCTGGATGAAGTCGTAGTATCCGGGGCGGCCGGAGGGATTCACGTCGCGCCGGCCCTTGTACGAGACGATCCCGGTAGTGACCGAGCGCGACAGCCCGAACGGGTTGCCGATCGCGACCACCCATTCGCCGACCTCCAGTCCCTCGCTGTCCCCCAACCCGAGCACCGGGAACGGCCCGCCTTCGACCTTCACCAGGGCGAGGTCGGTCGCCTCGTCCTTGCCCACCAGCACACCTCGAAGCGCCCGCTCGTCCTCGCCCACCTGCACGGTGATTTCCGTGGCCCCCTCGACCACGTGCCCGTTCGTCGCCACCAGGCCATCCGATCGGACGAAGAATCCGGTGCCGATGCCGCGCACCGGCTGCTCTCGCTCGCCGCCCGAGCCGTACATCCGCTCCAGGAAATCGTGGAAGGGGTCTTGCGGCTCGCCCCGGGCGGTGACCGCGACGATGCCCACCACCGCGGGCATGGCTTGCTTCACCAGGTGCGCGATGGACTGGGGCGGAGCGGTGGGGCGCGCCGCGCTGGCCGGCGCCTCCGTCCAGACCTTTTGCGCCTGCGGAGCGCCGGCGGCTGCTGCTGCGGCAACCAGTGCGGCGAACATGCCCGTCCTCCCGCGGGCAGGCGCCCGCCCGGCCGCAACCTGTCAACGCCTGCACCCGGCCGCAACGCGCGTCCGATTCCGGACGTTCAGCGCTGGAGCTGATCGAAGAGGAGCTGGGCGGGGGGATTCGCCGGACGGGGAGGGCGCTTGCCGTCGAGAAGCACGCGGAACTCGTACCCGGCGCCTTGCTCGCCTGGGAGGACGCAGCGGACGTCCACGTCGCCCAGGAGGCTGCTGACCACCTTGCCGTCGCAGCGCGGGTCGCCGCGGCCGAACCCGACCAGCGCGTCGAAGACGCTCTTGCCATCGCGGCCGGCGGGGCGATGCGCGAGCGCCAGCGCGATGCCCTTCTTGACGTCGCTCTGGTCGAAGCGCCCCTGCAGCCAGACCAGGATGGCGGCGAGCAAGAGCACCATCGCGATCGCGATCGGCAAGCGTCGCCGCGGGATGCCGAGGAAGTCCGCCATGCCGGACTTCGTAACATGGCGCCGCCGCTCAGCGGGCCCGCGAGTGCACGAGCCGATCGAGCGAGGCGCGGTCGTCCGGCGACAGCCGTTCCTTGGGCGGCGCCTTGAGGATGCGGTCCGCGCCGGGGTCGGGAGAGCGCCGTCCCGCCGCGGCGGCTGGCGGCGCGGCGGCGTGCAAGCGGTTCGGCCGCGTTCCGCCGAACCAACGGAGCGCGCCGCGCATCGCCTGGGAAGCCGCCGCAGGGACTCCACGCTGCTCCGCGCGTTGCCAGAGCGTCTTTCCCTGGAAGGGGACCAGGAAGGCGGCGACGATGGCTCCGAGGAACACCAGCAGGAGCGCCTTGCCCATGCGGCGGACGCTGCCATGCGCCCGGGGCGGCGGCCAGTTTCCGGACGCCTTGACGCAGCGGAGGGTCGCCCGCATGGTACCGGTTCCATGCCTTTTGGACCGTCTCGCGCCGCGGACCGCTTCCTCTGGGGTCTGGTGGCCGTCGCCGCCGCCGCGGTGATGGTGGTGGCCATCTCGCGCGGACGTTCCCGCGACGCCTTCAGGACGAGCGCCGTGGCGCCGCGCGTCTCGCTTCCGCTCCTCGACGGAAAAGGGCACGCCGCGATCGAGAAGGGCCGGGTTACGGTGGTCGATTTCTGGGCCACCTGGTGCGCGCCGTGCCGCGTCTCGATGCCGCGCATCCAGAAGGTGTGGCGCGAGTACCAGCCCCGGGGGGTCGATCTGTATTCGGTCGACACCGACGATCCCGGCGCGGACCGCGAAGCGCAGGTGAAGGAGTTCCTCCTCAAGAACGGGCTCGAGTTCCCGGTGGTGCTCGACGACGGCACCGCCTCGAGCGCGTTCTCGGTCGCCGTCCTTCCCACGATGCTGGTCCTGGACCGCGATGCCCGGGTGGTCTGGAACCACGTCGGCGCGCTCACCCGCGCAGACGAGGAGGATCTGCGCGGAGTCCTCGATCGGATCCTCTCCGCGGCGGCGGCGCGCGGCGGCGGCTGATCCTTCAGATCACCGTGCGGCCCATCGCGTGGTAGCCCTTGTCCACGTAGACCGTCGTCCCGGTAATCCCGCTCCCCAGGCGGCTGCAGAGAAAGGCAGCCGCATTCCCCACTTCGGCCGCGGCCAGCTCCTGCGGGAGCGGCGCGTTCTGCGCGTAGTACTTCACCATCTCGTCGATGAACCCGATCGCGCTCGCCGCGCGAGAGGCGTATGGACCCGCGCTGATGGTGTTCACCCGCAGGCCGTACTTGCGTCCGGCCTCGTACGCCAGGGTCCGCGTATCGCTCTCCAGCGCGGCCTTGGCCGAGGACATGCCGCCGCCGTACCCGGGCACCACCCGCTCGCTGGCCATGTACGTGAGCGAGAGGACGGAGCCGCCGGGGCGCATCAGCGGGCCCAGGCGCGCGAGCAGCCCAACGAGCGAGTACGCCGATACGCTGACCGCCGCCAGGTACCCGGCCCGGCTCGTCTCGAGCAGCGGCTTCTTCACCTCCGGCCCGTTGGCGAGCGAGTGGACCACGATGTCGATCGGTTTCTCCCCGAAGTCCTTCACCAGCTGCGTGGCGAGGCCCGCGATGGAGAAGTCGCCGCGCTCCGCGTACCGCTTGTTGGTGCGCACGTCCTCGGGAGCGTCCTCCAGGCGATCGTACGCGGCGTCGAGCGGGTAGATGCGCTCGAACTCGAGCATCTTGCCGTCCGACAGCTTGCGCGACTCGTCCATCTTGCCGCGGCGCAGGAGGTTCTCGAAGATGTTCAGCGCCGGCGGCCAGGTGCCCACGCAGATGGACGCGCCCGCTTCGGCCATCGCCTTGGCGATGGCGAATCCGAAACCGCCGTCGTCGGCCACGCCCGCGACGAGCGCCCGCTTGCCCGAGAGGTCGATGGGGAGCATGCGCGCCCATATCGCGCGCGCCGCGCCGGGATGCAAGTCGCGCGATCTACGGCCGCGCGTTCGTCGTCCTCATTCGGTCCGCCACTGGCCCATCGGCGCGGGCGGTGGAGGGATGTCGTCCTCGCGCGTGCGCCCGAGGCCGAGCGACTCCGCCGCGCGGGCGACCAGCCCGACCAGCTCGGCGTCGCGCCAGCCCTTCTTCGCCTCGCCGTAGAGGAACTCGATCGCCCCGGCGCGGGTGCGCGCGCGGTGGTACGGGCGGTCGGTGGTGATGGCGTCGTAGATGTCCGAGAGCTGCAGGATCTGCGGCGGCAGCGGGAACTTCGATCCCTTGATCCCGTCGGGATAGCCCGTGCCGTCGAGCCGCTCGTGGTGCCAGCGGATGATGGGCAGGAGGTGGCGCAGGCTCTTGAGCGGCTCGCAGATGCGCTCCCCGATCATGGGGTGCTTGTTCATCACGATGCGCTCTTTGTCGGTGAGCCGGCCCGCCTTGTTGATGATCTCGTTGGGGATGCCGATCTTGCCGATGTCGTGCAGCACGCCGCCCTGGCGGAGCGCCTCACGGGTCTCGTCGTCCAGCCCGGCCAGGCGCCCCACTTCGTCGGCCAGCGCGCCGACGCGCTCGGTATGGCCTTCCGTGTACGCGTCCTTCGCCTCGACGGCATTGGCGAGCGCGAAGATGACCTGCGTCGCGTCCTCCAGGCGCTCGGTGGCCGCGCGGTTGCGGAGCACCGCCCGGATGCGCGCCTGCAGCTCGGCGCCCTTCGGCGGCCAGTGCGTCACGTGGTCAGCACCGGCGTCGAGGGCGGCGACGGTCGCCTCGCCGTCGCTGGCGACGAAGCCGATGATCGGCAAGAGCCTCGTTTGGGCCGCGCCCTTGATGCGCCGGCAGACCGCGTGCCCGTCGCCGCCGGGACGAAGATCGAGGACCACCGCGGCCGGGCGCGCCGCGAGCAGCGCGTCGGCTGCCTCGGCGACGTTGGCCGCTTCGACCACCGTCCAGGATGCGCCCAGCGCCGCCCCGACGCCGGACCGGAAGGCAGGCTCGCCCGTGAGCAGGATGCGCAGCTCTGACTGCATCTCTGGAAATTTTAGCAGGTCGCCAGTCGCCGCCGATAGGGCCGCGGCGGTGTCGGCGTTTTTTTTCGGTGCGACGGCCACCCACAGCGGAGCACCTGGAATCCTGCACGGCTCCCCGGTCAGCTTCCCAGGCCGACCCACTCCGAGCCGTCCTGATAGTGCTCGCGCTTCCAGATCGGCGCGTCCTTCTTCAGCTCCTCGATGGCGTGGCGGCTGGCGGAGAACGCGTCGGCGCGGTGGGGGGAGGCGGCGGCGATCACCACCGAGACGGCGCCCGGGTCGAGGGTGCCGATGCGGTGGTGGATGGCGAGCCGCGTCCCCGGCCAGCGCGCGCGCGCCTCCTCCTCGATGCGCGCGAAGACGCGCAGCGCCATCTCCGGATAGGCCTCGTACTCGAGCCGCACCACGGCGCGTCCGCGGTTCTGCGCCCGCACCGTTCCCACGAAGGTGACCACCGCCCCGCAATCGGTGCCCGTCACGGCGGCGGCGGGCGCTTCGATCGACAGGGGACCGTCCGAGATGCGGTGCGGACCCGCTCCGCCGGACACCGGGGGGATGAACGCCACCTCGGAGCCGTCGCGCAGCTTCCGTTCGGCGCCGGCGAATTCCTCATCGACCGCGAGCCTTAGCCGGTCCACGATCGCGCGCAATCCGGGATGGGCCGCGCAGGCGGCTTCGCGCGCATCGGCGGCGGTGGCGCCTTCGCGCAGCTCGAGCGTCTCGCGAGGAATCCCGGCCCGCTCTCGCGCGGCCGCGAAGTAGAGCAGGGTGACCTTCATGCGCCTTCTTCCTCCAGCTCGGGTCGAACGGACGTCGCCCGCCCGAGCCTGTCTTCTACATCGTGCACAGCCCCCGCCGAAGCTCATTGCCTCGGCGCGCCGGGTTTCCTAGAGTGCGCGCGCCATGGCCGCAGCGGGGCACAACCTCGGCACGGTCGAGCTCCTCGCGCTGCTGCGCGACGGCTCGCTCAAACCGGACAGCATCGCGGAGGAGATGGCGTGCGCCGGCGCGCACCCCTGCACCGCGGCGCAGATCGCCGAGGCGCGCGAGCTGCTCGGGCTGCTGCAGCAGGAGCGCACGGCGCAGTCCGCCGGGCTTGCGGCGGAAGGCGCGGCCGCGGAACCGGAGGTTGCGCGCCGCATCTCTTCGCTCCCGGAGCCGCTCGCGCTTGCCCTGGTGCGCGCGGCCGGCGACGCCCAGCGGCAGGACGCGCTGGTCGAGCTGGCCGCCGCGCCGCAGAAGGCGCTCGCCAAGGAGGCGAAGCGCGAGCTGCAGCGGCTCAAGCAGCGCGGCGTGCAGGTGCAGGAGATCCGACCGCGCGGCGACCCGGTGCTGAAGCCGCCGCCCGAAGCCGAGGCGCCGGCCTGCTACGCCAGCTCCATCGACGCCTACGGCGAGCGCGCGGTCTGGTGGTCGCGCGCGACTCGCGGCGGCGTCGAGGTGGTGCAAGCGGTGGTCTCCGACGTGAAGGGCATCCTGGCCATCGATGCGCTGGCGCTCTCGCGGCGGAACTTCCGCGATTTCGCCAAGCGCCTCCCGCGCCAGGGGGGCGTGGTGACCAGCATCGAGGTGCCCAAGGACCACGCGCGCTGGCTCATCGCCCAGGCCGCCGAGGAGGGATCGCGCAACGGCTTCGCGCCGCCGCCGGCATATGCCGACGCGCTCCGCATCCTCGGACCCGCGCCCCAGGACCCTCCGCCGCCACCCGCGGCGTCCATCGAGTTCGGCCCCGACGGCGAGCTGCCGCACCGCCTGGCAGGCGCGGCGCTGTTCGCCGATCCGCTGCTCCGGACCTGGATCCCGGAAGACGAGGCGCTGCGTTCGTTCGCCCTCAAGGTCGACGAGATCGCGGTGAGCCGCCTGTTCATCGACGACGACCAGCGCAGGGCCGCGTTCGATCGCGCCGCCGACGAGGCGGCGGAGGCATACTTCACGCCCCAGCGCCGCGTCCGCTACGCGCGCCGCCTGCTGGAGACGGCGCACGTGCTCGCCTCCGAGAACCGGCTCGATGCCGCCCGGGCCGCGCTCGCGGTGTCCCGCGATCTGGCTACGGAGCAGGGCGCGAAGGACGCGTTTTGCAAGGCGCTCTTCACCCACGCGCTCGAGGGTCGCTACCGGAAGGACGCTGCCCAGCCGCCCGCGGCGCCCCCAACGACCGGCGGGTTGATCACCCCCTGATGGCCCAGCACAAGAACCCGCTGCCCACCACCGACGCGGTCATCGCGGGGCCCGACGGGCGTGTGGTGCTCATCCTGCGCAAGAACGAGCCGCGCGGCTGGGCGCTGCCGGGGGGCTTCGTCGACCATGGCGAGGAGCTGGGCCACGCCTGCAGGCGCGAGGCACGCGAGGAGACAGGCCTCGAAGTCGAGCTCGTCGAGCAGTTTTTCACCTACTCCGACCCCCGGCGGGATCCGCGCAAGCACACCATCTCGACCGTCTCGACCTCTGCTTCGACCACGCGGAGATCCTGCGCGACTATTTCCGCTGGGCCAAAACCGGCCAACGCCGCAAACTCTGAAAAGAAGACGCCTTTCTCGAACGCCAGCTAGCGGGTCGAGTCGGGGCCAGTCGGTGGAGGGACGGGGATCGGTTCGGGGCGGGCCAGGGTGCGGACGCGGGCGTCGGTCTGCTGCCACTTGTTGTAGGCGTCCACGGCGCTCGCCCGCAGGTCAGCCGCCTGCTTGCGCAGTTGGGCCTCGCGGACCTGCGATTCGGCCACCCGCGCGTCGACGGCGCCGCCGTTCGCTGACTGCGCTTGTGGAACGTCGGCGGCCTTCATGGCGCGGAATTTGGCCTGCTCCACCATCGCATTCGCGGTTTCCACGTGTGCCGCCGCCGCGTTCCGGTCGGCCTGGGCCACCTGGACCATGCGCTCGAGATACGCGCGCTTCATGTCCGCGGCGCGGATCCGGTCCTGCCCGGCTCGTACTTCCTCGTCGCCCCTCGCCAGCTGGTCCTGCGGCGCGTACTGCTTCTTGAGCAGGTCCCGCTCCGCCAGCGCGCGCTTCATCTGCGCGTCGGCGACCCCGCGCTCGGTCTTGGCGACCTCCAGCCGCGCCTGGGCGTCGGCCTCGTTCGCCCGGGCGCGCGACAGCGCGTCCTGCGCGCGGCCCTGCTCGACACGTGCGTCGTCCACCGGCTGCATTTGAGAGTCATCGAGCCGGCCCAGCCCGGAATCGTCCACCTTCTGCACCGGTTTCGGGCTGCTCGCACAAGCCAGTGCAAGCGCGCACGCTGGAAAGGCCCTGATCAGCTCACGCATGGTCGCCCCTCAGGCAATTTCTAGAACGTAGGTCCTGCGGCGCAGGGATGCATCGAGTACACTGCCGCGCCGTGCTTTCCGTCGAGACGTATTCGCTCGGGTTCGGCCCTCGCATCGCCGGCTTCCGGCGTGGAGAGACGGATTACAGGCTGAGCGCCATCCCGCTCGGCGGGTATTGCAAGATCGCGGGGTTTTCGCCCGAGGAGCCCGCCGCGCAGGACCCCAACGACGCCGGGTCGTACGCCAACAAGTCCGCCTGGCGCCGCTTCCTGGTCATCGCCGCCGGGCCAGGGGTGAACTACCTGGTAGCTTTCCTCATCATCGCGGGCCTGTATACGACGCGCGGCTTCGTCGATCTGTCCACCACGCGCGTGCAGGTGCTGCCCGGCAGGCCCGCCGCGGCGGCCGGCCTGCACACCGGCGATCAGGTGGTCGCCATCGACGGCGCTCCGGTCTCCTCCTTCGGGGACTTGATGCGGGAGCTGCGCAAGGCGGGCGCTCCCGCGGAGCGTCGATTCGAGGTCCAGCGCGGCGGCGACCGGCACGCCATCGAAGTGCGTCCCGAAAACGGCGTGATCGGCGTCACCCAGGACAAGGTGCTGGTCCGCGTACCGCTGTCCGAGGCGGTCCCGCGCGCGGCGCGCGACGTGTGGGCGCTGAACGTCGCCACCTTGCAGGCCCTCTGGGACATCGCTCGCGGCCGCGGCGGCGCATCGCTGGCCGGGCCGGTGGGAATCGTGAAACAGGCGTCGGCGGAGGTGAAGCGCGGCCTGGCCGACTTCGCGGGCGTGCTGGCGAACATCTCCGTCGGGCTCGCCATCTTCAACTTCCTCCCCGTCCCCGCTCTCGACGGAGGCCGGCTGGTGTTCCTCGGAATCGAGCTCCTCAGCGGGCGGAAGGTGAACCAGCGAGCTGAGACCGTCGTCCACCTGCTCGGCTTCCTCTTCCTCGTTGCGCTCGTCCTGGCGGTCACGCTGTTCGGGGATTTGCAGCTGGGACGGAAGCTGTTCCGTGGTGGCTGAATCCCGCGCTCCTATGGCCCGAGCGCTAATTTTGACCACACTGGAATCCATCGGTGTAGAGTGTGGCTGTGACTTTGCGGGTCGCGATCGTCCACGCCCACCCGCTCTTCCGCGTCGGATTGCGCGCGGCGATTTCTGACCATGGTCGCGATCTGGAGATCGCCGGCGAGGCCGACTCGCTGGAGAGCGCGGCGGCGCTGCTCGCCGGAGCCCGCCCCGAGGTGGTGGTGCTGGACTCCTCGCTGCCTGGCACTGGAGGCCT
>VBKO01000286.1 GCA_005888115.1 Deltaproteobacteria bacterium
AATCCGACCGTGTCGTCGGGCGGCTCGTCGAGCTCCACCGGCGACTCCTCGCTGAACTTCGCCACGCTCGGTGGCGGCGCGAACTATTACTTCATGCCGTACAACTTCTACGTCTCCGGGATGATCGTCATGACGCGCCTGACCACCACCGTGAACGGCACCAGCGGCAGCACCGATGCGGGCCTGGGCGCCAAGATCGCGGTGGGCAAGGAGTGGTGGATCGGCGACCACTGGGGCATCGGCGTCGCGGGGCAGTTCTCGGTCGGATCGAACCCGGACCAGGGCACCAATGCTCCGAACTGGACGACGATCACGCCCGCGCTGGCGTTCTCGGCCAGTTTCAACTGAAGCAGCTCACCGCAGCCGGACCAGCTCGTTCCGAGCGCCAGCTAGACGGAGAACTTGAAAGGCGCGCGGTCGACGAAGAGGGCCTCCGACTTGCGCGAAGCGCCCGACTCGTCCTTCACCACGAAATAGAAGTGGCACTCGTTCCCGCCGGCCGCGTCGGAGGGGATCTCGAGCTTCACCTTCTGCTTCACCGTGGCGCCGGCCTGTACGTCGAGCTTCTTCACCGACTTGTCCTGCGACGGATCGGCGGACTGCGCCCAGATCTCGACCTTGAGCGAGCCCTTCGGGTTCTTGCACTCGATCTGCAGCTCGACTTCCTGGCCGTTCAGCGCGCGCTGTACCGTCCAGCGCGCCGCGGAGATGCTGGGCGCCTTCTCGTCCTTCTTCTCGTCCTTGGCGACGTCCTGCTTGCCCTTCTCGTCGGTCCCGGCCTGCTGCGAATCGGAACCGGTCTGCGCCTGCGGCTTGGTCACCTGCGCGGCCTGCTCGAGGAGGATCTTCAGCGCGTTGATGATGTAGCTGCCCAGGCCCTGGGCGTCCGCGCCGTCGTCGATGAACACGTCGGGCGAGCCCTCGATGATGGGGCCGGAGCCACCGCAGTGCTGGGTCTTGTCGTTCATGCGCGCGAACGGCTTGCCGTTGACGTAGACGGTCGGCGACCCCTTGGCGACCTTGAACGTGTTGGGGCCGCAGCAGGCCGCGTGGATCCCGATGTCGTCCTGCCGCGCCGCGCCGCGGTCGTTCACCAGCACGTTGTTGGAGGCGGCGACGATCGGTCCCACGCCGGGGTGCGGGCAGGCGGGGCAGCCGTGGGCGTCCTGGTCGACCTGCGCCTTGTCTCCGAGGCGGGCGGCGGCGGGCATCAGGCGTGCTCCTTCCGGCGGGCAACCGATTTTACCATGCGCACGCCTGGCCGGGAAGCAGTCGGGTCGGCGCCCGGGGGAAACGGCTTGCGCATCCTCGCCCCTGGCGTGTACGGTTCGCGCCCCATGTTCGGTGTGATCATCGCGCTTCACGTGCTCGTGAGCCTGTTCCTCATCTTCGTCATCCTGCTTCAGCCGGGACGGGCGGATGGCATGGCCGCGTTCGGCGGCGGCGGCAGCGCAAGCAGCGTCTTCGGCGGCCGCGGCTCGGTGACGTTCCTCGCCAAAGTCACCGAGGTCTGCGCGGCGATCTTCATGATCACCTCGCTCACGCTGGCGTACCGGTCCTCGCACAGCGACTCCGTGCTGCGCACGCGGCGCAACATCGCGGCGCAGGAGGCGGCGCAAAAGCAAAGCCCGGCCAAGCCGCCGCTTCCCACCGGCCAGACGGCCCCTGCGCCCGCCACTGGCGGAGCCGCCGTGCCCGTCCCCGGCGATCAGGCACCCGGCCCCGCCACCCCTTCCGCGACCCCGCCTGCGCAGAAGCCCGCCAAGGGCGACGCGACGAAGGCGCCGCCGCCCGCGAAGCCAGACCCGAAGCGGAAGTAGCCGTCTTGCACCAACGAGGGCGGTTTGCTAGAAGCCCGCTCCCGCGCTTGGCCCAGGTGGTGGAACTGGTAGACACACCGTCTTGAGGGGGCGGCGCCGTAAGGCGTGCGAGTTCGAATCTCGCCCTGGGCACCAATTCAATCGAATGGTCTTGGGCACCCGCGCCTCGGTTCGCCCGGAGGGGCTCAGCTCCGAGCGTCCGAAGCGATGACGCTCCCGTCGGCGTCGAGTGCGCTGGTCACGAACGAGGTGCTCCCCGAGGTCACCTTCGAATTGGTACGCCGCGGCGAGCAGGCGGTCCTGCGTCCGCCTGCGTTGAAGACGCGCTGCTTCATCGTCAGCTTCCAAGAGAGGAGGCGCAGCAATGGACGACAACGAGAATCGGCCGCAGGGCAGCCTCAACGAGGGTGAAGGGAGCGAGACGGCAGACAAGCAGTACCGCCAAGGCGCAACCGAGTTCGCGAAACACACGGATACGCTGCAGAAGGGGATCGAGGCCGAGCGCGAAGTGGAGAATTATCGGGACGAATACGAGCGGGCCGAGGAGTCGGGCAAGGCCCGCAGCGCGGGCGATCTGCAGAGCGACCTCGAGGGCAAGAACGACCGCCGCCGCTGACGGAAGCTACAGCTCGTACAAGCGGAGCGTGGCGCGCAGCGGGCCGTTCCACAGCGCGTGCCGCGCCCGCGGGCGGATCCCGAACGCGCTTTCGAAGTCTTCGCTCCCGCTGAGCACGGCCGCCCCGTGTCCGGGCAGCCGCCGGAGCGCTGTCCCCAGCTGATGGTAGAACGTCTTCAGCTGCTTGCGGCCGCCTGCCTCGAGCCGCTCGCCATACGGCACGTTGAGCAGGAGCTGCCCCGGCGGCGATAGCGGCTCGATGGTCCGTGCGTCCGCTTGCGAAACGCAGACCTCGACGCCAGCGGCGCGGGCGTTTTCGCGCGTTGCCGCGACCGCCTCCGCGTCGCGGTCGGAAGCGAGTACCGGGGGCAGGCCCTCGGCCGCCCGGCGAGCCGCGCGGCCCCCCAGCTCGGCCCGGATTCGGCGCAACGCGGCTACGTCCTCCGCGGCAGTGCGCGGCCACTTCTCACAGGCGAGCGTGCGCCGCTCTCCCGGCGCCCGTGCCGCGGCGAACAGGGCCGCCTCGATGGCGAGCGTCCCCGACCCGCACACGGGATCGTGCAGCGGCGTGCGACCTTCCCACCTCGAGAGAAAGACGACCGCCGCGGCGAGCGACTCGCGCAGCGGAGCCTCCACCGTGCGCACGCGGTAGCCCCGATTCGAGAGGAGGTCGCCAGCCAGATCGAGCGATAGGGTGCACGTCCCGCGCGCGAGGTGCGCGACCACCAGCACATCCGGCTGGCGCGGATCGACATCGGGCCGCGCGCCCCTCCGTGCGCGCAACGAGTCGACCACCGCGTCCTTGATCTTCAGCTCGACGAAATGGGTGTGGGTCAGCCCGGGTGCGCGCCCGGTCGCCGTCACGGCGAACGTCTGCCCCGGAGCGATCAGCTCATGCCAGGGCAGTTTTGCGACGCCTTCGTAGAGCTCTTCGGCATTGGCCGCCGGGAACTCGCCGATCGGCTCCAGCACACGCAGCGCCGTGCGGAGGTCGAGACAGCCCCGCAGCGCCGTCTCCCGCTCGCCCGTGAAGCGCACTCCGCCCTGCCCGGGCCGGATGCCCTTCGCGCCCAGATCGAGAAGCTCGCGCTGGAGCACCGGCTCCGCGCCGCGCGGACAAGTCGCGTACCAGGAGCGGAACACGGCGGCGCACTGTAGCGGATCGGCGGCTCACACCACGGTGAACGAGCCGATCTGCTTCTCGCGCTCGGTGAGCTCTTCCATCTCGCGGTCGAGGGCTTCGTAATCCGCGAGCCGCGCCGCCCGGAAGCGGAGGTAG
>VBKO01000014.1 GCA_005888115.1 Deltaproteobacteria bacterium
CGGCCGAGTCCGATCATTCCCATTTGCATGGCTGGTTCCTTTCAAGAGTCGATCGCTTGGCGAATCCGGTTTCGTCCTTCAAGTGTTGGACGCCTCGAAGATGCTCTGAATCGATGCATCCAGCAGGGCGTTGTATTCGGCATCGGATTGCTGGGCCGACAGCCCCTCGACCAGCGCCCGCGAAAAGCTCGCCACGACGCCGTGATTCCTCCGCAAGCGCCTGTTGCCTTCTTCCCGCGAGTAACCGCCCGACAGCGCAACCACCCTCACGACCTTGGGATGGCTGACGAATCCGGCGTACTGGTCGTCTTTGTCCGGTAAGGTGAGCTTGAGCATGACCAGCTTTCCTGATGGCAGAGCATCAAGCTCCTCCAGGATGGAGGCTTTGAGCAGGTCTTCGGCCTTGGCTTTTTCCGGGCAGTGAATATCCACTTCCGGCTCGACGATCGGCACGAGGCCCGCCGCGATGATCTGCCGACCTGCCTCGAACTGCTGGGTCACGATGTCCTTGATGCCCGCTTCGTTGGCTTGCTTGATGAACGAGCGCATCTTGGTGCCAAAAATGCGTTTCGCTCTGGCCTTGTCGAGCAGCGCCGCAAGTCCGGGCATCGGCTTCATCAACTGGACACCGTGGCTCTCCGCTGCCAGGCCCTTGTCCACCTTCAGAAATGGCACGACCCGTTTCACGTTCCACAGATAATCCGCGGTGGGTTCCCCCTCGATGTCTCTGTCGATGGTGTTCTCGAACAGGATGGCGCCAAGAACCCGCTCCCCGGTGAAGACGGGGCTGGTCATGATGCGCGCACGCATTTGATGCATGATCGCAAACATCTCCCCCTCGTTGGACCACGCATCTTCCTTGATTCCGTACGCGCGCAGCGCCTGGGGCGTGCTACCGCCGCTTTGATCCAGAGCCGCAATGAACCCGGGATGGGTTCTCATCTTCTCCAGTTGTTCTTTGAAGTCTCCCATCTCGCGCCTCATCGCACTGCATCCTTGCGCGTCCGGTAGCGTCGGATGAGAGTGTTTGTCGAGCTGTCATGGGCGAGGGCCGGCTCGGCCTCGCTCTCCAACTCCGGGATGATGCGCTGGGCCAGCACTTTGCCCAGCTCGACCCCCCACTGATCGAACGAGTCGACGTCCCAGATCGCGCCCTGGGTAAACACGCTGTGCTCGTAGAGCGCAATGAGCTCGCCGAGCACTTCCGGCGTCAGCCGCTCGGCGAGGATGGTGTTCGAGGGGCGATTGCCCCGGAACACTCGATGGGGAACGAGATTGTCCGGCGTGCCCTCCGCCTTGACTTGCTCGCGCGTCTTGCCGAAGGCCAGCGCCTCGGTCTGCGCGAAGACGTTCGCCAGCAGCATGTCGTGGTGCCGGCCGAGCGGGTCCAGCGCCTTGGCGAAGGCGATGAAGTCACAGGGGATGAGACGGGTCCCTTGGTGGATCAGCTGGTAGAAAGAGTGCTGCCCGTTCGTGCCCGGCTCTCCCCAGTAGATGGGCCCGGTCGCGTAGTTGACCTCGGTGCCCTCGCGCGTGACGTGCTTGCCGTTGCTCTCCATCGTCAGCTGCTGCAGGTACGCGGGAAAGCGCTTCAGGTACTGCTCGTAGGGCAGGATGGCCACCGTCTCGGAGCCGAAGAAATCCGTGTACCAGACCGTGAGCAGGCCGAGGAGCACCGGCAGGTTCTTTTCGAAGGGGGCGGTGCGGAAGTGCTCGTCCATCTGGTGGAAGCCGTGCAAAAGAGCGCGGAAGCTCTCGGGACCGACGGCGATCATCGTCGAGAGGCCGATCGCCGAGTCCATCGAATAGCGCCCGCCCACCCAGTCCCAGAATCCGAACATGTTCGCGGTGTCGATCCCGAACTCCGATACTTTCGCCGCGTTGGTGGAGACGGCGACGAAGTGCTTGGACACCGCCTTGGCGTCGCCGCCGAGCCCCGCGAGCAGCCACCGGCGCGCGCTGTCGGCGTTGGTCATCGTCTCCAGCGTCGTGAACGTCTTCGACGAAACGATGAAGAGCGTTTCCGCCGGATTGAGGTCGCGGGTCGCCTCCACCAGATCGGCGCCGTCGACGTTCGAGACGAAGCGGAAGGTCATCGCGCGCTCGCTGTAGTGCTTGAGCGCCTCGAAGGCCATCACCGGGCCGAGGTCGGAGCCACCGATGCCGATGTTGACGACGTTGCGAATCCGCTTGCCGGTGTGCCCTTTCCAGGCGCCGCTGCGCACCCGGTTGGAGAAATCGGCCATCGCGTCGAGCACGGCGTGGACCTCAGGAACCACGTTCTTCCCGTCGACGACGATCGAGGCGCCGCGCGGCGCCCGCAGCGCGACATGCAGGACGGACCGGTTTTCCGTCACGTTGATCTTGTCTCCCTGGAACATCGCGTCGATTCGCTCGCGCAGGCCGGACTCCTCGGCGAGGCCGCGGAGCAGCGCCAGCGTCTCGTCCGTGACGCGATTCTTCGAATAGTCGAGATAGATGCCCGCCGCCTCCGCGGTCAGGCGCTCGCCCCGCTTCGCGTCCTCGGCGAAGAGCGTGCGCAGGTGCAGCTGCCGCATCTTCTCCTGATGGGCCTGGAGCGCCTTCCACGATTGGCGCGCAGTCAGTGGCAACGTTTTCGTCATGGCTCTTCCTTTCCGACGGCCCACATCGCCGATCCCGTACGGCGAAGCAAGCTCATCCACCTCCGCCGATGCGCTTGGCGTCGGATTGCGGCGAGTGACCTCCAGGTGGGTTACAGTGGACGCATGCGCGCCGAGGCCGTCGCGTTCCTCCGCTCGTTGACGCCGGAGCAGCGGCGCCGTGCAGCCTTCGGGATCGAAAGCCCGGAGCGGCTCGACTGGCACTACGTTCCGCGGGAGCGCGCGGGGCTACCGCTCAAGGCGATGGACGACCGCCAGCGCGCCGCCGCCCAGGCGCTCTTGCGCGCGGTGCTGAGCGATGCGGGCTACCGCAAGGCGACCGACATCATGCGCCTCGAGACGGTCCTCCGCGCGATCGAGACGGTGCGGCGGTTCGATCGCGACCCGGACAACTACGCCTGGATCGTCTTCGGCGATCCCGATGCTGGAGCGCCCTGGGGCTTTCGGGTGGAAGGGCACCATCTCTCGCTCAACCTTACGTTCGCCGCCGGCCCGGTCGAGGCCGTCACGCCCGCCTTCATGGGAGCAAACCCCGCTCGCGTCCCTTCCGGGCCGCTCCAGGGCCACCGCGTCCTGGGCGCGCAAGAGGATATCGCCCGCGAGTTGGTCCGCGGGCTTGCGGCAGCGCACCGGGATCGAGCGATCATCGCCGCGCGGTCGCTTGGCAACATCGTGAGCGGGCCCGGTCGCGCCGACGACCTCCGCAGTCCGGTGGGCCTCCCGATCGGCGACATGGCGCCGCCGCAGCGCGCGCTGGCCGAGCGCCTGATCGAGGAGTTCGTCGGGAATTTGCGGACGGAGCTGGCCGAGGCGCAGCGGGCGCGCATTCGCGAGGCCGGGCTCGGTACGATCCACTTCGCCTGGGCCGGTCCCCTCGAACCCGGCCACGCGCACTACTTCCGGCTGCATGGGCCGCGGCTCCTCATCGAGCACGACAACACGCAAAACGACGCAAACCACGTCCATTCCGTCTGGCGGGACCCGACAAGGGACTTCGCCCTGGACGTCCTCGGCGAGCACTACCGCAGCGGGCATCACGCGCATACCGCGCCGTAGTGCAGTCTCAGTCGAGGTGCATCTGCTGGAGGAGCTTGGCGAAGCGCGGATCCTTGCGCAGCGGATCCCACATCGGGCTGACCTTCACGTCCCGCAGCATCCAGTCCCGTTCTGCGTAGGCCTGATCGAGCATGGCGAAGGCGCGATCGCTGTCGCCCAGCATGCCGTGGAGCGCGCCCAGAGCTGCGAGATGGCCGCGCTCCAGGCCAGGGTGGTGCTCGAGCTCGCGCATCAGCCCCCGCGCGCCGGCGGCGTCGCCAGCCACCGCGAGGATCCAGGCCCGCATGCCGACGTGCTCCGCCGCCGAGGCCTTGATCTGATCGAGCTCCGTGAGCGCGTCCGCCTTGCGCCCCGTGCTTGCGT
>VBKO01000140.1 GCA_005888115.1 Deltaproteobacteria bacterium
CTGTGTTCGTTCGCGAAGCATCGCGGTAGCGGCGGTACCTGCATAGACTGTGACCATGCGCGAGCTGCACGTCCGGCGACTGGGGCTGGTCGAGTACGAGGACGGTCTGTCCGCGCAGCGGCTGCTGGTCGAAGCGCGCGCTGCTGGCCTGGTGCCCGATACGCTGCTCTTGCTCGAGCACCCTCGCGTAGTGACTCTCGGCCGGGGCGCCAGACCCAACAACGTGCTGTGGACGCCCGAGCAACTGCGCGCGCGGGGATTCGAGCTGTTCGAGACCGATCGCGGCGGCGACGTGACCTACCACGGTCCGGGGCAGCTCGTCGGCTATCCCATCCTCGATCTGAAGCCCGATCGGAAAGACGTCCGCAAATACGTCGCGAGCGTGGAGGAAGTCCTCATCCGCACCGCCGCCGACTTCGGAGTGCGCGCGGAGCGCGTCGCGGGGCGGGTGGGCATCTGGAACCCGGCGGGGAAGGTTGCCGCCATCGGCGTCCACATCTCGCGCTGGATCACCTCGCACGGGTTCGCGCTCAACGTGTCCACCGACCTGCGTGACTTCGCGGCCATCGTGCCCTGCGGGATCTCCGACGCGGGCGTCACGTCGTTGCAGAGCTTGCTCGGCGAGCGCGCTCCCTCGTTCGCACAGGTCGAGGAGCGCGCGGCCGCGAATGCCGCCGCAGTGTGGGAAAGCGAGGCGTCGGAAGTACGGGTCGAGCTGGAGACGGTCTCGGTGACCATCCTGCGCGGCGATTCCGAGGTGCTGCTCCTGCGCCGCATCCCGCAGCGGGGCGGATTCTGGCAGACGCTTACCGGCCGCCGCGAGCCCGGCGAATCGCCGCTCGCCACCGCCGCGCGCGAGGTCTACGAGGAGACGGGCCTCACCCCCACACTGTCGGACCTCATCGACCTGCGCTATGCGCACAGCTTCGCGCTCGACCCGGCTCGCATCCCCGGCCTGGCCCAGGGGCCGCGCGCTCCGCGCTTCGCCCACGAGACCGCCTTCGCGCTGCGCGTCCCTCCCGGAACCGAGGTCCGCCTCGATCCGACCGAGCACGACGCGCACCGCTGGGCCCTCATCCCGGAGGCGCTCGAGCTTCTCCCGTTCGCCGGCCTCCGCCGCGCCATCCGCATGGCCTCATCTGGGCCGAGCGCAGCGGCGAGCTAGCCCGTCTCCTCGTCCGCGAAGAGCTCGATTAGATGGCCCGTGCGATCGCGCTTGGTGCGGAGGTAGCCGGCGTTGTGCGGGTTCAGCGGGGCGACGGAGGCGATGCGCTTGCGGACGCGGACGCCTTCCTTCTCCAGGCCGGAGATCTTCAGCGGATTGTTGGTGATGAGGTCCACGGACGCGACGCCGAGCTGCTTCAGGATCGACGCCGCGATGTCGTATCGCCGCAGGTCGTCCGCGAAACCGAGGGCGCGGTTGGCCTCGTAGGTGTCGGCGCCGCGCGCTTGCAGCGCGTAAGCGCGAATCTTGTTGCCGAGCCCGATGCCGCGGCCTTCCTGGCGCAGGTAGAGAACGACGCCGCAGGGCGCGGAGCCGATCAAGGCCAGGGCGTGCTCCAGTTGATCGCGGCAGTCGCATTTCAGGCTGCCCAGGATCTCGCTGGTGAGGCACTCGCTGTGGACGCGGACGGGGACTCCCTGGCGACCGCGCACCTCGCCCTTGACCGCGGCGACGTGCTCCTTGTCCGTGCCGCGCTCGCGGAAGACGACTACCCGGAACAGCCCGTGGCGGGTGGGCAACGGCGCTTCCGAATAGACGTCGACTGGCGCGTCGGAACCACTCAACGGGTGCAGCAGCGCTCGGGCGTGATCGTTCCCCAAGATGGTCCTCCTTCTCGCCGCCGCCATGAGACGCTCCGGGGGCCGGAACGATTCCGAAATCGCTCGAATCGCTCGCAGCGATGAGCGCGACGCCGGCGCAACCCCGCGAAGCGACGGGCCCTCCAGCGCATCCAAGATGGACCGTGCTACGAGGTGTCCATGCACGAGATCCAGGCCGAGTTCAGCTTCGCCGCCGCGCACCGGCTGCCTCGCTACCAGGGGAAGTGCGTCAATCTGCACGGCCATAACTACAAGCTCGCCGTGACCCTGCGGGGCGAGCCGGATCCGTACACGGGCATCTTCATCGACCTGGGCGTGGTCGAGCAGGCGGTGCAGGAACAGATCCTGTCCAAGTGCGATCACGCCAACCTGAACGACTTCATCGAGAACCCGACCGCGGAGACTGTCGCGGCATGGTGTTGGAGCCGCCTGCACGGGAAGCTTCCCGGGCTCGTGGAGGTGCGGATCTGGGAAATCCCCGGTTTCTCCGTCGCGTACCGCGGGCCGGAGGGGTACCGCTGATGCTCCCCGACCGTCCGGCGCGGACACCGGACCGCGAGGCCCTCACTCGCGCCATCGCCGACTTGTTGCTCGCCTCCGGTGCGGAGCTGGACGCCGAGACGCGTGGGACGCCGGAGCGCGTGGCGAAGGCGTGGGTGGAGGACCTCCTCGACGGATACGGAAAGGATCCGGTCGCGGCGCTGCGGAGCTCGCTCGTGCCGGCGCCGAAGAAAGGCGAGCTGGTGATCGTCTCGCAGCTCGATTTCCACTCGATGTGTCCCCACCACCTGTTGCCCTACAAGGGCAGCGCGGCGGTCGGGTACGTCGCGGATCGGCACCTGGTCGGATTCGGCAAGATCGCCGAGGCAGTCGACGCGCTCTCGCACCGCCTCATCCTGCAAGAGAACCTGGTCCAGCGCCTCTGCGCTTCGGTGATGGAGGCGCTGCAGCCGCTGGGCGCAGGGGTCGTCATCACGGCGGAGCACGCTTGCATGCAGGTGCGCGGCCCGCGCCGGCGGCAGAGCCGGGTGAGCGTCGAGGCCTGGGCGGGCTCGTTCGAGAAGGAGCCCGAGCTGCGCGCCAGCCTCGCTCGCCGCGCGGAAGGGTAGATGTCCCTCGAGGGAAAGGTGTGCGTGGTCACGGGCGCCTCGCGCGGCATCGGCCGGGCCTGTGCGGAAGAGCTCGGCTCGGCAGGCGCGCGCGTTGCGGTGTGCGCCTCGCGAGGGGCCCCGGTGGTTCCCGCGGGCGTCTTCAGCCAGAAGTGCGACGTATCGAGCTCCGCGGAGGTGGCGCGGTTCTTCCGGGAGGTGGAACGCAACCTCGGTCCGCCCGAGGTAGTGGTCCTGAACGCGGGCGTGCTGGAGCGCGGACCGCTCGAGGAGTTCACCGAGGCGCAGTGGGACCGGGTGCTCGGCGTCAACCTCAAAGCCGCGTTCCTCTGCGCCAAGGCGGCCTGGCCGGCGCTCCGCCGGACGCGCGGACGGATCGTGGCGATCGGCTCCATCTCGGGGACGCTGGGCACGCCACACGCCGCGGCGTACAACGCGAGCAAGTGGGGCCTGACCGGCTTCGTCAAGTCGCTTGCGGAGGAAGGGCGGGAGCAGGGCGTCTTCTGCGCCGTGGTGCTCCCCGGGAGCGTGGACACGGACATGCTGAAGAAGACCGCGTTCCCACCGCAGATCCAGCCTGGCGAGGTCGCGCAGGTGGTCCGGTTCCTCGCCGCCGACGCGCCCTTCGCGATGACGGGGAGCGCGGTGGAGGTGTTCGGATGACCCTGGTTGCCGAGCTGTCCGCACTGGTGCCCGGCGCTACGGTCCTCCCCGAAGGCGAGCGGGCCGCTCCCTACGAGCGGGACGAAAGCGGTCTCGGCCGCTATCCGCCCCAGGCTGTGGTGCTGGCGCGCAGCGTCGACGACGTCGTGGCGGTGCTGCGCTACTCCCGAGAGAAGCGGCTGCCGGTGGTCCCGCGCGGCGCGGGCACCGGAAAGAGCGGCGGCGCGCTGGCGGAGCGCGGCGGGATCGTGCTGTCGCTGGAGAAGATGGACCGTATCGTGGAGGTCTCGCGCGCCGACATGGTGTGCGTGGTGCAGCCCGGCGTGGTGCTGGAGACGCTGCAGAAGGCGGTCGAGGAGCAGCGCCTGTTCTACCCGCCGGATCCGAACTCGCAGGCGATGTGCAGCATCGGCGGCAACCTGGCCCACAACGCGGGCGGACCACGGGCGGTGAAATACGGCGTGACCTCCAACTACGTGCTCGCGCTCGAGGCCGTGCTGCCGGACGGCACGGTGGTGCGCACCGGGCACCGGAGTTGGAAGGGCGTCGCCGGTTACGACCTGACGCATCTGCTGGTGGGCAGCGAGGGAACGCTGGCGGTGATCACGGAGGCGACGCTCAAGCTGATCCCGCTCCCGCGGCGCGTCGAGACGCTGCTCGCCGTCTTTCCGGACGAGGACGCCGCGGCCGGCGCCGTGCAGGCCATCTTCGACGCTGGCCTCTTGCCGCGGGCCTGCGAGCTGTTCGATGGTCCGACCATGCGCGCGGTGGGTCCGCGGGCGCCGTTCAAGTTCCCCGACGGAGTCGGCGGCGCGCTTTTGATCGAGCACGATGGCCACGGCGACGGCGTGACCGAGGAGCTGGCGCGCTCGGGCGAGCTGTGCACGTCGCAGGGCGCGCTGGAGGTGCTCGCCGCGCAGGACGAGGCGCAGCGTCGCAAGCTGTGGGAGACGCGCCGGATGGTGAGCGTCGCCCTGACGGACATCCGGCCGTTCAAGATCAGCGAGGACGTCGCCGTGCCCCGCGGGCAGCTGATCGAGATGATCCGAGCGGTCCGGCGCATCGGCGAGAAGCACGGGTTCCCCACCGCCAGCTACGGCCACGCCGGTGACGGCAACCTGCACGTGAACTTGCTCTTCCGCGGCGCCGACGAGCGTGCGCGGGGCGAGGCTGCCATCGACGAGGTGATCGAGACGGCCATCCGGCTGGGCGGGACCATCACCGGCGAGCACGGCGTGGGGCTTGCCAAGCGCCGGTTCCTGCGCAAGGAGCAGGGCGAGGCGGTCGTCGCGCTGCAGAAGCGCCTCAAGCGCGCCTTCGACCCGGACGACCTGCTGAACCCCGGCAAGATCTTCCCCTGAGACCGTCCATTTGGCGACACCCTACCGGGCTTGACCCCCTACCCGCGCTGCTCTAGGGTCCGCGCCTTTCATGGCCGATACGCCCACACGAACCGCCCCCGCCGAAGTGCGGGAGCAGGAACAGCCCGGACAGGTTCCGGACGTCGAGCTCGTCCGCAAGGCGCAGGCGGGCGACGCGGCCGCTTTTGCGGAGCTGGTCGGAAGGCACCAGCGGCAGCTGTATCGGCTCGCGCTGCGCATGACGGGCAGCGAGGCCGACGCCCAGGAAGTCCTCCAGGAAGCCTTCCTCAACGCCTACCAGAAGCTGCCCAACTTCCGCGGGGAGGCGCAGTTTTCCAGCTGGCTCTACCGGATCGCGGCGAACAGCGCACTGATGCGCCTGCGCCGCAAGCGTCGCGCCCCGGACGCCTTGACCGATCAACCGTTGGAGCTCCAAGGACCTAGATTCTCTGCCGAAGGCTACCTGGACCCGGCTCCGCTCAGCGACTGGTCGCAGCGCGCCGACGAGAAGATGATGGACCGGGAGCTGGGCACGGCGATCGACCAGGCGGTCGCCGGCCTGCCCGACGACTATCGGACGGTGTTCCTGCTCAAGGACGTGGACGGGCTTTCAAACGAGGAGATCGCGGGGGCCCTGGATCTGACGGTCCCCGCGGTGAAGAGCCGGCTGCACCGCGCCCGGCTCGCGCTGCGCGAAAAACTTGGCGAGTTCTTCGGAGAATGATCGAATCGGCGTCGAGGCAGGAGCATCTTTTCCACGTGGTCCGGTTACGGTAGCTTCACACTTCCACCCACCCGCAGGAAGGAAAACGTTGGCCAATCCCCTCGAGCACTGCGCCGATTGCGTTGAGCTCCTCGGCGAGTACATCGACGGGTCCCTCCCGCCCGAGCGGGCGGAGGCGCTGGAAGCGCACCTTTCTCTCTGTCCTCCGTGCATCACTTTCGTGCGCACCTACAAGGCGACGCGCGCTCTTTGCAGGCACAAGCTGGCGCGTGAAATGCCCGCGGAGCTGAAGAGCTCGCTGCAGGCCTTCCTGGCCAAGAACGTGCCCGGCTACCGCACGCCCGGCGACGGCGGCGGCGAAAAGAACTAGGTTCCCTCCCCATGGAAGTCCAGATCGAGGCGGTGTCCGCCGCCTTGCGCGATGCGCACGGGCACGGCCTCACGCTGAAACAGCTGGCAGGCCAGCTCCACCTCGGCCAGGCCGCGCGGCAGCCGCTCCGGCGCGCCCTGCAGCAACTGCTCGGCGAGGGACAAGCCACCTTCGATGGCCACCGCTACCGTTTCCGACCCGCCGCGGCCCGCAGGGACGGTGACGGCCGGGCGCAGCAGCGACATGGCGACGATCGCGGCAACGGCCGCGATGCTGGAAAGGTCGCAAGCCGCAGGTCGCAAGCGCCGACCAGGACCGCCAGCCGACAGCCGACAGCCGCCGGCCGATCCGCGACTGGCGTCCTCCATCTCAAGCCCGAGGGGTACGGGTTCGTCAGCCCGCTCTTGGGCGGATCGGGCCGGCAGGACGACGTGTTCGTCCCGCCTCGCCGCAACCGTGGCGCGCTGGACGGCGATGTGGTGCGGGTCCAGGTCGAGCGCGGCCGCGACGGCCGCTTCGTCGGCGAAGTGGTCGAGATCGTCGAGCGGCGGCGGCAGTTCGTCATCGGCGTGTACCGCGCGGAGGCGAAGGCGACCTGGGTCGAGCCGCACGACCGGGCCTTCACCGATCCCATCCCCGTCCCTCGCGATCCGCACGCCAGGGACGGCGAGCTGGTGAAGGTCCGCCTGCGTCGCGAGGACGGCGGTCCGCTGCGTGGCGACGTCGTCGGAGTCCTCGGCAAGCCGGGCGATCCGCGGGTGGAGATTCTCGCCACCGCCTACGCGGAGGGCTTCTCCGACGAGTTCGATCCGGCCACTCTTCTCGCCGCGCAGGGCATCCCGGACCACGTCCGACCCGAGGACGCCGCCGGCCGCCGCGACCTGCGCGAGCTGCCGCTCGTCACCATCGACGGCGAGGACGCGCGCGACTTCGACGACGCGGTGCACGTCTCTCGCGTCGGCGAGGGAGGGTACCGGCTGGTGGTGGCGATCGCGGACGTCGCCCACTACGTCAAGCCCGGCGGCGCCCTCGATCGCGAGGCGCTGCGCCGCGGGACCAGCGTCTACTTCCCGAGCATGGTGCTGCCCATGCTTCCGGAGCGGATCTCGAACGGCATCTGCTCGCTCAATCCCGACGTGGACCGGCTTTGCATGGTCTGCGATCTGGCCCTCGATTCCCAGGGCCGGCCGCTGCACGCGGAGATCTACGAAGGCGTGATGCGCAGCCATGCGCGGCTCACCTACACCAAGGTGGGCGATGCGCTCGCGGGCGAGCCGGAGGCGGACGTGCGGCCGCTCCTCGAAGATCTGGGCGTCGCGCACGAGCTGGCGAAGAAGCTCACCGCTCAGCGTCGCGAGCGCGGATCGATCGATTTCGATCTGCCGGAGGCGAAGATCGTACTGGCGGACGACGGCACCGTGAAGGAGATCGTCCGGCGGCCGCGGAACGACGCGCACCGGCTCGTCGAGGAGTTCATGCTCGCCGCCAACGAGGCGGTGGCCCGCTTCTTCGACGCGCGCGGGCTTCCGACCGTGTACCGCATCCACGACGAGCCCGACGAGGAGAAGCTGGACGCCTTCGCCCAGCTGGCGCGGCTACACGGATTCGAGATTCCCTCCGAGCTCTCTCCCGCGGCGCTGAACGAGCTGCTCGAGAAGCTGCAGGGAAAACCGCAGCAGAAGGCGCTCAACTCGCTGCTGCTCCGCGCCATGATGCAGGCGCAATACAGCCCCGACAACATCGGCCACTTCGGCCTGGCCGCGCCCACGTACCTGCACTTCACCTCGCCCATCCGCAGGTACCCGGATCTGATGGTGCACCGGCTCCTCGAGGAGCACTGGGCACGCGGCGGCCGGCCGATGCGCGAGTCCGAACGGAAGGAGCAGGAGGAATACCTCGCCGGGATCGCCGCGCAGTGCTCCGAGCGCGAACGGGCGGCGATGAAGGCCGAGCGCGACATCGACGCGTTCTTCGCCGCGCTGTTCATGACCGACAAGGTCGGCGAGGAGTACGAGGCGGTCGTCGCCGGCGTGACCGATTTCGGCCTCTTCTGCGAGCTGAAGGACGTCTACGTGGAGGGCCTCATCCCGAAGGAGAAGCTGGGCGAGGAGGTGGAGCTCGACGACGAGCACCACCGCCTGCGCGTAGGAAAGAGCGGACGCAGCTACGGCGTCGGCGACGAGCTTCGCGTGCGCTTGATCGAGGCGGACCCGGTGCGGCGGCGCATCACGCTGGAGCCGGCCTCGCTCCCGCGCAGCGGGTCATGGCTCACCGAGGACGACGTCGAGGGGCAGGTCAGGTCGCCGAAGCAGAAGCCTCGCCGGCCGGGCCCGCCGGGGCAGCGGCCTGGATCGCGTCGGCCTCCGCGCGGGTCACCGCCTGGCCGGAGGTCTCGTCGTAAACGAACACGAGCTTCCGGTCGATGAACGGCCGGAAATAGGCCGGCCAGCCGACCCTCACCTCGTCGGCGGTCACGTCCTCGCGCGAGGCGAGGCGGATGGCCGCGGCATCGTCCCGTCGCACCACCGGAAAAAGGTGATGGCGACCGGCGAAGTGGATGATCTCCCCGTGGTCGGTGGTGGCCCGCTTCGGCATGGGTGTGCCTTTACCACGTATTCACTAACGCACCGATCCGCGATAGGGGGTGGTCGGCCCGACGCGGCGTGGCTACAAACGAGGCTCGCAGCCGGAGCACAATCGTGGGACATCGCTTCAATCTCGGCAGGCGCGCCGGGCTGCTCCTGCCTCTCTCGTGCGTCCGCGGATCGCGCGGCGGGATGGGGAGCTATGCCGATGCCGGGTCTGTGGCGCGGTGGCTGCGCCAGAGTGGCTCGACGCTGTGGCAGCTGCTCCCCTTGAACGAGGTATCGCCCGGGCAGGACAGCCCCTACGCTGCCTCCAGCTCCTGCGCGCTGGAGCCCGTCTACATCGACCTCGACTCGGTGGAGGACCTCGAGGGGCGCCTCAGCGACGAGGAGAAGCGCACGCTCGAGGCGGATCGCCGCGACGAACGAGTCGATTTCGAGCCGCTCCGCGCCGCGAAGCGATCCGCGCTGCGGCGCGGGTGGGAGCGGTTTCGCGATCGCGAGTTGCGCAGCGGGTCCGCCCGCGCGCGCCAGTTCGCCGAGTTCCAGGAGGAGCACCGCGACTGGCTGCCCGACTGGGCCCTCTACCGGGCGCTGCACGACCAGCGGCTCAAGAGCTGGCGCGACTGGGAAGCGCCACTGCGCGATCGCGAGCCGCAGGCGCTGGCCCGCGCTCGGGAGGAGCTGCGCGACGCCATCGCGGCGCTGAGCTATGCGCAGTGGATCGCCGACGCGGAGTGGCGCCGGGGCCGCGCCGAGGCCAATTCGCTGGGCGTGAAGATGGTCGGCGATCTCCCGTTCATGGTGGCGGAGGACTCCGCCGACGTGTGGGGCCTGCAGCACCTCTTCCGGTTCGACGCGACCGTCGGGGTGCCGCCCGACGCGTACAGCGCGGACGGCCAGGACTGGGGACTGCCGGTCCCACGCTGGGACGAGATGCGCGAGGCCGGAGATCCCTGGCTGCACGCCCGCGCGATGCGCGCCGCAGAGCTGTACGACGCTTTCCGCGTCGACCACGTGGTCGGCCTGTACCGCACCTACGCCCGGCCGATCGACAAGTCGCCACCGTTCTTCATCCCCGCCGACGAGCCGGCCCAGAAGGAGCAGGGGGAGCGCATCCTGGGCCTCCTCGGCGAGAAGGCCGAGGTCCTCGCCGAAGATCTCGGCACGGTGCCGGACTTCGTGCGCCACTCGCTGGCGGACATCGGTATGCCCGGCACCAAGGTGCTTCGTTGGGAAGTGGACGACGGCGTCCCGCGCGACGTGAGGAAGTTCCCGGAGATCTCGCTCGCGGTGACGGGCACGCACGACACCGAATCGCTGTACACGTGGTGGGAAGGCCTGCCCGAGCACGAGCGGCGCGAGCAGCTCAAGCAGCCGTTCCTGAACCCGCTGCGCGGCGACCCGCGGCATTACACGGACGCGACGAAGAATGCGTTGCTCGAGCTCTTGTACTCGGCTGCCTCGGATGCCGTCCTGACGCCCATCACCGACGCGCTGGGGTGGCGGGAGCGGCTCAACACACCGGGCACGGTCGGCCGCCACAATTGGACATGGAGGCTGCCCTGGCGCCTGGCTGAGTTGGATACCGTTCCCGAGGTGGTGGCCGCGGCGCGCCTGCTGACGCATCTTGCCGAGCGGTACGGGAGAGTGCGCTAGATCCCAGCACCTCCCGAGGAGGCGCGCGTGCGCCAGGAACGGGAGCTCGCCCCCGCGGCAGCGGAGGAACGGGCCCGTCGTCTGCTCGACGAGGTGACGGCCGAGCTGGCGGCCGTCCCGCAGCCGCTCGCGACCTACCGGCTGCAGCTCCACAAAGGGTTCGGGTTCCGCGACGCCGCCCAGGTGACGCCGTACATCGCGGAGCTCGGCCTTTCGGACCTCTACACATCGCCGGTGATGAAGGCCGCCCCGGGATCCATGCACGGCTACGACGTGCAGGACCACCAGCAGCTCAACCCCGAGTTGGGGACCGCGCAGGACCTGGCGGCAATGTCCGCCGCGGCGCACGAGCACGGCCTCGGGTACGTGCTGGACATCGTCCCCAACCACATGGGGGTCGGCAGCGGGAACGCGCTGTGGCTCGATCTGCTGGAGAACGGCCCGTCGGCGCGCGCGGCGCGCTTCTTCGACGTGGAGTGGCACCCCGTGAAGGAGGAGCTGTCGGACAAGGTCCTCATCCCGATGCTGGGCGACCGCTACGGCGCGGTGCTCGAGCGCGGCGAGCTGAAGCTCCAGCTCATGAACGGCGCCTTGCAGGTCCGGTATTACGATCACGTCTATCCCGTCTCGCCGCGCTCGTACGGGCAGGTGCTCGCCTACCGGATCGAGGAGCTTGCGAAGAAGCTGCCGGAAGGCGACCCCTCGCTCGACGAGCTGAAGAGCATCGTGACCGCGGTGGAGCACCTGCCCTCGCGGCACGAGCAGCATCCGGACAAGCGCGAGGAGCGCCGGCGGGAGAAGGAGATCGTCAAGCGGCGCGTGGCCGCGCTCTGCGCGACCGACGCGCGCGTCCGAGGGCATCTCGAAGAGAACGTTTCGATCTTCAACGGCAAGCCGGGCGAGCCGCGCAGCTTCGACCTGCTCGATCGGCTCCTGGCGGCGCAGGTCTACCGGCTGGCGCACTGGCGCGTTTCGTCGGAGGAGATCAACTACCGCCGGTTCTTCGACATCAACTCGCTCGCCGCCATCCGCGTCGAGGACCCGGTGGTGTTCGAGGAAGCGCACCGCCTGCCGCTGCAGCTCCTGGCGGAAGGGAAGGTGACCGGGCTTCGCGTCGATCATCCGGACGGCCTTGCCTACCCGTCGCGCTACTTCCGCCTGTTGCAGGAGGCGCACATCCTGAGGCGCGCGCAGGCGATCGCCGAGCGGCGGGGAGAAAAATGGAACGAGCTGGAGCCCGCCGTGCGCGAGCAGATGGCGCGGGACCTGCGCAAGCGCGGGCCGGGCTCGCCCTTCTTCAAGCCCATGTTCGTGGTGGTGGAAAAGATCCTGGGAGGGACGGAGAGGCTGCCGGAGAGCTGGGCGGTCCGCGGCACCACCGGCTACGACTTCCTCAACCAGGTGAACGGGCTCTTCGTCGACCCGGCCTCGCGCGAGCTGATGGATCGCATCTACATGCGCTACATCGGCGGGCGTATCGATTTCGACGAGCTGGTCTACCAGAAGAAAAAGCTCGTCCTGTATACGGCAATGGCCGCCGAGATGAACCTCCTCGCGCGCCAGCTGAACCGCATCTCGGAAGCGAACCGGTGGACGCGCGACTTCACGCTCTACTCGCTGCGCGCCGCGCTGATCGAGGTCATCGCCTGCTTCCCCGTCTATCGCACCTACATCTCGGACGACGGAGTGGTGGACGAGCGCGACCGCCGGTACATCCTGCAGGCGGCTGCCTGCGCCAAGCGCAAGAACCCGGTCGAGAACGAGTCGATCTACGACTTCATCGCCGACATCCTCCTGCAGAAGTTCGCCGCCTACGTCGCTCCGGAGGAGCGCCCGGCGCAGCTCGCCTTCGTGATCAAGCTGCAGCAGATGCTCGGCCCGGTGATGGCCAAGGGGCTGGAGGACACCGCCTTCTACGTCTACAACCGGCTGCTCTCGCTCAACGAGGTGGGCGGCGAGCCGCGCCAGTTCGGTGTCTCGCCGCAGCAGTTCCATGCCTGGAACCAGCTTCGCGCGAAGAGCTGGCCCCGCACGCTGCTCGCCACCGCGACCCACGACACCAAGCGTGGCGAGGACACGCGCACGCGCATCGACGCGCTCAGCGAGATGCCGCGCCAGTGGGCGGCGGCGCTGTCCTCCTGGACGCGGCGGGTGGAGCCGCTCTTGCGCGAGGTGGACGGGCGCAAGGCGCCCGACCGCAACGAGCTGATGCTCTTCTTCCAGACGCTGGTCGCCGTCTGGCCCAACCAGGCGCCGGGAGCGCAGCAGGTGCAGCTTCCGCCCCCCGAGGAGATGGACCAGCTCTCGCAGCGGCTGCAGCAGTACATGGTCAAGGCGGTGAAGGAAGCCAAGGTCAACACCAGCTGGATCCAGGAGGACAAGAGCTGGGAGGAGGCGGTGACCGGTTTCGTCCGCGACCTGCTCGCGCTGCCGTCCAAGCACGGCTTCTGGAAGAGCTTCCTCCGCTTCCAGCGCACGGTCGCCGAGGTCGCCATGCACGACTCGCTGGCGCAGGTGGTGCTCAAGATGGCCTCGCCTGGCGTCCCCGATCTGTATCAGGGCACGGAGCTGTGGGATTTCTCGCTGGTCGACCCGGACAACCGCCGGCCAGTGGACTTCGAGGCGCGCCGCCGGATCCTGCGGGGGATCGCGGCAGACGAGCGCCCCCGCGCCACGCTCGCCGGCGAGCTGTACGAGAAGTGGGAGGATGGCCGGATCAAGCTGTTCCTCACCCAGGCCGCCCTGCACGCGCGCCGCGAGAACCCCGATCTGTTCGGCGCCGGCGCGTACCATCCTCTCGAGCCGACCGGTCCGCGCGCCGACAACCTGGTGGCGTTCTCGCGCACATCCCACGGGCAGACCGCGGTGGCAGTGGTCCCGCGGCTGGTGGCCGGTCTGCTCGACGGGGACCGCCTGCGCCCGGAGAAGCTCGAAGGCACCGTGGTGCCGGTGAAGGGTCGCTTCGTCGACGTGTTCACAGGGGAGGAGCGCGAGGGTCCCCTCCGCGCCGAGCAGCTGTTCTCCCCGCTGCCCGTCGCCCTCCTGCTCAGCCGCTGAGCTCGGCGACGGTGATCGCGTCGCCTCCTTCGTGGGATCCGCCGGGACGGGAGCGACGCACGTACGGGCTGCGGTCCAGGTGCTCGCGGATGGCCGATTTCAGGGCGCCCGAGCCGTGGCCGTGGAGGACGTGGACTTCCTCCGCGCCCTCGCGCAGGCGGCGGTCCAGCTCCTCCTCCAGCGCGTGGAGCGCCTCGTCGACGCGCATCCCGCGCAGATCGAGGGTGGATTGCGCGGACGTGGGCGGCGCCGCCCGCACCGCCTCGGCGCGCCGCAGCTTCTCGGCGGTCGTCTTGCGGAAGCCGGGCTGGGCGCCCCGCTGCTTGCGCGTGAGCGGGACCAGATCGGCGAGCGGCACCTTGGAGCGCATCGCGCCCATCAGCACCAGCGCATGATCTCCGCCGATCTCGAGGATGGTCCCCTCCGTGCCGAGCCGGGCGTGGCGCACGATGGCGCCTTCGCGCAGATCGGAAGGCGCGGCGGCGTGCGGCTCGTCGCGCGCTTCGGCCCGCTGCTCCTCTGCTTCGACCTGCGCCAGCGCGCGCTGCACCTCCACGGCGCGCGCCATGGCGGGCGCTGCCTGCAGCTGCGCCACCAGTTGCGCCACCTCCTGTCGACGCTTCTCGATGTCCGCCAGGAGCTCGGCCCGCGCGCCGGCGCGCACCTCGAGCTCCAGCTGCGCGAGCCGCTCCCGCTCGCGCGCCGCCGCCTCGCGCTCGCGCCGCAGCTCCTCGCGAAGCCGCTCGGCCTCGGCGCGCTCCCGCGCCAGGGCGGCGCGCTCGGCATCGAGGCGCTCCACGGCGGCGGAGAGGGCCGAAACGCCGCCGCCGAGCAGCTCGCGGGCTCGCGCGCAGACCTCCGCGGGGATGCCCACCCGCGCGGCGATCTCGATGGCCGAGCTGCGTCCGATCTCGCCGATCTGCAAGCGGTAGGTGGGCGCCAGGCGCTGGAGGTCGAACCCGACGCTCGCGGAGGCGAACCGCGGATCGGAGAGCCCTAGCGCCTTCGGTGTCGGCGGCGATCTCGTCGATCAGGACCAGCGTCCCAGGCCCGGCGGCCTCGAGGATGTGCTTGAGCGCGGTCAGGTGCGCCGTGAAGGTGGAGAGATCGCGCGAGAGATCTCCCTCGTCGCCGATGGCCGTGTACACGGTCCGGTAGAGCGGCACTCGCGACCCTTCCGCCGCGGGCACCGGCAGTCCGGCGCGCGCCATCAGCGCGGAGAGTCCCACCGCGGTGATGGTCACGGTCTTTCCGCCCGCATTGGGCCCGCTGATGATGAGTGCCTGCGCTTCGCCGGGCAGCGCCACGTCGTTCGCCACCACCTGCGGCGTGCGCAGCGCCAGGAGCGGATGGCGCAGCGCGATCATCCGGAAGCTCGCGCGCGCCCCCTCCAAGAGCTCCGGCGCGGAGGCGCGCAGATCGTCGGCCAGCTTGGCGCCGGCGCCTGCCTCGTCGAGCCTTGCCAGCGTGGCCACGTCGTGCTCCAGCTGCGGCGCCCGCCGGCCGACCGCTCCCGACAGCTCCGCCAGGATGCGCTGCTCCTCCTCCAGCGCACCGGCCTCGGCGATGGTGAGCTGATTGCCCAGCTCGAGCAGCTCCTGCGGCTCGACGAACAGCGTCTGCCCGCTGCCGCTCGCGTTGTGGACGATGCCGGGGAGGTGCGACTTGTGCTCGGCCCGGACGGGTAGCACGTAGCGATCGCCGCGCACGGAGTAGTAGGCGTCGCGCAGCATGCCCACCACCTCCTCGTCGGCGAGCATCTCGGTGAGGCGCGCCTTGATCGCGCGGTGCAAGCCCCGCGCGCGCTCCCGCAGCTCGGCGAGCAGCGCGCTGGCGGTGTCGAGCAGCTTGCCTGACGGATCGAATGCCCGCTCCAGCTCCGCGGCGAGCGGATCGAGCTCGCTCAGCTCCTCCGCTGCCTGCGCGTGCAGCGGCGCCATCTGCCGCATCGCCAGGCAGAACCGCCGCGCCGAGGCGGATGCCCGGACGAGGCGGGCGACCGCGAGCAGCTCGTGCGGCTCCAGCGTCCCCTCGCGCGCGGCCCGCCCCAGTGCCGGCCGCAGGTCGAGCGCATCAGCGAGCGGCACCTCGCGATCCAGGCGACGGAGCGCTCGCGCCTCCTCGACGAGCGCGAGCCGGCCACGCGCCCGTTCCGGATCGTCTTGGGGCAAGAGCGCCGCGCAGAGCTCGCGGCCCATCGGCGTGCGCGCGCGCCGGGCCAGCTCGGCGGTGAGCGTGGGCCACCCGAGCTCCGACAGCGCCTTCTCGTTGACCACACCGAGTTGCATCGGCGCGGCAGATTAGCGCGACGCGCGCGGGACGGCGCGCAGCATCCGCGCAGAGCGGCGACCGCGACAACCGGGTGCCCGCCCTGACATGGATGTCGCGGTCGATCCGGGTGGGCCCTGCGGCACCCTACCGCACAACACCTTGGATTCACTCGGAGACACTGGCACGGCTGGCATGGGCACGCCGGGTGCTAGAAGGCATGCGCACCGCGATCGTCCCCCGGTTCCCCGAGTTCTCGCAGGCGCCCCGCCTGAAGCTCGTGCCACCGCCGGCGACCGACGGCGAGCTGGTCGCCGAGGCGCTGCGCGAAGGTCCGCGCGCCAGGATGGCGGAGGAGGAGTTGTACCGCCGCTATCGCGGTGCGGTATCGCGCCTCGCGGGCAGCTTCAGCGAGCTGGACTCCGACGAGGCCGACGACGTCGTGCAGGAAGCCTTCGTGCGCGCCTTCCGCGCCCTCGCCAGCCTCAAGGATCCCGATCGGTTCTCCGCCTGGCTCTTCACCATCGCCCGCAACCGCGCCCGCTCGTACCTCTCCGCGCGATCGACGCACGACAAGGCCGCCGAGGAGGCCTGCCGCGAGGCCGAGCTGGCCGAGGGTTGCGCTCCGGCCGCGAACGAGCAGCTGGAAAAGGAAGCGGAGCTGCGCGCCGTCCGCGAAGTCATCGACGGGCTGCGCGAGGGCCCGGAGAAGGAGACCGTCCGTCTCTTCTACCTGGACGGGACGCTCTCGGCCCGCGAGATCGCGCAGCGCATGGGCGTGGGAAAGAGCGCGGTGACGATGCGCCTCGAGAGGTTCCGCGCGCGAGTCCGCCGCGAGCTCTGCGAGAAGCTCCAGCACACGGGTTAGCCGTCGCCCGACGACGGCGCTGCAGTCCCCGCCGAGACCTGCCGCTCGAGGGCGGGCAGGGAGACGAGGAAGATCGCGCCCCGGCCCGGCTCGCTGCGGACCTCGATCCGGCCTCCGTGCGCAACGACGACCTGGTGGGCGAAGTACAGCCCCAGCCCGAGGCCGCCGAAGCTGGAAACAGGAACGGCCCGCTCGAAGAGACCGAAGATGCGCTGCTGGTCGGCAGGGTCGATGCCGATCCCGCGGTCGCTGATGGAAAGCACGGCGCGGCCGTCGCTCTGCTCCACGGCGATCTCGACGGGCTTGCCTCCGCCGTACTTCAGCGCATTCGAGAGGAGGTTCTCCACCACCTGCTCGAGGCGCAGCGGATCTCCCTCGACGAGCACTCCGGGACGGACCCGCAGCGAGGGCGTGGTGCCGGTCGCCGTGAATTGGTTGCGAAGATCGTTCACGACGTGCGTTGCGAGCGTGGATAGATCGACCGTGGAGCGGTCGAGCTGGAACGAACCGGACGCGATGCGCGCGTTGTCGAGCATGCCGTCGACCAACCTGGTCAGCCGATCGATCTGCCGGAGATACATGTCCCGCCCTTCACGCCTGTCGCCTTCCGCGCCCGCCCGGCGCCCCTCGAGCTGCGTCTGCAGCCGCAACGAAGTGAGCGGCGTGCGTAGCTCGTGGGCAGCGATGGCGATGAACTCGTCCCGCGCGCGTACCGCCTCCTGCGCTTCGCGCGCCAGCCGCTCGTTCTCGGCGGCGAGGGCGCGCTGGGCTGCGTCGTTGCGATCGAGCACGCGTGCGCTCCGCCAGACGACGAAGCCCAAAGCCAGCACCGTCGCTGCGGACATCATCGCGGTGCCCATCGCGTCGCCGAAGAGCCCCGCGCGCTCACCCGCGTTGCGCAGGAACCCGAGGAGGATTGGCAGGAGGACGACGGGCGTCAGGGCGCGGCGCGCCACCAGCCCCCCAGGCGTGCGACTGACCAGCACTTCCGAGAAGGTGCCGCGAGGCCAGGTTGCCAGGGCAGCGATCGAGAGGACGAGCAAGCCGGCCGCCGTGTACTGCGACAGCCGGATCGCGTGTGGGACCTTGTAGAAGGATTTCGCGCCGTAGAGGTAGCCGATCAGCGCGAAGAGCGAGAGCACGCCCACGAACAGCGCAGCTGTCGCGGCGAACCCCCGCCAGACCCG
>VBKO01000015.1 GCA_005888115.1 Deltaproteobacteria bacterium
GCTACAGCTTCTTCGCCACGGCCGGATCGATGAGCGCGCTGCGCTCCACCGACACGACCGCGACGGGACAGCCGGCCGACACCTTCGTCGACTGGACTACCCCGGCGTCCGCGCAGCAGGTTCGCCTCTGGGTAGTGGTGCGCGACGGCCGCGGCGGGGTGGGCTGGATCGCGCCATCGGTGGAGGTCACTCCGCCCGCAGCGCGATGACCGGATCGACGCGCGCCGCTCGCCAGGCCGGAACCCAGCAGGCGAGGAGCGCCGCGCCGAGGAGGAGCGCCACCACCGCCGCGAAGGTGCCCGGATCGTGCGCACCGACTCCGAACCGGGCCCCGCGTGGCGACGATCGCGACGCCTGCCAGAATGAGGGCGAGGGCCGCGACGGCGGCGCCAGTGACGCGCTCGCCGGCCAGGAGCGCGCCGAGCAGCACCGCAACCACGGGGCTGACGTACGCGTAGTTCGTGGCCAGGGCAGGCCGCACGTTGGCGAGCAGGAACGTGTAGGCGCTGTACGCGACCATCGAGCCGAAGACCACCAGGTACAAGAACGCGCCGAGCGCCTGCGCGCCGGGCATCGCGGTCATGCGCTCCCCGCGCAGCAGGGCGACGCCGAGCAGCACGGCTCCCCCGGTCAGCATCTCGGTCGCAGCCGCCATCAGGCCGGTCGGAATCGGGAGGTGGCGGCTCCACATCGATCCGAGCGACCAGGTGACGGCCGAGAGGAGCAGGACGGCGGCGCCCGCGGGAGATGCCCGCAGCTCGCCTCCTGACTGGAGCAGCGCGACGCCGGCGAGCCCGACGGCCAGGCCGAACCATTCGCCCTTCGCCGGCCAGCGTCCCCACAGCCCGGCGAAGAGGACCGACCACAGCGGTACCGAGGCGATGGCGACCGCGGCCACGCCTGACGAGACCCATTGCTCCGCGACCACAACCAAGGCGTTGCCGACGACCAGGAGGGTGCCTATGCGGAGCGCGGCGAACCACTGCGCGCGCGAGGGCCGCGGCGCGCCGCGCATGCGAAGCAGCAGGTAGAAGATCGCGCCGGCGGACACGAAGCGCAGCCCGGACATCATCAGCGGCGGGAAGCCGGGCAGCGCCCACCGGATGGCCAGGAACGTCGAGCCCCAGATGAAGTAGAGCGCGAGCATCGAGGCGACGATGCGCCCGCGGTCCGCGCGGGCGTGGGGCGAGGCTTCTGCGTTCACGCGCGGTGGGTAACACGGCCGCGGCGGCGCCGCACGCGGGATCTGGCACCAGAATCCAGGCGCTCGGCGCGGTGTCTATTCCTCGATCGACTGCTGCGCTCGCGCGGCCTCGATGAGCAGATCGACGAGCTTGTCCGCCAGATCCTTCGAGCCGGAAAGCGCTTCGTAGTAGGTCCGCCGCACCGCCGCCTCGCGCTTTGGATCGAGCACGGCGCGCCCGGTCTGCCGCTTCGAGTCGCCGATCACGCGCGCGACGTCGAGGCGCCGCTTCACCAGCTCCGCGAGGTCGCGGTCGATCGCATCCACCCAGGCGCGCAGCTGCGCCAGCGGGAGGTGCGCGTCCGGCTCCAGCGCCAAAGCGCGCGCCAGCTCGGCGAATCGGGCGGGCACCAACGCCTGCTCGTTGTCGCTCAGCGCACGCGCCGGATCGTCGTGCACCTCGACGATCAGCCCGTCCGCCCCGGCGGCCCAGGCCGCGCGGGCGAGGCCCTCCACCAGATCGGCGCGGCCGGCCGCATGGGACGGATCGGCCATGAGCGGCAGGTGCGTGAGCGGCCGCACCGCGAGCATGCCGCCCAGGTCGAGCGTGTTGCGCGTGGACGTCTCGAAGGTGCGGATGCCGCGCTCGCAGAGCATCACGCGCGGCTCGCCGCTGGCCATCACGTACTCGGCGGCGCCGAGCCACTCGTCGGTGGTGGCGCCGGCGCCGCGCTTGAGCAGCACCGGCCGGCCGGCGCGCCCGACAGCGCGGAGCAGGTCGAAGTTCTGCATGTTGCGCGCGCCGATCTGCAGCACGTCCGCCTTCTGTGCCACCTGCTGCACCTGGTCGACGGCCATCACCTCGGTGACGATGGGCAGCCTGACCTCGCGGCCGGCGGCGGCCAGCCATTCGAGCGCGTCGTACCCGTGCCCCTGGAACGCGTACGGGTTGGTGCGGGGCTTGAAGACGCCCCCGCGCAGCGCCGTCGCGCCGCACGCCGCGACCTCCTTGGCGATGCGCATCACCTGCTCGGGAGACTCCACCGAGCAGGGGCCCGCGATCATGGCGCGGTTGCCGCCGCCCACCTTGAAGGGGCCCACCTCGACCACCGTGGCCGACTTGCGTGCGGTCGCGTGAGGCAGCGACTTCACCGCGGGCGCGGTGCCTTCCTTCGGCGGCAGGCGCGAGGCATGCGGCGCGGGCTGCCCGAGGGACACGACCTGCACGTCGCGCGCGGGCGCCAGCGCCTGCAGGCGGGCCGCGTCGGCGCCGAGCACCCACATGCGCACGGGATGCTCCGGCGTCCCGGCGAGAGGCAGCAAGGTCGCGCCGGTGAGGACGTCGAGCCGCGTGGTCGCGGTCATCGAGCTGGTGCGCAGGAAGGCCAACGGCACGCGGGCGCGCGCGTGATCGGCCTGGCGCAGGTGGACGAAGCGGGTGCTGTTCTGGTCGCGGTCCGAGACGTCCTCGATGAGCACGTCGAGGCCGGACTTCTCGGCGGCGTGCCGCGAGCAGATGGCCGCGTCGGTCGACGCGTCGGCCGCGATGATCTTCGCCGCGCCCGCGGTGTCGTAACAGACGACCGGCTCGATGCCCATGGCCGCCAGCCGCTGGGTGCACTGCCGGAGCGCGGCGGGATGCGACCAGGCGCGCTTCACGTCGCCGATCGGCGTCCCTTGCTTGGCGGAGAGCGCGAGGCGCACCGGGACGCTGGTCAGCCCCGTGGCGACCAGGTCGAGCCCGCGCAGGACGCCGGCTGCGAGGGGCTCGAGCGCCTCGGTGATCCCGCCCACGATCGCGTTCTCCAGCGGGAAGACCGCCTCGTCGATGGCGCCCTGGCCGAGCGCCTCCAGCACCTTCTCGAAGCTGGCGAAGGGCACCGGAACGCCGCCGTGCGCAGCGGCCGCCACCTCGCCAAAAGCGCCTGGCTCGCCCTGGTAACCCACCTTGAGCTCGGCGGGGGCGTCGGCGTCGGCTTCCTGGGGGTCGCGGTCGGCGATCTCGCGCAGCACGGCTGGCTCCTCGAATAGACCCACAGTACCTTAAACCAGCGCCAGGAGGCTTCACCTTCCCGACGCCGGCGTAGCGGCGCCCGTCGGCGAGCGATGGTAGGCTCGGACCGATGCCCAAGCTCCCACCGGACGACATGCCGCTCGCAGCGCCGTCCTGGCAGAGCGGCCTGTCCGCCGACCCGATGCTGGGAGTGTTCCGCAGGCACTTCGCCGCCTTGCGTAGCGCGCACGCGGCTCAGGAGCAGGAAGGCGTGCTGGTCGCGGCGGTCGACCGGAACGGACTCTTCGATGCGCACGCGCACCTCGGCCTACCCAGGAGCGGGATCGCGCACCTCGTGGTGGGTCGGCACGAGCGCTGCGACTTCGTGCTCTCCCGCGACCCGGACGTTTCTCTGCGCCATCTCCTCGTGCGCGCGACGCGCGGACCGGGCGGGCACATCCAGCTGCGCGCCATCGATCTGCGCAGCCGCGTCGGCCTGCTCAGCGAGGACGGCCGCCGGTGCGAGGCGATCGCGTCGCGGGGCCCGCTCTTCCTCCAGGTGGCGAGCTACGTCGTCTTCCTGCTCCCCACCGGCCCCAAGGTCCGCCCCTGGACGCGGGATGCGGACGAGACCTGGCGCGGGTTCTCCCCCCGCAGCCAGGAGATCCTGCCGCCGCCGCAGCCGCTCAAGTCACGCGCGGCGCCCGGCGCGGACGCGGTCCGGCTGGCGACCATCACGCTGACCTCCAGCTCGCCACAGGCGGGCGATCTCACCTCGACGCACGCGGTGTGGAGCGATCAGCTCGAGCGCGGCATCCTGGTGGGGCGCGACGATCGGTGCAGCCACGGTGGCGTCGACGAGGGCAACCTCTCCCGCGTGCACCTGGTGCTGCTCAGCGTGGACGACGAGGTTTGGGCCATCGACACCGCCTCCACCAACGGTACGCGCGTGCAGGACGGGCCGCAGTTCCGGCAGCTGTTGCTTTCGGGCGACACGCAACTGGTGCTCGCCGACGCGCTGGCGCTCCGCTGGAGCCCGGCGGTGCTCTCGGTCCGCGCCTAGCGCACGCAGAATTCTCGCGTGCGTCCGACATTTTGCACACAAACCACTCTGGTCGGACGGGCTCCTGTTTCGTTGCGATCTCGTTTCGGATGTAGGACGCCGACCTACTCCACATTACAAAGTATTCGCTAACGAAAACAATTACTTGCAATTTGGCGGATCGATTTTTCCACTAGCACATTGACAGCTGTCCAACACACATCGGAACCTTGCAGGGACCCTGATTCGGGGGGTTGTGAAAAAAACCAGCGAGTTTCTCACTGCGCTCAGGTCCGGCGCGCTGTCTCTCATACTCCGAGGGCCCCACGTGGCCAACAAGAAGTGGCTGTGGATCGCCGCAGCTTCCGCGATCGCCGCGGTGTTCTGCGCCCCGCGGATAGCGCGGGCGTACAAGCTGTGGGAGTACACGCGAAGGCAGGCGGCGATCTCAGCCGCCCAAGCCGCGGTGAGCTCGGGCGCCGACGGGCTGCCGGTCGACGTGACCGCGCTCCTCGATCCTGACGCGAATCAGAACGACCCCAACGTGGCCGACGACGCCACGGTCCGCGCGCTGGTGATGGCCGCGGAGATCGGTCCTCGCCCGCCCGAGGCAATGCAGCAGTTGCTGCAGATCGCGGCCCAGGAACGGCTGAAGTGGGCCGACTCCGCGGCCGCGGTCGCGCTGGGCGCGAGCACGCCCGGCACGCGCGTCTGGAGCAACATCGGACCGCTCGCGGCGCGCTCGCAGTTCAACGGCACCTACTACAAGGGAATGGATAGCGGGCGCCCGACCGCGATCGCCATGGATCCGGGGAACGTGAACGGCATCTTCGTCGCCTTCTCGGGCGGCGGCGTGTGGTACGCGCCGGACTTCAACGGCAACTACCCGAGCTGGACGCCGATCACGGAGACGCTCGGATTCCTCGGCGTCGGCGCGATGGCCATCAGCCCGGTGGTGGCCGCGAACGGCGACCGGACGGTGTGGCTCGGGCTGGGCGACGCATTCGACCAGAAGGCCGGGCTGGTGGTCAGCGGCACGTTCAACCCGGGCACCGGTCTTTCGACGTGGGCGCCGACCATCCCGCTCGGCGCCGCAGCGCATCCGGCGGATACGTTTCCGGTGCAAATCCAGGACGTGCGCGATCTGAGGATTGATCCCGCCGCCCCGAATCACATCCTCGTCGCGACGAACGACGGGCTCTACGTCTCGACGGACGGCGCCGCATTCAATCTCGTCGATCTGCCGAACGCAACCACGCCGGACGTGCGCGAGAGCACCTGGTCCATCGTCTACGCCGGCATCGACGCGGGCACCGGTCAAGGAGCCTGGTTGGTCAGTGGCGTGTACGCCTGCCCGACGATTGCAGGCCAGACCACCGGGACCAGCCCGCCGCTCGCCGGCGCTGGCGCGATGAGCTGCGGCACCGACACGGCGCACTGGAACATGGGCGACATCTGGAGGAGCAACGACGGGGGGGCCACCTGGACTTCGCTGCGCGCCAGCCTTCCCGCTGAGGTGACCACGAGCCGGGGGAACGACCTCGGGCGCATCGCGCTAGGAGCGGGCTCCCCGGGCGTCGGAGGCACGACCGTCATCTACGCGCAGGCGGGCACCTCGCAAGAGGCCACCACGCCGGCGGGCTGCAACCCGTACTTGAACGCCGGCACGGCGGGAGCATGCACCGTGGTGACGGCAACTGCCTGGTACCTCCGCAGCGCCGACGCCGGCGCGACCTGGACGCGCATCGCCAGCGGGCTCGCCTTCAACCGCGGCGGCATCGCCAGCCCGACGATGGTCTCGAATCCGAGCACACTCTCTCCCGATTCGACCACCAATACCGCCGGCCAGGGATGCACGACGGTGAACGTCGGCCACGTCCAGAGCTGGTACAACCTGACCGTCGCGGTCGATCCGCAGAACGCGAACCGCGCGATCTTCGGCGGGGACCTCTGCTCGATCGTGACCACCAATGGCGGCGCGAGCTACGCGAACGCGTCGAACTGGCTGCCGCAGAGCGGCCTCGGATTCACCGCCTTCGGCTTCCTCCCGTACGTGCACGCCGACTGGCACACGTCCCTCGCGGTCGTACAGCCGAACGGCCAGACGATGCTGCTTGCGGGCACGGACGGCGGCGTGTTCGTCACCCGGAACATCTGGGACGTCTCCACGCCGGAGTTGGGACAGTGGCAGCAGCCCGACGTTGGGATCACGACGCACCTGTTCTATGGCATCGGCACCGGCGACCCGACCCTTGGCAATCCGAACGTCGTGTTCGGCGGGCTCCAGGACAACGCCACGCGCTGGCGGCTGGTGAACGACGACAGCTTCATCGACGAGATCAACCCCGGCAACTGGGACCAGATCCTCGGCGGCGACGGGCTGGGCGCGGCGGCGACGTCGGATAGCAACGGCCAGAACCAGGTCTACTGGATCTCCGTCAACGGCTCGCGCCGGTTCTGCGTGCCACGAGCGTGGGACTGTGGCCAGGCCACGCGCATCCAGAATGGAGTCGAGAGCGTCAACTGGCGGAACCCCGGGACCGTCGGCGCGGACCCATTCCTCATCCGCTACGATCCACTCGGGGACGACACCAGCGGCGTCGCGTCGGCGTCGAACACGCAGGCGAACGTGTGGTTCGTGAATCCCACCTCCCTGCTCGCATCGGTCCGCAACGTGGTGCCGAACAACAGCGTCGTCGTCGACGGCACCGTCACGACCTCGACTGGCTCCTTTCTCGCCTACGAGAAGCCTAACGCGAACGGGACGTTCACCAGCACGGTGGTCCCCGGACCGCACGGGATCCAGGTGGCGAACGTGACCGGCAAGGGAACCGGCACCATCTGGATCGGGTTCGGCAGCGACTTCGCCGCTCCGCCGAACCCGCAGATCCTCGGAGGGACGGACTCCAAGCTCACTTGGCTGGCGTCGAGCAACGCAGTGATCTCGAACGCGGTCAACTGCGGCAACCCGACCGCGGCCAACTGCGACCCGGCGGTGTTCATCCCGGCCAACGTCGGCCACCTCTTCAAGACGATCGACGGCGGAAACACCTGGATCCCGTTCCACGGCAACGGTACCGGCTTCGACCTGCCCAACGTGCCCATCTACGTGCTGCGTTACGACCCGACGGACACCACCGGCAACACGCTGTGGGTCGGCACCGATTTCGGGGTGTACCGGACCACCGATGGAGGCCTGACGTTCGCGCCGTACGGTCGTGGCTTGCCTGCAGTGCGCGTCACCGACATCCGCATTTCCAACAACGGCAGCTTGGTGCGCATCTCAACGTACGGCCGGGGCGTCTGGGAGATCTACCCGAATAGCGAGCCGCCCACGGCATCCGGCACGGGCGACTTCGATCAGAACCACGTGATCGACTTCTTCGACATGGCGTCGCTGGCGGCGCGCATGGGGTCGACGCCAGGCGTGACCAACAACCTCGTCTACGACACGAGCGTCGACTTCGAGGGCAACTCGACCAATGACGAGGCAGACCTC
>VBKO01000016.1 GCA_005888115.1 Deltaproteobacteria bacterium
AAGCACGAGGACCTTCCTCATCCGCGAGCTCCTTCAGCGCTGGTCGGCGTCGTTGAACGCCATCTTCAGCGCTTTGGACCCGAGCTTCATGTGATGGGCCCGCCCCAGCTTCTCCTTCAAGAAGTCCACCTCGAACGCGGGCGTGAGCTCCTTGCCGTCCCAGTTGAACGCGCGAACGAATTGCTCGTTGTCCGCCCCCTTCTTGTCCCAGTTGGCGAGCAGCGACGAAGAGATGTAGACGCGCTTGCCGTCCCAGCTCTGCGAGATCATGTTGACCTGCTTCCCGGTGACCTTCTCGTACGCTTGCACCGGCTTCGCGGGATTGGAGAGGTCGAAGTAGCGGGTCTTCCCGTCCATGAACGTGTTGACCCACAGGCCCTTGCCGTCCGCGCTGATGCTGATGTCCACCGGCAGCGGGATCTTCGCCGGATCGCCGATGTCGGCGACCGCCTGTCCCTGCCAGTCGCCGCTCGCGTCTTGCTTGATCAACCAGATCTTCGAGGTGAGCGCGGTGGCCGTCACGGCCCAGTTGTCGCCTTGTTTGAGCGACCAGCGGATCTCCAGCGGCGCGCCCGGCACGCTCAGGATCTTGGTGGGCTTCATCGCCTTGAGGTCCCACACCACCATCGTGCTGCCGAAGCGCTTCATCGCCTCTGGGTCCTTCACCAGCTTCCCGAAGTCCATCATGTAGTTGTTCCAGCCGGCGAAGCTCGAGGTGAGCAGCACGTTCTTCTGCGGATTGATGGCGACGTCGTATCCGTAGCCGTCGCCGCCGCCGTCGGTGGGCATCGCGTACGTAGTCACCAGCTCGCCCTTGGTGTTGTAGACGGCCATCCCCGTCACCCCGCCGTGGTCCTTGGAGTTGGACAGCGCCTGGACGACCATGCGGCCGGGCAGCGCGTAGAAGGTGTGCGGCCCCACGTAGCCGGTCTTGGCCGGCAGATCGGCGATGGTCTTCACCAGACGCGGCTTGGACGGGTTCTTCGCGATGTCGAAGACGTAGATCTTGCTGTCGTCCAGCCCGCCGGCCCAGAGGAACCGCCGGTCGTCGGTCAGGCCCATGTGGTGCGCCTCGCCGCGCGAGCCGACCGAGACTTTGTGGATCACCTTCCCGTACTTCGCCGAGCCCGGTTTCGCGTCGATGGTGACGAGCTTGTCCGATCCGTCGCCCAGGCCCTTCTCTCCCAGGGCCCAGACGTACAGGTAGTCTTCCTGTCCCTTGATGAGGTTTCCGATGTAGGGCGAGTTGCAGGTTTCGTCGGCCGCCGCGAGCGAGGTGGCGCACAGCACGAGAGCGCCGAGCCATGCCGCGGCATGCGTCTTGGAAGTCTCCATAGGGGCCCCCTGCGTTGGTGCCGCGGCACCATACGCCGTTCGAGGCGTGCGGCTCAATCAACGCTGCGGCGCAGTCGTGACGCCATCCGGCACGCGGGACGCGCTCTGGGCCCGCAGCGTGGCCGAGACGAACGCATCCGCGTCCGCCGCGGAGCGCTCCCCGATCTCCTCCATCGGCACATGCCCCACCCCGTCGTAGACGATGAGGCTGGCGCCCGGAATCGCGCTCACGAACCGCTGCGCGTGCGCGACGGGAATCAGGAGATCCTGCGCGCCCCAGAGGATCAGCGTCGGTGAGCGGATCTTGGCGATGTCGGCGCTGCGATCCTCCGCCCGCCGGGCGACGCGCGCCACGAAGGCGCGCCGGTTGCCCTCCCGGAGGGCGAGCTTGCGGTAGCGCTCGACCAACGCCGGCGTGACCTTGCGAGGGTCACCGTAACAGTCGCGAAGCGTCTTCTCGGTGATCGGCCCGGGATCGAGCTTCGTCATCAGCCACGAGATGCCCGGGATCCGGGCCAGGCGGAAGACGAGCGCCGGCCGATCGATCCGGTACCCGGCCGGATCGAGGAGCACGAGCGCCCTGACCTGCGCAGGGTGCGCAATGGCATAGCTCCAGGCGATCTGCCCGCCGAGCGAATTGCCGGCGAGCGCGAAACCGTCCAGCCCGAGCTTGCCGCGGAAGGCTTCGACGAACGCGACGTAGGCGTCGATCCGGTAGTCGTCCTCCCGGTTGGGCCCCGTGAGCCCGAACCCGGGCAGGTCCATGCGGATGACGCGGAAATGGCCGCGGAGCGCCTCGGCCCACGCATCCCAGGTGTGGAGCGACGCGCCCGTCCCGTGCAGTAGAACGACCGGCGGACCGTCGCCCTCGTCGCGGTAGTGGACCGGGAGTCCGCCGACGTCGACGAACCGCGACGCGCCGCCTGCGTAGCTCTGCTTCAGCTCGTCGAGCGGTACGTCGCGCGCCACCTGGGACGCGACCGCCAGCACGACGACGGCCAGCAGGGCCCAGAGGCCGTGCCGCAGCCACTTCCGTGGAGCCTGATCGGTCACGCACCTGCAGAATAGACGATCTGCCCCGCGCGCAGCGTGTACCGCACGTCAGCCAGCGCTCGGACATCCTTGGAAGGGTCGCCCTTCACGACCACGAGATCCGCCTGCAGACCCGGCGCGATTCGTCCCATTCGTGCTGACTCTCCAAACCGCTCAGCGGGCGCGGTCGTCAGGGAAGCGAGAATCTGGCGAAAGCTCATCCCCGCCTGGGCCATCAAGTCGTACTCCTCGCTCGGATCGGGGTCGACGGCGCCGAGATCGGTTCCGAAAAGTACCGTTCCTCCAGCGGCAAGCCAGGCTCGCAACTGGCTGAGCGCGGTACTGACCAGCTGCTCCTGAGTCGAGATGCGGTCGTGCCGCAGGAAGTACTTCCACAATGCGAGGGTCGGTGTCAGGCTTGCTCGCCGTTCCTTCATCGCCGTCAGGATCGTCTCGTCCCACGGGCCGGATCGCGGAGTGGTGTGAGCGATGACGTCGACGCCACCTCGAAGCGCAGCCAGCACGTCCGTGCCGCTGTTGGGATGGACGAAGACAGGCTTCCCCAACCGATGCGCTTCGTTGACGGCGGCTTGGATGGCGCCCTCCGCGAACAAGGCGCCGCGTGGAGAAGAAGCGAACAGCTTGATCCCGTCCACCCCTTCCTCCAGCAGCTTCTTCGAAGCCGCCGCCGCTTGCATTGCATTCGTTATCTCCGGAAGCGGTGTCGTCATGACGCCCATGAGATTGAGGACCTCATCGGACGGAACAGCGCCCGGCGGGACCAAGCCCTCCCCCGTCGAGCGAATCCTCGGCCCCTGCACTTCCCCGGAATTGATCCGGTCGCGAATCCGCCGCGTGTTCTCCCAAAGGGATGACAGGTCGAACACGCTCGTGAACCCATACCGCGTGAAGGTGTCCTGAAGCTGCCGACCGAGCTCGGGCGCGGGGATCGTCGCGGCGTTGGCCCACTTCCGCTCGAAGAAGTGGACGTGGCTGTTCCAGAAGCCTGCGGTGATCGTCGATGCGGAGCAGTCGAGGATGTCCGCCCGCTTCGGCAGCTTGACTGAGGCCCTGTTCCCCACCGCAGCGATCGTGTCGCCCTGGATCAGCACCACGCCGTCGCGGATGGGCTCTTCCGTGGGACTGGCGTGGATCGTCCCTCCGATGAGAGCCACAGGCGTGCCGGCGGTCGCCATCGCGGCAGGATCCCCCGTTGGTGGATCCCGTCAAGCGTCGACCCCTACCCGACGAGCCGCTGCAACTCCGTGTGGCGGAAGCATGTGACGAGGTGGTCGTTCACCATTCCCACCGCCTGCATGAACGCGTAGCAGATGGTCGGCCCGACGAAGCGGAACCCGCGCCCGACGAGCGCCTCGCTCATGCGGTCCGACTCCTTCGTGCGCGCCGGGAGCTGGCGCAAGGAGCGGCGCGCGTTCTGCTTGGGCGCGCCGCCGACGAACCTCCACAGGAAGGTATCGAAAGACCCTTCCTTCTCCTGGAACTCGAGGAGCGCCCTGGCGCTGGCCACCGCCGCCTCGATCTTCTGGCGGTTGCGCACGATGCCGGGGTCCTTCAGGATCTGCGCGATCCTGCGGCGGTCATAGCGCGCCATGCGCTGCGGATCGAAGCCGTCGAAGACCTCGAGAAAGCGCGCCCTCTTGTTCAGGATGATGGACCAGGACAGCCCCGCCTGGAACCCATCGAGCACGAGCTTCTGGCGCCCTCCGCGGTCCAGCAGCGCCTGACGATAGGGGCCGCCGGGGTGTCGGCGTTTGTCTCCGCTGGGCTTTCCCGCGAGGCCATGTGCGCGGGAAGGATAGCAGCTTCAACGCAGGTAGGGCGCGAGGTTGCTCGCGACGATCCGGAGCTCGTCGACCGTCAGCGGCAGCGTTTGCGTCCGCTTCCACGACTCCAGCGGGGTGGCCGACTCGGCGACCGGCCCATCGGAGCCGTACAGGATCCGCCGCAGTCCGATCTGCCGCATCCGTGAGACGACCTTGGGCAGTGCCTCGGGCGACTTGGAGACGGCGTACGCGATCTCGGCGATGTCGAAGAACAGGTTGCGGGTCCGCGGATCGCCAGCGGAGACCGCATCCGCATAGACGGCAAGCGCCTCCTCGGAGAACATCTCGCCGCCCCAGAGATGCGCGATCGTGATCGGCACGGCGGGCGCGGCGGCGACGAGCCGGTCGAGGAAGATCTGCGCGTGCTCGCGGCCGTAGGTCGCATCTGCTCGGACGTGGACGATGATCGGCATCCGCAGGCGGTTCGCCGCTTCCATCACCCGGCGGACCTTCGCGACGTGGTCCGGATTCTTCAGATCGACGTGCGAGACGCCGAAGTGCAGCTTGAGCCCCTTGAAGCGGTGGCTGGCCGCGCAGCGCTCCAGCTCCGCCAGCGCGTAGTCCTCCAGCGGGCTGAAGCTGCAGAAAGCGACCAGCCGCTCAGGGAAGCGCGCCACCTGGTCCGCCGTCCAGTCGTTCTCGGCTCGGACGGCTCGCAGTTTGGCTTCGGCGCCCGGCAGCCCGTCTTTCGGCGAGTCGAACATGTACCCGTCGGAGAGAACCACTGCGCGGCGGATGCCTACCTCGTCGAGGAACGAGATGAGCTGCTCGGCGGTCTCCGGCTCCTCGATGACCGGGCCCGGCAGGGTCGGCGTCTCGGCCGCGATTCGCCACCGACCGTCCGTGCCACGCTCGAGCGCGAGCAAAAAGTAGGCGAACGGCTTGGCGTCCGCGCCTTCGCCGCGCGTGAGGTAGCCGGCGATCTCCGCGCTCGACACTGCGCGACGGAACGAGACAGGCGTGAGGTGATAAGGCGCAGCGAAGCGAGTGCCGAGATAACGCGCGACCGCTGAACGCCCGGCGATCCACCCGGGGTTCTCCAGCATCCTGGCCAACGCGTCGTCGGTGTACAGCGGGGCCAAGGCCGCCGGGTCGTTCCAATGCGCCGCGCGCTCCTGCACGAGGCGCGCGAGGTCCTCGGGGAGATCCACCGCGGGCAACAGACGGTTCGCCCTGGTCGCTCCCGCCGGGCTGAGCAGGTGCTGGTGGTGGTCGACGAACGGCACGAATTGCCCCGGGCGCTCGGAGGCGGGCGGCGGGGCTTTAGCCAGCGGCGCGGGCGCGCATGCCGCCGCCAGAATCACCAGCACCGCTACCGCTGTGTTCACAGTCACGCCGCCACCTTCTTCACGGTATCCCAGGTCCGCGTCGTGACCTCGTCGCCGAAGGTCTTCTCGATGAGCGTCATGAAGACCGGTCCTCGGGGACCTGGGACGTACGCGCTGAAGACCTCGCTGCCCTCCACGCGCAGGATGCGCGCGCCATCGAGCTCGATCGGCAGCTCGAGCTTCGCCCGCGGCATGTTGCGCAGGAACGTGACCACGCGCTTCGCGCCTGGCGACAGCCGGAACGCTCCATATGGGTCGGAGGCGAGGATCGCGCGAAGCGCATCCAGCGGGCGCACGATGGTGAGGAACGCACGGCCAAGCTGCTTCTTCATCGCGGTCTCGACTTTGCGCTCGAGCGACGCCTCGGAGGACGCGCGGGCGCTGAAGACGACGTTGCCGCTCGAGAGGACCGTCTTCACGTCGGTGAAGCCGCCCGCCTCGAAGCACCTCTTCAGATCCGACATCTTCGCGTTCATCGGGCTCACGCCCCGGAGGAACGCCGCGTAGCGTCGCATCGCCGCCATGAATTTGGATACGCGCCCTCGCCGTCAGGCGCTTGCCCGCGCGACGGGAGGCTCGTGGTATCCCGTGAGCCGCTCGCTCTCCTGCCAGAGCCGCCGGGCGAGCGCGGCGTCCCGCGCGAGTGGCGCCGGGTCGACTACCCGGTCCTTCTCGAAATATTGGCCGGTGGTGCCGGACAACTCGGGACTCACCACCAGGTGCACGATGCGGCGCGCGCCTTCCTCCGCGGAGATGAACGCGAACTTGCCGATGATCGCGATGAGGGGCCTCGCCCACGCCGGCGCTCCGGACCAGATCGCCGTGTCCACCGCTCCCGGATGGAGGGAGTTCACCGTCACCCCGGTGCCGGCGAGCTTTTCGGCGAGGAGGCGCGTGTACATCACGTTGCCCAGCTTG
>VBKO01000141.1 GCA_005888115.1 Deltaproteobacteria bacterium
CATCTCCCTCCCCACCGCCCCCGTCGCCCCCGCCACCGCCACTTTCACTCTACGCATCAGGCCCTCTCTTCTCTCCGCGATGTCACGCCACTGGCCGCTTCGTCAAGAATAACGGGCAAAAGATAGACAGGGAGCGCGGGAGATTGGGGAGCGCAGAAGGATTTTGCGAAACCTCGCGATCCCGAGGAAATCGTCGATTCGCCCCAGATTCTCCCCCGCTCCCAAATCTCCCGCGCTCCCTGTGATGTTCTTGGTCAGGATAGCTTGCCGACGCGGCCTTCGCGGAGGGCCACTTCGGGGGAGCTGGGTTGGAAGTAGTTCGGGGCAAGGGTGAAGCAGGCAGCCTCGTCGTACCGGGCGCCGCGGAGGAGCGGTGCGCACAGCTCGGCCACCGCCCAGGCCGCGGGAGCGCGCGGCTCGTCCGGGACCGGGATTCCGTTCGCCCGGGCGCCCGGGCCCAGCACGACGGCCCCTTCCGGCAGCCAGGCGGCGAGGTCCTGCGCGCGCAACACCGTCTCGGGGAGGACCAGCTCCGTCCCGCGGATGGCGCAGGCGTACAGCTCACCTCGCCGGGCCTGTAGCGTGGGCACCAGCAGCTCGGCCGGCCGCCGCGCGGCGAGCGCGAGCGCGCGCAGGCTCGAGGCGCCTTGGACCGGCAGCTTGCGCGCATACGCCAGCGCCTTGACGGCGGCGAGGCCGACGCGCAGCCCCGTGAAGGACCCCGGACCGATGCCCGCCGCCAGCGCGTCGATCGAGTCGAGCGGCGCGAGCGCGAGCAGCGCGTCGGGCAGCACGTCGCCAGCCCTCTCCTCGGACCGCGACTCGGCGAGGATGCGCCCGTCCTCCCACAGCGCGCAGCTGAGCAGAGGTGACGAGCTGTCCAGCGCGAGGACGCGCAAGGGCTACTCGAAGAACTTGCGCATGGCGTCGTTCCGCAGCGCGAACAGCATGAGGCCCAGCACCAGCGCGATGCCCACCACGTTGGCGATCTCCCGGAAACGCAGCGAGAGCGGCCTGCGCCGGATCCCCTCGATGCCCGCCGAGAGGACGTGGAAGCCGTCCAGCACCGGCAGAGGGATCAGGTTCATCAGCCCCAGGTTCACGCTGATCATCGCCATCACGTAGACGAACATCTGCCAGCCCGCATCGGCGGCCTTCCGCGCGACGTCCGCGATCATGATCGGCCCGCCGATGGCCTCCGACGAGATGCGACCGCTGACGATCTTCGCGATGCCGAGCGCGAGCCCGCGGATGGAGCCGGCGGTCTCGGCGAAGCTGCGCGACACGGCCTCTCCGATCGGGTAGCGCACCGAGATGCGCTCGGTCTCGCCGCTGAAGATCGCCGCGTCCGCGGCCGCGCCCAGCTCGGGCACTTGCACGCGGATGCCCGACTCGTCGCGCTCGGCGCGCAGGTGCTGCTTCACCGTCATCGTGAGCACCTCGCCGTCGCGACGGACCGTCATCGGAAACGGCTCCGCGCCCTTCGCGCGCCGCACGGTCTCCACTTCGTCGAACCACCACAACACCGGTTTCCCGTCGATGGCGATCACCCGGTCGCCGCGGCGCAGTCCCGCTTCGTCGGCGGCCGAGCCAGGTTGCACGGCGAACAGGTTCAGGTCGGCGCACTCGATGCCCGACGCGGTCCCGGCCGCGTCCAACGTCAGGTGCACGGGATCCTGCACCCACAGCGTCCCGCCCGGCGAGGGCACCTCGCGGCGCCGCAGCACCTCGACGGGGACCGGCCCGCGAAGCGAAGGCAAACGCCGCTCGAGCTCCTCGTAATTGGGCACTGGCTGGCCAGCGATCTTCACCACCAGGTCGAACGTCTTCAGACCGGCGCGCGCAGCCGGCGTGTCCGGCGCGGCGACCGCGATCTCGGCGATGCGCGGGGCGGCCGAGATGCCGATGCGCCCCTGCTTCACCGTCTCGATGGGATTCGTCTCCTCGTGGATCGAAGGAGTGACGCGGACGTCGAAGCGCTGACCGCCGCGATCGATGGTCAGCGTGAGCAGCTGCCCCGCGTGCGCGCGAATCTTCTCCTGCAGCATGAGGAAGCCGTCGACCTTTTCGCCATCGACGGCGACGATGCGATCGCCGTACTGCACTCCTGCCTGCGCGGCGGGCGAGCCCGGCTTCACGTACCCGACCCTGGCGGCCAGATCGCGGTGCGGCGCGGCGTTCACCGCGAAGTAGAGGATCAGCGCGAGGAGGAAATTGGCCGCCGGCCCCGCGAAGGCGATGGCCGCCTTCTTCCGGGGAGGCTGCTCCAAGAAGCCCCTCCCCTGGTCCTCGGGCGGAAGCTGCTCGAGCGGGTTGTCGCCGGCGAACTTCACGTAGCCGCCGAGCGGAAGGAGCGAGACGCGGTACTCGGTCTCCCCCCACTGCACCCCGAACAGCCTGGGGCCGAACCCGATCGAGAATCGCACCGCCTTGACGCCCAGCCACTTGCCGACCAGCAGGTGTCCCAGCTCGTGGAAGAAGACGATGACGCTGATGAGCACCGCGAAGGAGACCAGCGTCAGGCCGGCAGAGTGCACCCAGGAGACCATTGCGCCCAGTGTAATGTGCATGACGGGAATTTCCAGCATCGCTTCAGTGAAGGTACGGGAGGACGCGTGCACACAAGAGGACAAACGGAGCGGTGAACAGGAGCGCGTCGACGCGGTCGAGCAGGCCCCCGTGCCCGGGGAGGAGGCCGCTGGAATCCTTCGCTCCGAACGCGCGCTTGAGCATCGACTCGCTGAGATCGCCGAGCGGGCCGAGCACGCCCGCTCCCGCACCTACGACCACACACCCCCACCAAGGCAGCTGCGGCAACCAGCCGAGCGACTTCACGGCCAGCGCCCCGCCGATCGAGGCCAGGAGCCCGCCGGCGGCGCCTTCCCAGGTCTTGCTCGGCGAGATGCGCGGGTAGAGCTTGCGTTCTCCGTAAGCCCGACCGGCGAAGTAGGCGCCGGTGTCGTTCAGCCAGGTGACGGTCAGCGTGAGGACCAGCCAGGCGAACCCGTCGGGCAGCTGCCGCATCCGCACCACGGCGCCGAGCAGCAAGCCTGGGTACACGGCACCCAGCACGGCGAGGCCGACCCGCTGGGGAACGCGCGGGAGCTCGGGCTCGAAGAGCAGCGCGTCGGTCAGCGCCACCATGACCAGTGCGGTGAGGATGCCGCGCGCGGTGAACCCGTGGACCTCGAGACCCTCGGTGAGCGGCAGGAGGAACGCCGCGGCGATGGACGCGATCTCGGCGCCGCGCGCACGGTCCCGCGCGGCGGGACGTCGCCCCGACTCCGCGCGCTGCTGCTCGGGCAGCTCGTTCACCTCCCAGGCCGCCACCGCCGTGGCCGCCGAGACGAGCAACGCGAAAGGGAGGCCGCCCAGCCAGAGAAGCCAGAGCACGAGCGGCAGCAGGACCAGGGCGGTCCCGACGCGCACGGCAAGGTTGCGGTCCTTCGGCGTCATCCGATCCCCTCAGCGGGCGCGCCGGGTCTGCGCGCTCGTCTTCCCGAAGCGCCGCTCGCGCTGCTGGAAGTCGTCCAGGGCGACGAGCAGCGCTTCTTCGCCGAAATCGGGCCACAGCGTCTCGGTCAGATGGATCTCCGCGTAGGCGAGCTGCCAGAGGAGGAAGTTGGAGACGCGCACCTCGCCGCTGGTGCGCACCACCAGCTCCAGCGGCGGGAGCCCGGCCGTCCACAAACGTTCCTCGATCGCCTCGGCGTCGATGCTGTCCAGGCGGAGCGCGCCGGCCCGAGCGTCCTCCGCGACCCTGCGCGCCATGGCGACGATCTCCTCGCGGCCGCCGTAGCTCAGCGCGAGCGTGAGGACCATGTCGGAATTGCCCGCGCTGTCGCGACGCAGCTCTTCGAGCGGGTCGCGGACGCGCGCCGGCAGCCGGTCGAGCTCGCCGATGGCGTGCAGCCGGATGCCGTTGTCCATGATCTCGGGACGCTCGCGATGGAGGTAGTCGCGCAGCAGGTCCATCAGGCCGCTCACTTCATCGGGCGGCCGCTGCCAGTTCTGCGCCGAGAACGCGTACAGGGTGAGCGCCGGCAGCCCGAGCTTGCGCGCCGCCCGCGTCACCTCGCGCACCGAGTCGGAGCCTCGCCGGTGGCCCTCCAGGCGAGGGAGGCTCCGCTGCTCCGCCCAGCGGCCGTTCCCGTCCATGATGATGCCGACGTGTCGGGGGAGCGGTCGGGCGGCGACCTCGGCTCGCAGGTGGGCGAGCTCCAGCTCGGTGAGCAACTCTCCTCCGTAAAAAGGCGCAGGACTTTACACCAGGACGTTCTCAAAAGCGCAGTGCCGGCCAGGGGCTGACTAACATCGGCCCAGGTTTCAAAGTCCCGCTTCTCGGCTTCGTGGGCATCCGTGCGCTACGTTGAGGGGGATGCGTGGCTGGTTCGGACCGTTCCGCCTCGAGCGGCAAGTCGGGCGCGGGGGCCTGGGGGCCGTCTTTCGCGCGATCGACTCGCGCACCGGCGCGACGGTCGCGCTCAAGATGCTTCCTCCCGGCGCGGACCCGATGGGCCTCACCCGGTTGCGCCGGGAATTCGCCGCGCTGCGGACGCTGTCGCATCCGAACATCGTTCGCGTCCTCGACGTCGGCGAGGAGGACGGCATCCCCTGGCTCGCGATGGAATTCGTCGAGGGGCTCAGCCTGCGCGAATGGCTGTCGGTGGTCGGCGAGCCCGTGCCACTCGAGCCGGAACCGGTGGAAGGCGCGTCGGAAGGCGTCGACCTCGACGTGCTCTTCGACGAGCCGGACTCGGGCGTCTTCCTGGCGACGGCGCGAGCGCGCCGGTTCGCGCTGACCACAGGCGTGGAAGCGATGCTCTCGCCCGAGGAGCAAGCCGACCAGAACCGGGAGGAACGGCTCGCCGCCCTGTGCGAATCGATGGCGCAGCTGTGCGACGGTCTCTCCTTCATCCACGCGCGCGGGCTGGTGCACCGCGACCTGAAGCCCTCCAACATCCTGGTCACGCCCGCGCACCGGGCGATCCTCGTCGATTTCGGGCTGGTGAAGCACGTCCACGAGGACCGCGCCACCGATCCGGGCCGGGCCGTGGGCACGTTCCGGTACATGGCGCCGGAGCAGGCCCGTGGCGAGGCGGTGGACCGGCGCGCGGATCTGTACTCCCTGGGAGCGACGCTGTACGAGCTGCTCGCCGCGCGGCCGCCGTTCACTGAGCAGAACCAGCTCGAGCTGCTCGAGGCGGTGGTCGGCAGGCGCCCCACTTCCGTGTCGGAGATCAATCCCGGCGCCCCGCGCCTCCTCTGCATGCTATGCGACCGGCTCCTCGCGAAGCGCCCCGAGGACCGTCCCCGGAACGCCTCGGAGATCGCCTCCATCCTCCGCACCGTCGGCACTGCACTTCTCAGCCGATCTGACTCGTTCGGTGTGGGAGTGACGAGCCCGGGCGCGTCTGGTACTTGAGCGCGGCGTGGCACATGGGAGGATCGAGCGGATCGGGCAAGCGTTGTTCCGGTGGCGGTCGTTCACGCCAGTGCCGCTGCTGCTCGTCGCCGTGCCGCTCGTCTGGCGGAGCCGCGGCGGCGGCGGAGCGGCGTGGAGCGCGGCGGGCATCGGGCTGTGCGCGGCGGGGCAGGCGCTGCGGGCGTGGGTGCTGGGACAGGTGCCGGACGGCACATCGGGGCAGAACGAGCGGCTGATCGCGACGGAGCTGAACACCTCGGGGCCATACGCCAGGACGCGCAACCCGCTCTACCTCGGCAACCTGCTCATCACCATCGGCCTGTGCGTCATCGCGCACGATCCGATCTTGCTGGCGCTGGTGGCCATCCTCTTCGCGGCGCAGTACCGGGCGATCATCGCGGCAGAAGAAGAGTTCCTGCGCGGCCGATTCGGCGCTCGGTTCGAGGAGTACCGCGCGCGCGTGCCGCGGTTCCTGCCTCGGCTCCGCGCGAGCGGCGCGGCGAGCGGACCGTGGTCCTGGCGGCGCGCGCTGCGCAAGGAGCACAACCCGCTGGCGGCCTGGACCGGCCTCGTCGTGCTGCTGCTCGCCTCCGACCAGGTGGTGCGCGCGCGGGCGGCCGGCGCTCCGGCGACCGTGCGCGGGTACGGTCTGCTGCCATACGCCACCCTGCTGCTCGGGATTACCGGCGCCTGGCTCGCCGTGAAGGGCTGGAAGCACCGCTGGGCGAGGGGCGGGTTCACCGACGACTTGCGCCGGCGGCTCCGCGAGACGCCGCGGTAGCTGCTCGGCATTAGACGGGGCGCAGTCTGCTAGGTTGTCGAGTCGGATGTTCACCCTCTTGATGAGCTGCTGGCTGGGGTTCCTCATCGGCCTTCGCCACGCGCTGGACCCCGACCACCTCGCGGCGATGTCCGCGCTCGTCGTCGAGCAGCCGCGGCGCTTCCGGGCCGCTGTCCAAGGAGCGTTCTGGGGTGCGGGCCATGCAGCCGCCTTGCTGGTCACCGGAGCGCTGCTGCTCGCCTGGCGTATCCAGCTGCCGGAGCGCTGGGCCGAGTTGTTCGAGCTCGCGGCGTCCGCGATGTTGATCGGTCTCGGCGTCCGAAGCGTGCGCTCGTCGCTGCGCGCGCGCGGAGCTGCGATCACGCACCGCCATGGGCCCGCCTCGCACGCGCATGCGGGCGACCCGGGGCATTTCCACGTCCGCTCGTGGACCGTCGCACGCAGGCCGTTCCTGGTCGGCATCGCGCACGGTCTGGCGGGCACGGGAGCCGTCACGGCGCTCGCGCTCGCATCGATGCCGAGCGCACGCGCCGCGGCCGCGTACCTCCTGGTGTTCGCGCTCGGATCGACCGGCGGGATGGCGCTGCTCACCGGGCTCCTCGGCGTTCCCATCGGCAGGATCGCGCGCCGCCCGGCAGCTCACGCGGTTCTGATGGCCGGCATCGGCGCGGTCTCCCTCCTGGTCGGCATCGTCTGGGGCGCCCCGATCGTGGGGCGACTCCTCTCCTCCTGACGTTCGCACCAAAGCGGTGGCGCCGCGGCTGCCCTCTGTGGCACCGTCCGCCGCCGATGGGCAACTACCGCCGCCTGCTCGCCGCCGTCCGGCCGCACGCCGGGCTGTTCGCGCTGGCCATCGCTTCGATGGTGCTGCTCGCGGCGGCGACGGGCCTGTTCTCCTGGCTGGTCGGCCCGCTGTTCCAGTACGTCTTCCGCGGCGGCGAACTGGGCTCGACCGCCCTGCCCTGGCTGCCGGCCCTCGATCGGCGCGAGCTGCAGCGCGCCCTGCCGCTCCTCATCCTCGGGATCGCGCTGGCCCGCGGCCTTGCGTACTTCGGACAGTTCTACTGCATGGGCATGCTCGGCCAGCGGGTGGTGGCGGACCTGCGGCGCGCGCTGCAGGAGAAGCTGCTCGCGCTGCCGCCGGCCTTCTTCGCGCGGGCGTCCTCCGGTGACCTGCTCTCCCGCTTCGCGAGCGACGTCGCCGCCGTCGAATTCGCGGTGACCTACGGCCTCGCCTCGTACCTGCGCGACGGAATGCAGGTGCTGGTGCTCTTGGGCGTCTCGATCGCGCTCGACTGGCGGCTGGCCGTCTTCGCCTTCGTGGCGGTGCCGCTCACGGTCGTCCCCATCGTGCGCTTCGCCAAGCGCCTGCGCCGCATCGCGGTGCGCGGGCAGGAGCAGATCGGCGGCCTGTACACGCTGCTCCACGAGGCGCTGCAAGGCGTGCGCATCGTGCAGGCGTTCGGAATGGAGCGGTACGAGGCGAACCGCTTCCGCGCCGAGCAGGAGCGCTTCCTCGGCACGATGCGCCGCAGCTTTTTCGTGCGCGCGATCTTCACTCCCACGCTGGAGCTGATGGCGGCGGTCGGCATCGCCGCCACCGTGGTGCTGGCGGCGCGCGCGGTCGAGCTCGGCCGGCTGCAGCCGGAGCGGGTGATCTCCTTCCTGGCCACCATCGTGTTGCTCTACCAGCCGCTCAAGAACCTGGGTGGCACGGGGCAGGGCGTCACGCAGGGTCTGGCCGGCGCGCAGCGCTTGTACGAGGTGCTCGACGAGCCCGAGGGCCTCGCCGAAGGTGGGCGGGAGCTGCCCCGCTTCGCCGAGCAAGTGCGGTTCGAGCGCGTCTCGTTCCGCTACCCGGAGCGTTCGCGCCGGGATCCTCGTCCGACCGGCAACGGCGCCCCCCAGGCGCCGCTCGTGCTGCGCGAGGTGGACCTCACCTTGCGCCGGGGCGAGGTGGTCGCGCTGGTCGGCCCCAGCGGCGGCGGCAAGACCACGCTGATGAACCTGGTGCCGCGCTTCGCCGATCCGAGCGCCGGGCGCGTGCTGATCGACGGGCACGATCTGCGCGAGGTGTCGCTCCGGTCGCTGCGGGCGCAGGTGGCGCTCGTCGCCCAGGAGACGTTCCTCTTCAACGACACCGTGCGCGGGAACATCGCCTACGGCCGGCCCGACGTCTCGCCCGAGCAGCTGATCGCGGTGGCGCAAGCGGCGCGGGCCGACGGGTTCATCCGCGCGCTGCCGGACGGTTATGACACTCAAGTCGGCGAGCGCGGCGTCACGCTCTCCGGCGGCCAGCGGCAGCGCATCGCCATCGCGCGCGCTCTCCTGAAGGATGCGCCCATCCTGCTCCTGGACGAGGCGACCAGCGCGCTGGATACCGAGAGCGAGCGCGAGGTCCAGCGCGCACTGGACCGCCTGATGGCCGATCGCACCTGCCTGGTGATCGCGCACCGGCTCTCGACCATCCGCCACGCCGACCGCATCGCGGTGCTCGCCGACGGGAGGGTCGTCGAGCTGGGAACCCACGACCAGCTCCTCGCGACCAAGGGGGAGTACGCCCGCCTGTACGCGTTGCAGTTCGCGGCGGGCTGAACGCCGGATCCACTTGCGGTGGACAACGAATGGCGCAAAGCTACCGCGCCGATGACCCTCCGGGTGCCCAGCAAGAAACAGACGCTGCTGCAATACCTGCAGCGCGGCGTCACCATGGTCCATCTCGACGCGCGGCGTGCCGGAGTGATCGTGCCGCCCCAGTACGCGAACGACGCGCACCTCCGTCTCAACCTCTGCTACCGATATTCCATCCCGGACTTCGAGATCGACGAGCGCCGGATCCAGGCGACGCTCTCCTTCTCGGGCGCGCCGTTCCAGTGCATCCTGCCCTGGGAGTCGATCTTCGGAATCACCAGCCATGCCGGCGACGGGCAGGTCTGGCCGGAGGACCTTCCGACCGAGGTCATGCAGACGCTGGGGCAGAAGGAGCGCCCGCCTGCGGCGCGCCCCGAGCGGCCTGGCCTTTCGGCGGTCCCACGCGGAACGAGGGCCTCCGATCGGTCATCCGCCGAAACGCGCGACGCCGGTCCGACGCCGGACGAGTCTCCGCGGCGGGCCCACCTGCGCCTGGTCCGGTAGCCTCGACCTCGCCGCGACTCGCGCGGCGCTCGGCGGTCCGGCGCGCGCGATCGAGCTTGCGCACCTCCCGCTGCAAGAGCTCGAACAGGAGCGCCGTGGCGTACCAGTACGGGGCATAGTCGAGGCGCACGTAACCGCGCAGCGTGACGCCGCGCCGGTACCGCCATGGGCAATCGCCCAAGGCACGGCGGAGGACCGAACCGGTCCCGTACTCCCACGCGAGGATGGCGGCGGTCGACACCAGGGCGCGCAGGGGAGGAGACACCCCTCGCGGCACCAGGCGGGCGTGCAGGCGCTCGAGGAGGAGGCCACCGGCGCCGTAGATCGGAAGCATCCAAAGATACGTCTGGCCGACCAGGCGGCGGTCGCGCACCCGCAGAGCGCGCGCGACGGAAGTGAAGACCACTTCCACTCCCAACCCGAGCACCCCGTAAGCGAGAAAGCGCCGCACGGGAAAGAATGCAGGCGGTCGCCGCGCCCGTGCATCCGTGGAGGACCGGATTGCCTGCCGACCTCAGAGCTGCGACGCGGCGGCCGCGTCCGCCGCGACGACGACGCGGCCCGCGGCGCGGCGGAGCCACTGCGCCGGGCAGGCGACCAGGTCCTCCGGGCCCTTGAGCGCGCGCGCCAGCACCGTCGCTTTCTGCTCGCCCGCGACCTGCAGGACCACGTTGCGCGCGGTGACGATCAGGAACGGTGTGAGAGTCAGACGGTCCAGCCGCGGATCGAGGCGCTCGGGAGCGCGGACATGCCGGACGAGCTCCTCGTCGCCGCGCTCGGCCGAGCCCGGCACGCCGGCGAACAGCGAACAGATGTGCCCGTCGGGCCCGAGGCCGAGCAGGACCAGGTCGAGCCGCGGCGGCGTCCCCAAGGTCGCGCGCAGCTCCACGGCCGCGCGACGCCCCTCGGCGTCCAGATCCTCTGCCTCCCCGCGGAGCCTGTAGACCTGGGCGGCCTGCGCGGGAACGTGCGCGAAGAGCTCGCGCTGCGCAAGGCCGTAGTTGGATCGTTCGTCCTGCGGCGGCACGGCACGCTCGTCGGTGAAGAAGAAGTGCAGCGCGCCCCAGGGGATGCGCTCGCGCATGGGCGGCGAGCGCAGCTTCTCGTAGAGGGGCTTCGCGCTCCCTCCTCCGGTCAGCGCGACGGAGCCGCGACCGCGCGCCGCAACGGCCCCGGCAGTGGCTTCGATGAACAGCTCCGCAGCGACCGCCGCCACCTCGCCCGCGTCGCGGACGACCGCCACCTCGCTCATGAGCCGCTCTGCGGCAGGAGCTTCACCGCCGCCTGCACCGCCGCCGCGTACAGCTCGTCCTGTCCGGCGAGGAGCTTCAGCTCGAGCCCGAGCAGTCGGCCCGGCGTTTCCGGGGGGAGGCGCAAGCGGTGCAGGATCTCGCCGTCATCGTCTCCGCGCACCTCGGCCACCAGGACCGACTTCTCGCGCCGCAGCGTGAACGACGCAGGCGGAGCGGTGAACTCGAACACGGCGATCTGCCCTTTTCCCAGCGGCGTCGCCGAGGGCAATCCCGTGATCGAGGTTCCGTCTCCAGCGCCGGGCATGGCCGAGTCCATCTCGGGCTCCCGGCCGGTCACGAGCTCCACCCGAGCCTTCTTGACGCGCGAGGCGAACCAGCCCGCGAGCAGCACGCCTTCGGAACCGATCCCGCCGGCGCAGATCACCCGGGCGGACTTCAGCTTGCCGCGGTGCTCGCGGAGGTTCGGGACGTCGAGCACTTCGGCGGCGAGCGACATCCAGGGGAAGATGCGCGCCCAGGCCAGGTCGCCGATGGGCGCGCCGCGCGCGAGCATCGCGCCCACGTCCGCGAGCGCCTGCGGCGGGCGCGTGCCCGAATCGATGATCACCCGGTCCGCCATGTCTACCGCCCGGCGCAGCAGCGCGCCTTCGGGGCGCCCTCCCCAGACGACCACCACGGGCAGGTCGGGCACGAGCAGGCCCAGCAGCGCCGACTCCAGGTGGCGCACTCCGCCGCCTTGCGCGGTCAGCACGATCCGCTCCAGCGAGACCGCGCCCCCACTCCGCACCACCGAGACGCGGGCGGCGACCGACTCGCCCTCGGCGTGCGGCTCGGCGATGAGCACCAGAAGCCTCGACGGATGGAGCCGTCCCGCGGCCTCGAGCGCCGCCTGGGCGCGCTCGTACGCCGCCGGGCTGAAGTAGATGGCCACCAGGTTGAACGCGCTGATCGTCTCGCCGGGGCTGCCGCCGCGGTCCTTCGCCTGCTGGAGCAGCGCGCGGATCTTGCCCAGGTCGATTCCGCCGTCGAAGCGGGTGGACATCTCGTCCCAGCCGCGCGCTGCCTGCCCCCCCGAAATCGGCTCTCCGATGGAAAGGCTCATGGCCTCCTCCATGCGCGCCCGTCGCGCCCCAGGAGCTCGTCGGACTCCCGCGGCCCCCAGCTGCCCGCCTCGTAGGGGAACGGCGGCGGCGCGTCGGGCGCCTCGATCGTCTGCAGGATCCCGTCGACCAGCTTCCAGGCCGCCTCGACCTCGTCCTTGCGCGTGAACAAGGTCTGGTCGCCGCGCAGCGCATCGAGGAGGAGCCGCTCGTACGCCTCCGGCGAGGCGGCCGCGAAAGCGGTGCCATAGCGGAAGTCCATGCTCACCGTGCGCGGGCGGTAGCGCTCGCCGGGCACCTTCGCCGAGAACCGCAGCGCGATGCCTTCCTCCGGCTGCACCCGCACGATGAGCGTGTTGGGAGCCGCGGCTCCCTCGCCGAAGAGCGCGTGGGGCAGCTTGCGGAACTGGATGGCGATCTCGGTGAGGCGCTTGGGCAGCCGCTTGCCGCTGCGCAGGTAGAAGGGCACGCCGTCCCAGCGCCAGCTGTCCACGTTCAGCTTGATGGCGGCGAAGGTCGGCGTGCGCGAACCCTTCGCCACGTCCTTCTCCTCCCGGTAGCCAGGCACGTCGTTCCCGGCGATCTGCCCCGCCGTGTACTGGCCCAGCACGACCCGCTGCGCCACCGCCTCCGGCCCCTCGAGGGGAGAGATCGTGCGGAGCACCTTGACCTTCTCGTCGCGGACGGCATCCGCGTCGAAGGCCGCCGGCGCTTCCATGGCGGTCAGGGATACCAGCTGGAGAACGTGGTTCTGGATCATGTCGCGCAGGATGCCCGCCTCTTCGTAGTAGCGCCCGCGGCTCTCGATGCCGAGCTCCTCGGCGGCGGTGATCTGCACGTGGTCGATGTAGTTGCGGTTCCAGATGGGCTCGAAGATGGTGTTGCCGAAGCGGAAGACGAGGAGGTTCTGCACCGTCTCCTTGCCCAGGTAATGGTCGATGCGGAAGATCTGCCGTTCGTCCATCACCTCGAGCACCATCCGGTTCAGCGCGCGCGCCGAAGCCAGATCGCGGCCGAAGGGTTTCTCGATGACCACCCGCGTGAAACGCGCCTCGCCCGGCGGCCGGATCATCCGGTGCTTCTGCAACTGGCGGAGCAGGACGGGAAAGGTGCTGGGCGGCGTGGCGAAGTAGAAGAGCCGGTTGCCGCGCGTGGCGCGCGCGCGGTCCAGCTCCTCCAGCGTGCCCGCCAGTCGCTGGAAGGTGGAGTCGTCGTCGAACGCGCCCGGCACGTAGCGCAGCCCGCCGGCGAAGTCGCGCCAGACATCCTCGTCGACGGGTTTGGTGCGGGAGAACTGGCCCACCGCCTCGCGCATGTCCTCCTGATACTGCTCGTGCGTGTACTCGCTCTTCGACACGCCCACCACTCCGAGCGCGGCCGGCAGGTGGGCGGTGAGCGCCAGGTTGTACAGCGCGGGGATCAGCTTGCGATGCGCCAGATCGCCGCTGGCGCCGAACACCACCAGGGCGCAGGGCTCCGGGACCGAGTCGGCGCGCAGGCCCACCCGCAGCGGATTGGGCAGCTCGTCGTGCTCGGGCGCATACGGCATCGTCAGGCCTTCTTCACTTCGTGGCCGCCGAACTCGTTGCGCAGCGCCGCCTGGACCTTGGCGTTGAACGACTCCCGCTGGCGCGAGGCGATCCGCTCCAGCAGCGAGAGCGTGATCACCGGCGCTGGCACGTTCTGGTCGATGGCCGCCTGCACCGTCCAGCGCCCCTCACCGCTGTCCTCCACGTAGCCTTGCACGTGCTCCAGCCGGGGATCCTTGCCGAGCGCGTCGGCGAGCAGCTCGAGGAGCCAGGAACGGACCACGCTGCCGTGCAGCCACACCTTGGCGATGGCGGGGAGCTCCAGGTTCGGGAACGGCGCGGTCCTGAGGATCTCGAACCCCTCACCGTACGCGGCCATCAAGCCGTACTCGATCCCGTTGTGCACCATCTTGGTGAAGTGTCCGGACCCCGCCGGCCCGGTGTGCAGCAGCCCGTTCTCCGGCGCGAGGGCCTCGAGCGCGGGGCGCGCCAGGCGGAACGCCTCCGGCGAGCCGCCTACCATCAGGCAGTAGCCGTTCTTGAGCCCCCAGACGCCTCCGCTGGTGCCTGCGTCCATGAAGAACAGGCCGCGCTGCTGCAGCTCCTGCGCCCGCCGCATCGAGTCCTTGAAGTTGGAGTTGCCCCCGTCGATGATCAGGTCACCGCGCGAGAGCTTGGCGGCGAGCGAGGTGATCAGCTCCTCCGTGATGCGCCCGGCGGGCACCATCGTCCACACGACGCGCGGCGGCTGCAGCGCGGCGACCACCTCGTCCAGCGTGGTCGCCGGCAGGGCTCCATGCGCGGAGAGCTCGGTCGCGCGCCGAGGATCGACGTCGTAGGCGATCACCTTGTGCCCGCGAAGGAGCAGCCGCTGCGCCATGTTGGCGCCCATCCTGCCGAGCCCGAGCATCGCGATCTGCATCGCTGCCTCCACTCGCCGCCACTCGCCGCCGTATCGCGGCGGGGCGCTTTTCCAGCACCTACTCCCGGATGAGCTCCATCCAAGTCGCCGCGGGCCTGGGCCGCGAAGAGCGTGGCGAAACCGTACGGCTGTCCGGGAATGGGGATGTCCGCTCCCCCGTCCAAGGTCGCCTGCAGGAACACGCCGGTATTCGGACCACCCTTGTGGAGCTGTCCGGTCGAATGCAGGTAGCGAGGCCCGAATCCGAACGTACAGGCCAGGCGGGTGGCGTCGCGCACTTCTCCCTGCAGCCTGGAGAAGTCGGCGTGCAGCGCGTCGTCGGGGATCACGTAGCCGAGCTGCGCGACGTATTCGCCCGCGTGCCCGAGGGCAAGGTGCGCGGCGATCCAATGGACCGGGCTCGATGTGCTCTCGCCCCCGAGCGTGCCCGCCGCCTTGCGCAAGATCCCGGCGTGCTCCGGGCTGCAGAAGAGCGCCAGCCCTCCGCCGCGCAGCGCCGGCTCGGCGGGCGGCACCTTTCCGCCGGAGAGCAACTCCTTCGTCTTCTCCTTCGCCACCGCCACGTCCGGCTCGCGGATGGCCCGCCTCGGTGAGGGACTGCACGGCAAGCTCGTGCTCCGGCGCGTGCTCGCCGGCGAGCCAGAGTGCGACGAAGAGCCGGTCGTTGCCATACACCTCGGCGGCCCCGGGCGGCTCGCCATCGACGGGCAGGATGCCGCGCCCGCTCTTGCCGGTGCTCTCCGCGACGAGCTGCTCCACCCACGCGCCGAAGGGCCGCAGGCGGGGGCTCGAGAGAAGCGTCAGCTTGTCGCATTTCGCGCGTGCGCAGCCGCCCGCGATCGCGCCGAGCCGCACCGCGAGATTCTCCTTGAGCGGCACGCGGGCGTGTGAGGCGAGCGCCACCCGATCGGCCTCGTCGAGCAGCTTGCCGACGTCGAGCCCGAGGAGCGCCGCCGGCACCAGCCCGAAGAACGACAGCGCCGAGTAGCGGCCGCCGATGTCGGGAGGGTTGACCCAGGTCCGCCAGAAACCTTCCTTCTGCGCCAGCTGGTGGAGGGGCGATCCGGGATCGGTGATGGCGACGAAGTGCGATCCGGCGCCGCTCTGCGATTTCGCGTCCCGCTGCGGAAGCTGCCCGGGCGTGCCCGCCTCGAGGCCGTCGAGCAGCTTGCGGAAGTGCCGGTAGAACGAATTGACCTCGGTGGTGGTGCCGCTCTTCGAGGAGACGAGGAAGAGCGTGCGCGAAAGGTCGAATCCCTCGACTGACCTGCGGACCGCATCCGGCGCCGTGGAATCGAGGACGCGGAGGTCCAGCCCTCCCGGCTGCTTGCCGAAGACGCGCGCCAGCACGTCCGGGCAGAGGCTCGACCCGCCCATCCCCAGCAGCACGCAGTGGCGGAAGCGCTGCGCCGCCTCCTTGGCGAAGCTCGCCAGCTCGAAGGCGTCGTGCCGCATCTTCTGGGTGACGTCGAGCCATCCGAGGCGGTTCTTCGCCACTTCCTGGTGCTTGGGATCCGCGCTCCACAAGCCAGCATCCTTCGCCCAGAGCCGCGCGGAGACCTTCTTCGCGACGGCGGTCTGGAGCCCCTGCTCCGCCGCCTCCTTGCGGCGCCCGAGCCGCTCGTCCACCTTGTGCGCCTTGCGGAATCGCTGCGCCTCCGAACGCGCGCCGATCGCGTGCAGCAGGTTCTTCAGCGCTGTGCTGAACAGCTCCAGGCCCTCGTCGGTCAGCTTGCGGCAGACCTCCTCCAGGTCGATGCCGATCTGCGACAGGCGCGCGAGCTGCGCCCGCGCCTCGTCCACGCCCTGCAGCACCGAGTCGGGCACCACCTTGCCGTGCTCGTTGAACGCCTGCAGCGTGGCGAGCGGCATGGTGTTGACCGTCTCGCGCCCGATCAGCGTCTCGACGTAGAGCACGTCGCTGTACGCCTTGTTCTTGGTGCCGGTCGACGCCCACAGGGGCCGCTGCCGGGTGGCGCCCTTCGCCTCCAGCGCCTTCCAGCGCGGCGTGGCGATGCTGCGCAAGTAGACCTGGTACGCCTCCTTCGCGTTCGCGACGGCGATCTTGCCCAGCAGCGACTTCTCGCCCTTCTGCTCGATCAGCTTGTCGGCGGCGGTGTCGACGCGGCTGACGAAGAATGACGCCACGCTGTGGATCTGCGCCACCGGCAGGCCCTTCGCGAGCCTGTCCTCCAGGCCCGCCATGTAGGCGTCGATCACCTGTTGGTAGACGGTGTTGGAGAAGATGAGCGTGATGTTGACGCTGATGCCCGCAGCGGTCGCCTCGCGGATGGCGGGGATGCCTTCGGGGTTCGCGGGAATCTTGATGAAGAGGTTGGACCGGTCCACCGCCTTCCAGAACCGCTTGGCTTCCTCGACGGTCGCCCGGGTGTCGCGCGCGATGAACGGCGAGACCTCGAGCGAGACGAAGCCGTCCTTGCCGCTCAGCCGATCGAAGAGCGGACGCAGCACGTCGCAGCCGGAGCGGACGTCGCCCACGGCCAGCGTCTCGTAGATCTCCATCGGCGTGCGGCCCGCCTCGATGAGCCGGCTCAGCTCGTCGTCGTACTCGTCCGATTCGACGATCGCCTTCTCGAAAATCGCCGGGTTGGCGGTCACCCCGCGGATGCCGTCCTCGAGGGTGAAGCGGAGCAGCTCGCCCGACTGGATGAGCTTGCGCCCGATCAGATCGAGCCACGGGCTCTGGCCGACCTCGTTCAGCATCTGGGAGGGTTTCATCGTCTACCCCTTGGTGTTGGTGCGGGCGCCCTCGGCCAGCCACTTGGAGATGCGCCCGGCGATCTTCTGCGGAGTCATGCCGTAGGCCTCCGCCAGCGCTTTCTCGGGCGCGCTGGCGCCGAACCGGTCGATTCCGACCATCAGGCCATCTCCGATGATGCGATACCAGTCGAGCCCGCCGGCCGCCTCCACTGCGACGAGCTTGGTCCTCGTGTCGTGCGGCAGGAGCTTGCGCTGCTCGTCGCCTGGCCACTCGAGGAAACGTTCCACGCAGGGCATGGACACGAGCCGCGTGCGCGCGCGCAGGCCAGGGTCGAGGAACTGGAGCGCCGCCTGCGACGCGGGGAGCTCCGAGCCGGTGGCGACGATGACCAGCCCGGGATCGCCCTGCGCCTCCACCAGGGTGTAGGCGCCGCGCAGGGTCTTCTGCAGATCTCCCGCGGTCGCGCGCTGCAAAGGCGGCAGCTTCTGCCGCGTGAGCACCAGCGCGGTCGGCCCTTCCTTGCGCTGCAGCGCTGCCACCCAGGAAGCCGCCACCTCGAGCGGATCGCCGGGCCGCCATACCTGCAGGTTGGGAATGGCGCGCAGCGAGGCGAGCTGCTCGATGGGCTGGTGGGTCGGACCGTCCTCCCCGAGGAAGATCGAGTCGTGCGTGTAGACGAATAAGCTCTGCAACCTGGACAACGCCGCCAGCCGGATGGGCGGACGCATGTAGTCGCTGAAGAGGAGGAACGTCGCGCCGTACGGGACGAAGAACCCGTCGTAGGCGAACCCGTTGACGACGGCGCCCATCCCGTGCTCGCGCACGCCGAAGTGGATGTTGCGCCCGCGGTAGTCGCCGGGCCGGACGTCGCCGCCGTCCTTGATGTACGTGAACGTCGAGGGGTCGAGGTCGGCCGACCCGCCCACCACGTTCGGGACCAGCTCGGCTACCTTCTGGATCACGGCCTGCGACACCTTCCGCGTCGCCTCCGCAGCGGTGGTGCTCGCCACCACCTTGGCGAGCTGTTCGGCCAGATCGCGCGGCACCTCCCGATTCGCGTACTGGTCCCAAAGCCGCGCGTGCGCCGCGTCCTTGCGCCACTGCTCGAGCTTCTGCTGCCAGGCGTCGTACGTCTTCTTCAGCTCCCCGACGCGGGCGGCCCACGATGCGCGCACCTCGTCGGGGACCAGGAAGGTCGGTTCCTGCGGCCACCCCAGCTTCTGCTTGGCGAGCCGGACCTCGTCCTTGCCGAGCGGCGAACCATGCGCCTCGTGCGTGTCCGCCTTGTTGGGCGAGCCGTAACCGATGATCGTGCGCACCGCGATCAGGCTGGGGCGCTCCTTCTGCTGCTTGGCGGCGCGGATGGCGCGGTCGATCGCTTCCGTGTCGTTGCCGTCCTCGACCTTCTGGGTGTGCCAGCCGTACGCCTCGTACCGCTTGAGCCGGTCCTCGGTGAACGTCACGTCGGTGTGCCCGGCCAGCGAGACGCGGTTGTCGTCATAGAGGAAGACGAGGTTGCCCAGCTGGAGGTGGCCGGCGAGCGAGGAGGCCTCGGCGGAGACGCCCTCCATCAGATCTCCGTCGGAGCAGATGCCGTACACGTATCCGTCGATCAGCCCCTCGCCCACGCGCGCGGCGAGCATTTTCAGCGAGAGCGCCATGCCGACCGCGTTGGCGATGCCTTGCCCGAGCGGGCCGGTGGTGGCCTCGACGCCCGGGGTGTCGCGGAACTCGGGGTGGCCCGGCGTCTTCGAGTGCAACTGCCGGAACTTGCGGAGATCGTCCAGGGTCACGTCGAATCCGGCCAGGTGCAGGAGCGCGTAGATCAGCATCGACCCATGCCCCGCGCTCAGCACGAAGCGGTCGCGGTTGGGCCAGCGTGGATCCTTGGGATTGAAGCGCAGGTGCCGCGTCCAGAGCACGTGCGCCATCGGGGCCGCTCCCATCGGCATGCCAGGATGGCCGCTGTTGGCGTTCTCCACCGCGTCGACGGCGAGGAAGCGGATCGTGTCGATCGCCTTCTTTTCCAGCTCGGGTGTGTTCTGGGGCATGGGTTCCCTAGGGAGTGGTCGCAGGTGTGGGACGCGCCTGGGGCAGAAGCGTTGCTCCGTCGGCGGCGAGCGCGGCGGCGCCCAGCACCGTGGTGTTCGGATCGAGCACCACCTGCACGGGCATGGTTTCGAGGAGCGGCCGCATGCGTCCCTTGGCGACAAAAGCGGCACGGAAGCGGCCGTCCTGCAGCTCCGGCAGCAGCTTCGGAGCGATTCCTCCGGCCACGTACACGCCGCCGGTCGCCAGCGCCTTGAGCGCCAGGTTGCCCGCCTCCGCCCCGTACAGGCTACAGAACGTCTCCACCGAGCGCCGGCAGACGGGATCGCCGATCCGCGCGCCCTCGGTGATCGCGGCGGGCGCGTCGTCCCGGGAGTACAGCACCATCTCCGCTACCCGCCGGGGCAGGGGCGCTCCGCTCGAATGCGCGATCGCCTCGGCGATGTTGACGAGCCCGTCGCCGGAGACGACGCGCTCCCAGGAAACGTGGTCGTGGCGACGCAGGAGGAAACGCAGGATCTCCATCTCCGGCTCGTCTCGCGGAGCGAAAGAGGCGTGACCACCCTCCGAGGCGAGCACCTCCTGGCGCCCGCACGCCCCCACGACCGCGACGGCCTCGCCAAGGCCCGTCCCCGCGCCGAGGAGCGCCCGGGGCCCCGCCGGGTCGTGCACTCCTTCGTTGAGGCGAACCAGGTCGTGCGGCTTGACCGCGGCGAGCCCCAGCGCCAGGGCATGGAAATCGTTCACCAGCCGCACCGACCGGATCCCGAGAAGGGCGGCGAGCTCGCGCTCGTCGATCACCCAGGGCAGGTTGGTAGTGTGCGACCGCCCGCTCGACACCGGTCCCGCGACGCCGAATCCCGCGTGCGCCGGGAGCGGCCGCCCGAGCTCCGCGGCGAACGCGCGGCAGATGTCCCCCAGGCCGGGGTACTGGCGGCTGTCATACCGGCAGCTCTCCCGGAGCTCGATCGAGGGTGCGCCCGCCCCTGGAAGCTCGCCGACCTCCGCGATCGCGAGGAGCGTCTTGGTGCCGCCGACGTCTCCGGCGAGGACCTCCATGGTGCCGGGCACCCTACAAGACGCGGCCGGAAGATCAAGCGACGCCGGACGCAGCGGACGACGTCGGGCGCGAGCCCGCGGCGCGGTTGCCGCGAGCGCGACCGCTGCGCACCGTAACTGCCGGACTGGAGGAGTGTACATGCGAACGATGGCGTGGTGGGCGGCAGCCGTGCTGGTCCTCGCAGCGGCAGCGGCGCGGGCCCAGGTGGAGCAGTATCCGGGCACGGCGGGCACGATCATCCCCATCGGAGACACGGCTTGGAGCGCCACCGCTGGGCGCACCATCGGGTCGGGAAACAGCGTGGTGCAGGCCGAGGTGGGATGGCCGGGCGTCAGCTTCACCTACCTGCATGGCGCGAACGAGCGGACCGACTTCGGCGCGCGCGTCAATTTCAACTACGGCTTCATGAACACGACAAACAGCCTCACCGGCGTCGATCTCCAGATCCCCTACCGGTACCGGATGACCGACGCCCCGAGCGGCGGCATCAACGTGGTATTGCAGGCCTCGCCGGGGCTCACCCTGTACTCGAACCACGGCTCCACGCTGTTCGGCGTGGGCGGTCCGCTCGGGATCGTGGCGGGCGCGCGCGTCAGCGATTCGCTGACGCTGGACGCGGGCGCCGAGGTGCCCGTGCTGCTCTCCTTCACCAACCCGTTCGGTGTGGTCTTCGGGCCACT